>DASXYW010000063.1:0-26634 GCA_036502265.1 Steroidobacteraceae bacterium | reverse complement strand
TCCTTCGAGTGACCGCCGGCATAGCCGACCGCGGTCGAGTAGACGCCGGGGTGCTGCCAGAATTCCTTCTCCGCTCCCCAGAAGCAGCCCATTGCAAACAGAGCGCGTTCGAGCCCGTCCGGAAACGGTTCCTTGATTCTGTGACCGTTGACGAAATGTGTGTCGGTTAATTGCATGGCGGGGATCCTCGCGCTTATCTTGCCGGTTACCGCTACAATCGGGCTCAATTCACCGGATTCAACCGCAGCCCCGCGCACTATGAGCGTCGTTTGCCAGCCACACAACCTGCGCCGCCCCGCCAACAATGGCCCCAAGGCTTACGGGGTCCGTGTCAGCCTTCGTCGGGGCGATCCGTTCCGAAAAATCATGGGGGCCGAATGGAATCGGACGCATTGGTTTGCGACCACTGCCGAGCGCGACGCCGCATTGGCCGAGATGAGCCGCAAGCATGAATACTCGCGTGTCGGCGACAAACCGGCCATGGTATTCGAGAAGGTGGAGAACCTCGCCGCCAGCCGGAATCTGTAAGCGGCTCTAAAAGCTGCGGCCCAGGAACAGGTAGAAGGCGGTCATGCCGGATTCATCGTAGCCGATCGCCAGATAGGCCGGCCCGATGTAGGTGTCGGCGCCAAAGAACAACGAGAAATCCTTGCGTGTGTCGCCCAGGCTGATCTGACTGCGATTGGACCAGATGTTCCCGGCCTCGAATGAGGCGCCGACGTACGCCGGCACATCCAGGATGCCCTCGCCGCCGTTACCCACCTTGTGCAGATAGATCAGACGTCCGATTGCGAATTGCGGCCCGGACAAGGTTTCGGCTGGCACACCCGAGAGATTCAGAAATCCCCCCAGCGGAAAGAAGGTGCGCACGTTCGCCTGGCTGCCGCCGATCGTGCTGCCGGTCGTCACCCAGGCCACCACCGTATTGCGGGCCCAGGAGTGCGCCGCCCGGTAGTCGATGGTCAACAGGTCGGTGCCCTGCTCCCCGCCCCCGCCGTCCTCGATGCTCGCCTGGGCAACCAGAGCCTGACCGCTGCGGGGAAAATTGGCACTGGTAAGGCTGTCGTAGCCGAAGCGCACAAAGTACTGCGTGACGGAAAAATCCGATCGCGGCGCGCTCACGCCCAGGTCGACCCGTGAGCTGCCGTGGCTTTCCACGGCGCCGACTCGCAGTTCCCCCCAATTGCTGAACTCGCGCCCAAAGTCGATGCCGTAGTCAACGCTCGAGACGCGGAAATTTCCGACCTGCCGGTCGTTTACGGTCTGTGCCACATCATGCGATTCGACCTGCGCGTGGGGGGCGATGAAATAGCGCTCGACGTTCGACAGCGGCAGCCACAGCTCCGTGGCGAGCAGTGGCGCGGTGCCGACCTGCACATCCCAGACCGACTCCGCGCCCAGTGAATTGAGCTCGGTGAAGTCCAGACGCCCGGCGGCATTGAAGCTGCTCTGGCCCTTGAAGTCGTCCTGCAGTTCGATGCCGAAGCGCAAATAATTTGGGCCCCAGGAATTTCGCCGCGCCGTGAAATCCAGGCCTGATCGCCCCAGCGGATCCTGCACCACGCGGTAGTCGAGCATTTCCAGATCGCCGCGTCCATACAGGGCTCCGACCTCGGATTTGAGTGCCTCGGGTTCGATCGTCTTGCCCTCGAACTGGCTGAACATGTCTTCGATCGGCTTTTGATAGCTCTTCGAGTCCGCCTCGACGGTGATGAAATCCACCTTCGGCAGTCCCGATCGAACCGCGTGCCGCTGCGCCTGATAGCGCGCGTAATCCTCGTCCGATACGCCCAGCGCTGCGAGTTGTGCCTCCACTGCCCGCGCCGCGGATACGCCCGCATCGACGATCTTCATCGTCTCCGGGAAGTCGTAGGATGCGAAATCGCCCAGCTCGAGCTTGACCACGACGTCGTTCGGCCCGAGCGTCGACAGGTCCCGCTCGATGTCCTTGCGCAGCAGGATTGAGAGCATCTGGTTGGTGATTCCGGGCAGCGTCGTTAGACTCTTGCGTGGCTGCAGCGGGAACCCGGCGTCCACCACGATCAAGACGTCCACGCCCATGGCCCGCGCGACATCGACGGGCAGATTGTCCGCCAGGCCGCCATCGACCAGCAGTTCGCCCTGATACTCGACTGGTGCGAATAACCCCGGCACCGACATGCTCGCTCGCATGGCACTAGTCAGGTCGCCGGCTCCAAGTACCCGCTTGGCTCCAGTCTCCAGGTTGGTGGCCACAGCGCGAAAGCGCGTCGGCAGTCGATCGAAATCCTTGATCGTCGCGACCGGCAGGGTGAGCTGACGCAAGGTCTCGGTCAGCATCTGGCCCTGCACCAGGCCCTTGGGGATGACCAGCTTGCGCCCCTGCAGGCCGACCGGCAGGTTGACCAGAAACTCCCGGTCCTCTTCCTTTCGGCGGTAATCCAGTTCGGTGCGCGGCGGACGGTCGCGAAACGCGGCCTGCCAATCGATCGTCGCCAGGGCGTGCTCGATCTCCTCGCCCGACATGCCGCTGGCATACAGCCCGCCGACCACCGCTCCCATGCTGGTGCCGGCGATCACATCGACCGGCACGCGCAGCTGGTCGAGCATCTTCAATACGCCGATGTGAGCCGCACCGCGCGCGCCGCCGCCGGAGAGCACCAGTCCGATGCGCGCCCGCCCCGGAGTGGGCGGTTTGCCCGCGTCGGCCATCGATGACTGCTGCGCCCTGGCCGTCGAAGCGACGATCAGCAGCGCCGTCAGAACGAGTGTTCTTGCAATACCCATTCACCGTCACGGCCGATGGAGCCGCGGCGCCGATCTTAACATGTGCTCCGCTAGCACCCTGCCGGCGGCGCAGGCCGCGCTACCGCAGGCAGTTGCCAGCCATTAAGCTTGCCCGTATGGGCCCGGCATTCCTGATTTCACTCGGCATCCAGGTGGTGCTGATCGTTCACTGCATTCGCACCGGCCGCAACGGCCTGTGGATCCTGGCGATCGCGCTGATACCACTGGCCGGCTCGCTCGCCTATATCCTGATTGAACTGCTGCCGAGCTTGTTCTCGAGCCGTGGAACGCGACGGGCGATGCAGGGCATGCGCAAGGCGCTGGACCCGGAACAGAACCTGCGTCGATACGAGGATGAAGCGCGCGCCGTCGGCGACGTGGCCAGCCGCCAACGATATGCCGACGAACTGCTGCGCCAGGGACGCGCGCAGGAAGCGGTGGCCACCTATCGCCAGGCGCTGGCCGGTCTGTACGAACACGATCCGGACCTGATGCTCGGACTGGCGCGCGCGCAGTTCGCGGCCGGCGCATTCGCCGAAGCGCGCTCGACTCTGGATTCGCTGATCGCGCAAAACCCGGAATTCCGCTCGCCCGACGGTCATCTGCTCTATGCCCGCTCGCTTGAGGGCGAAGGCAACCGCGACAAGGCGCTGCAAGAATATGCGGCGGTCAGCAGGTACTACGCCGGCGCCGAGGCCCCATTGCGTTATGCGCGGCTGCTACGGGCCAGCGGACAGGCCGACCATGCGCGCCGCGTGCTGACCGAGCTGCTGGATCATGCGCGACTCGCCCCGCGGCACTATCGCAAGATGCAGCAGGAATGGCTGGCCGATGCCGCGCGCGAACTCGCGGCTCTCTAGCTTTGGTGCGCCCGCGGCTGCTGCTGCGTGATGCAGTGCAGGTTGCCACCGCCGAGCAGGATTTCGCGGGCGGCAATGCTGACGATCCGGCGGCGCGGAAACACGCCGCGCAGCACCCGTCGCGCCGCCGCGTCGGTGCGAGCATCCAGCGCCGGTACCATGACGGCCCCGTTGGCAAGATAGAAGTTGACGTAGCTGGCGGCCAACCGCTGCCCCGCACGCAGCGGACGGATGTCGCCGCTTGGGGCGATGCCAGCCGCCTCGCGGCGCGTCATGTAGAGGGGTCCCGGCGATGGCAGCTTGTGTACCCGCAGGCGCCGCCCGCGCGCATCGCGCGCATCCTTGAGTCGTTCCCAGGCGTCCTGTGATACCCGCCACTGCGGATCGGCTGGGTCGTCGCACCAGGTGAGACACACCTCACCGGGACGCGCAAAGCAGGCCAGATTGTCGATATGGCCGCCGGTCTCATCATCGATCACGCCCTGCCCCAGCCAGATGACCTGGCTCGCGCCCAGGTATCGCTTCAGCAGTGTCTCGATGGCCGGACGGCTCAGCGCGCGATTTCGGCGCAGCAGACATTGCTCGGTGACCAGTACCGTGCCCTGACCGTCCACATGAATCGCACCGCCCTCGTTGATCAACGGCGCGCAATAGCGCTGGCACCGGCTCAGCTCGAGCACCTTCTGCGCGACCTGCTGATCGCTGCGAAAGTCGCCATATAGGCCGCCCCAGGCGTTGAAGCGCCATTGCACGCCCCGCACGGCGCCCGCGCCATTGACCAGGAACGTCGGGCCGACATCGCGCATCCAGGCATCATCGCTCGATAGCTCGACCACCCGCACGTCGGCCGACAACGCCGCGCGGGCCGCTGCAAACTGCCGCGCTGATACGCCGATGGTTACCGGCTCGAAGCGAGCGATGGCTGCGGCGGTGGCGGCGAACGCTCGCTGCGCCGGCAGCGCCCGCCCGCGCCAGTTGTCGGCACGCTCGGGCCAGAGCATCCAGCAACCGGCATGGGGCTCGAACTCCGCCGGCATCCAGAAGCCGTCGCGCGTGGGCGTTGATTGCAGCGTGGCAGACATTATTGATGCATTCTAGCAATCCCGCGCGCCGTCACGGTCGCGCGAAGTCCTGCTGTGATAGCATTTCCTCAGCTTCCACCGGCTGGATTCCCGTCATGACCAATCCCGACCCGACTTCTGCCAAGCCGGCGGTGCCGGCTGGCGGCCAAAAGATATCGATCGGCAACGGCAAGCTCTCCGTCCCCGACCACCCAGTCATCCCGTTCATCGAGGGCGACGGCACCGGGCGCGACATCTGGCGCGCCAGCGTGCGCGTGCTCGATGGAGCCGTGCAGAAAGCTTACGGCAATCGCCGCAAGATCGAATGGATGGAGGTATACGCCGGCGAGAAATCCTTCAACGCCTTCAAGAGCTGGCTGCCGGACGAGACCGTTGCGGCCTGTCGCGAATTTCTGGTGTCGATCAAGGGGCCATTGACCACTCCGGTCGGTGGCGGCATCCGCTCACTCAACGTGGCGCTGCGACAGCTGCTGGATCTGTACGTGTGTCTGCGACCGGTGCGCTGGTTCAAGGGCGTGCCCTCCCCGGTCAAGGCACCGGAAAAAGTCGATATGGTGATCTTCCGCGAGAACACCGAGGACCTGTACTCCGGCATCGAGTTCGAGCAGGGCACGGAGGACAATCGCAAGTTCCTTGAGTTGCTGAAGAGCAACTTCCCTAAGCACTACGCCAAGATCCGCTTTCCCAATAGCAGCGGCATCGGCATAAAAAACATCTCCATCGAAGGCACCGAGCGCCTGTTTCGCGCGGCCGTCGATTACGCGATTAGCAACCGGCGCAAGAGCGTGACGATCGTGCACAAGGGCAATATTCTCAAGTTCACTGAAGGATCGTTTCGAACCTGGGCCTATGCGCTGGCCGAACGCGAATTTGCCGATCGCGTGTATACCTGGCTGCAATGGGAGCGCACCAAGGCCGCGAGCGGCGAAAAAGTTGCCAACGATGAACAGGCCGCGGCGCTCAAGGGTGGCAAGGTGCTCGTCAAGGACGCCATCGCGGATATCACTTTGCAGCAGGTGTTGACGCGCGCCGATGAATTCGACGTGGTCGCCACGATGAACCTCAACGGCGACTATCTATCGGATGCGCTGGCGGCGCAGGTGGGCGGCATCGGCATCGCACCGGGCGCCAACATCAACTACATGACCGGCCACGCGGTGTTCGAGGCGACACACGGCACCGCGCCCAAGTACGCCGATCTGGACCAGGTCAATCCCGGTTCGGTGGTTCTCTCGGGGGAGATGATGCTGCGGTACATGGGCTGGACGGAGGCCGCGGACGCCGTCATTCGGGCGATGGACAGGACCATCGGCCAAAAGATTGTGACCTACGACTTCGCCCGGCTGATGGAGGGCGCGACCAAGGTCAAGTGCAGCGAGTTCGGTGATGCGCTGATCAGAAACCTTTAGCCGATATCGCCGATATCGAAATTAAAACTTTCGCTGTGCCGGCGCCGGTGGCGTGTACTGGTAGACCCAGGTCTCAGTCAGTGCCTCGCCGTTCAGCGCCAGGAACAGCCGCAGGTCAATCGGATCAGTACTCTCGTCGGCCGGCTTCAGATCGAACATCGCGCGCCAGCCGTTGATCGCATGCAGCGGCCGCGCCGAGGTGATCTCGATCTGCCCGCGCGACGCGGTGATCATCGGCTGCACGCGCGCGTCCTCGCCGAGCAGCGGGAATCGTCCGCCGGCGAAGTCGACCACGAAGCGCCAGGAGAAGTAGCTGCGCTTCTGCCCCACGACGCCGCCGATGCCGGTACGAGTCGCCTGCACTTGCGCCAGCGGGCAACTGATCGGGTTGTAGCGGCACCAGTACAGCCGATAGCCAAACAGCAGCTCCTGGCCATGCTGCGGCTTGTCGGCCGGATTCCAGAACGCCACGATGTTGTCGGCAGTCTCGTCACTGGTCGGCAGCTCAACCAGCATTACCTGCCCCTTACCCCAGCCACTCTTGGGCTGCACCCACACGCTGGGGCGCAAGTCGTAGAACACCCCATCGTCCTGATAGTGATCGAAGTTGCGGTCGCGTTGCATCAGCCCGAAACCGCGCGGCGAGTCGTCTACGAACGAATTCACCCGTATGGTCGGTGGGTTGACCAGAGGCCGCCACAGCCATTCGCCGCCGCCATTGTAGATCTGCAGGCCGTCGGAATCATGAATCGAGGGTCGCCAGTCGTTGTCCACGCGCCGATCATTGGAGCCAAACAGAAACATGCTGGTGCCGGGGGCGACGCCGAGGCGCTCGATCGCCTTGCGCGGATACAGTGCCGCATCCACGTCCATCACGATGGTGTCAGCGACATCGATGATGAACCGGTAGGCGCCCGCGACGCTCGGCGAGTCGAGCAATCCGTAGACCGTGACCTGACTGGAGTTCTTGGGCGGTGGCTCCAGGTAATAGGCGACAAAGTCCGGAAATTCCTCCGGCCGATTCATGCCGCAGTCAATCGCCAGCCCGCGCTGAGACATGCCGTACTGCTTGTCCCCATCGACCGCGCGGAAGTACGAAGCGCCCTGGAAGGCTGCGATGTCGCGCGTCCAGTCGGAGTGAAACAGCAGTCGAAATCCGGCGAAGCCCAGATTCGCCGGCAGCTTGTGTCCATCGACGCCACTGCGGCTGTAGTCGAACATCGCCGAGTCGTAGGCCAGCTCCTGCGCCTGGCCGTTCTCGACGCTATACATGCGCACCGGTTTCACGACGGTAAATCCGAGATGAAAGAAACGCGCCTGGAACCACGCTCCATCGCCGGCCCACAGCGAGTGATCGTCGCGAAAGCGGATTGCCTGCCATCGATCCCAGTCGAGCGTGGCGAGCTGCGGCGGCAGTGCCAGACTGGGGGACTTGTAGGGCGCGGCGGCCAGCGCATGTGCCTGCCCCTTCAGCTGCGCGTAGTCGAACGGATTCGACGCACCCAGCCGCTTGAGCGGCACCGCAGAGGCATTCGCTGCGCGTACCGCCCGCGCCAAAGGCAGTGTGCTCGCGGCCAAGGCTGCTCCAGCCTGAAGGAATCGACGTCGGGACATGCGGCCGGAATGGGATGTGCGGCGCCGCCATGCGTGCGGCCCCTTCATTGTAGCGCGAGCCACAGCTCGCAGGACTTAACATCGCGCGCTCGAGCGCGCTATTCTCGATGCCGGAGGCAGCGCGATGAATGATGTGAGTCCCGCACAGATCGTGCCCCACGGCTTGAAACCGGTTGAGAGCGACCACGAGCTGACCGATTTTCAATTCGAGACCGGAGAGCGTCTGCCGACCCTGCGTATCCACTACCGCACGCTGGGACAAGCGCGGCGCGATGCGCAGGGAGTGGTGCGCAATGCGGTGCTGGTCCTGCATAGCACCAGTGGCAACGGTGCCCAATTCCTCGGGCCGGATTTTGCCGGCGAGTTGTTCGGGCCCGGCCAGCCACTGGATGCTGGAAAATTTTTCATCGTCCTGCCCGATGGCATCGGCCATGGCCGCTCGTCCCGACCCAGCGACGGCTTGCGGGCGAGATTCCCGCGCTACGGCTATCGCGACATGGTGGCCGCGCAACACCGCCTGCTCACCGCCGGCCTGGGCATCGATCACCTGCGGCTGGTCATGGGCACGTCGATGGGTGGCATGCATACCTGGTTGTGGGGCGAGGAGTATCCGGATTTCATGGATGCTTTGCTGCCGCTGGGCGCTCTGCCGACACAGATCAGCGGCCGCAATCGGGTCTGGCGCCGCATAATCATCGATGCCATCCGCAACGATCCCGACTGGCGCGGCGGCGACTACCGCATCCAGCCGCCGAGTCTGCGCACAGCGCTGCAGATCATGTATCTGATGAGCAGCAATGCACCGCTGCGGTATCAGCAGATGCCGACACTGAAGGACACCGATGCTGGGTTCGATGCGGCGATCGATGCGGCGTTACCGCTGCACGATACCACCGACTACTTGTATTTGATCGAGGCCTCGCGCGACTACGATCCGGGACCGCGCCTGGAGCAGATTCGCGCGCCGTTGCTGGCAGTCAACTTCAACGACGATCTGATCAATCCACCCGAGCTCGGAATTCTCGAGCGCGACATACGCCGCGTGCCCGGCGGTCGCATGATCCTCACGCCCTCCACCGTCGATTCGCGCGGACACGACACGATGATGGCCGCTTCCGTGTGGAAGCAGCATCTTGTGCAGCTGCTCGACATAACGACGACGCGGTAGTCGCCCGCGCGCGGGCCGTCCGACATTGGCCTGCCGCGGGTCTGACGCCAATTGGCGACACACCGGTAACTCGAGCCAATAGATGATGGCGTTGGCCGGATGGGCCGTGGTACTAAGGGCAGCCAAACCAGGGACAGTTTAATGACCCCATCGCTCCGCACACCGCTGCTCGCATCTGCGATCGCCGTACTGCTCATTGCCTGCGGCAATGGCAGCGTTTCAGTTGATCCCACTGCAGGCGGTTCCACCGACAACAGTGCGTCCAGCGGAGCAGGCAGCAGCAGTAGTAGTAGCAGCAGCAGTAGTAGCGGTGCCGTCGGCACCACCGATGTGCTGACGTACCACTACGATGCCATGCGCACCGGCCAGAATCTGCACGAGAGCACGCTGACACCTGCCACCGTCAACAGTTCGAACTTCGGGCTGCTCCGAATATTGGCGGCCGACGGCCTGGTCGACGCGGCTCCATTGATCGTCACCAAGCTTACGATCAACGGCGGTGTCCACGATGTCGTATACGTCGCGAGCGAACACGACACGATCTATGCCTACGATGCCGACAGCGGCGCGCTGCTACAGCACATATCGCTGCTTGGTTCCGGTGAGACCCCGAGCGATGCGCGCGCCTGCAGCCAGGTGACGCCGGAGATCGGCATCACCTCGACCCCGGTCATCGATCGCAGCATCGGCCCCAATGGCACGCTGTTCGTGGTCGCCATGTCGAAGAATGGCAACGGTACCTACTACCAGCGCCTGCACGCGCTGGATCTGGTATCACTGGCCGATCGAATGGCACCGGTCTCAATCGAGGCCACCTATCCGGGTACCGCCTACGGCGCCGGCGGACAGGTTGGCTTCGTCGCGGATCAATACAAGGAGCGCGGCGCGCTGCTGCTGCAGCAAGGTCAGGTGTTTACGATCTGGGCCTCGCACTGCGATGACGGTGCGTACAACGGCTGGGTCATCGCGTACAACGCGACCACATTGACGCAGTCACAGGTGCTCAACCTGACCCCCAACGGCACTCAGGGCGGCATCTGGGACGTTGCCGGCGTGGCGGCCGATGCGGATGGCTCGCTCTACACCCTGCTCGGCAACGGCATCTTCGATACCACACTGGCCGCCGGCAACCTGCCCGCGCACGCCGACTATGGCAACGCTGCGGTCAAGATGGCGTTGAACACCGGCGGCGCGCTCGTTGTGAGCGACTACTTCACTCCCTTGAATACCACGGTGGAATCCCAGGGCGACGTGGATCTGGGCTCCGGCTCCCCGCTGTTGCTGCCGGATCAGGTGGATGGTTCCGGCGCCACGCGCCATCTGATGCTGGCGGCAGGCAAGGACACCAACTTGTACCTGCTGGACCGCGACAACATGGGCAAATTCAACGCCAGCGCCAACCAGATCTATCAGGAACTACCCGCGGCACTGTCCGGGCGGGTGTTCTCCGCGCCGGTGTATTTCAACGGCAGCATTTACTTCGCGGATGTGGGCGGAACCCTGAAGCAGTACGCTCTCAATGCCGCACGGCTGCCGGGTTCGGCGACCTCGCAGTCGGCTGTCACGTTCGCCTATCCGGGCGCATCGCCCTCGATATCCGCCAACGGCACCGGCGATGCGATCCTGTGGGCCGCCGAGAGCAATGTCGGCAGTGCCGCCGTGCTACATGCCTACAATCCTTCCAATCTGGCGGTGGAGTACTACAACAGCACCCAGGCAGGCACGCGCGACAGCTTCGGCAATGGCAACAAGTACATCACGCCCGTGGTCGGCAACGGCAAGGTGTTCGTTGGCACACCGAGCGGTGTCGCCGTGTTCGGTCTGCTGTAAGTGAATCAGGACGCCTGCAGCGCCTGATCGATGTCGGCGATCAGATCGTCCGGATCCTCCAGCCCGATGGATAATCTCACCGTACCCGGCATGATGCCGGCCTGACGTTGCTGCGCCTCGGTCAGATCGCGGCTGCCGAGCAGCTGCGAGGGCATTACCAGCGAATCCGTGGCGCCCAGACTGGCGGCCATGGCGAACAGTTGCAGCCGATCGGCGCAGCGGCGCGCTGCCTCGGCCCCGGCGCGCAAATCAATCGAGACCACGGCGCCGAAGTCGATCATCTGCGCGCGCGCCAGGGCGTGCTGCGGGTGCGATGCGAGCCCGGGGTAGTGGGTGTGCTCTACGGCCGGATGCGCCGCAAGGTGCTCGGCGATTCGCTGGGCGCCGGCACACTGCGCCTGGTAGCGCACGAAATAGGTCTTGAGACCGCGCTGCATGAGAAACGCCGCGTGCGGATCCAGTGCTCCGCCCAGGTTTCTGAAATCCGTGCGCAATCGATCGAGCAGCTCGGTACTGGCAATGACGGCGCCACCCATTACGTCGCCGTGCCCGGAAACGAACTTGGTCAGGCTATGCAGATAAAAGTCGATGTCGTAGTCGGCGTGCTGATGCACGCCGGCGAAGGTGTTGTCGAGCAGGGTCAAGACGCCGTGAGCACGCGCCAGGCGAGTGATTGCGCCGATGTCCGCGATCCGATTGATTGGATTGGTCGGACTCTCGAAGATCACAAGGCGCGTGGGCCGCGCCACGAGCGTGCGCTCGATAGCGTCCAGATCCAGGATCGACGCCAGCGTGTGATCGACACCAAATCGGCCAAGCGTGCGACGGATCAGGTGGCGGGTCGGCCCGTAGCTCTCCAGGAAGCACAGCACGTGATCACCCTGGCGCGTCAGCGCCAGCAGCGTCTGCGCGACCGCGCCGACCCCGGATGAGCACACCAGACAGTCCTCGCGTCCCTGCAGCTCCGCCAGCGACAGCTCCAGCGCCCGGGTGGTGGGATTGGAGGTGCGAAGATAGAAAAAACCAGGACGCTCACCGCCGAGCGCGCGCACCGTCTCCTCGACCGTGTCGAACTCGAACTTGACGGTCTGATAGATCGGCGCCACCAGCGGCCGGTTGTCGGGCGGCACCGATACCGTGGGCGGATGGTTGACCCGGGTGGACTTTTTCATGATCGATTCCTTGGTCCCGCCATGTGCGTGCGTGCGAAAGCCTGCAGCCTTGCCGCACCCTGGTCCAGCGTCTCGTCGCGCTTGGCGAAGCACAGCCGCAGCAAAGTCATCGGCGGGGGACGCTGGTAAAACACCGACAGCGGAATGCTCGCCACGCCGGCCTGGCTCACCAGCTGATCGGCAAATTGCGTGTCGGTGGCGTCACTCAGCGCGCCATAGTCGATCAATTGAAAGAATGATCCTTGCGCCGCAGGTAACGTCAGGCCGCTGCCGCTCAGGGCCGAGATCAGCCGGTCGCGTTTCGCCCCCAGGAACCGTGGCAGATCGTCGCCACAATCCGGATGCTCGCGTAGGTAGTGCGCGATCGCCACTTGCAGGGCCGTGGCGATGGTGAATGTATTGAACTGATGTACCTTGCGCAGCTCCGCGGTGAACGCTGCCGGCGCCACTGCGTATCCCACCCGCAAACCGGTGGCCTGTAGCGTTTTGCCAAAGGAGAACACCGCCACGCTGCGCTCGCGCAATGCCTCACGGGCCAGGACGCTGTGGTGTCGCTGTCCGTCGAACACGATGTGCTCGTATACCTCATCAGAGATCAGGCGGATGTCGCGACCGTGCAGCAAGGCGGCAAGCTCGGTCAGGTCCTGCTCGCTCAGGCAGGTGCAGGCTGGATTATGGGGCGAATTGATGATCAGCAATCGGGTGCGCTCGGTGAGTGCCGCCCTGATCCGCGCCCAGTCATAGCGGAACTGGGGCGGCTGCAGCGGTATGTGCACACACTCGGCACCGGCAAGCTGCACCGCCGGCTCATAGGAATCGTAGCTGGGATCAAATACCAGCACCTGATCGCCCGACCCAACCAGCGCCTGTACCGCCGAATAGATCGCCTCGGTGGCGCCGAGCGTCACGGTGATCTCCTGCTCCGGATCGATACGCACTGCGTAGCTGCGTGCAAGCTTGGCGGCGATAGCCTCGCGCAGCATCGGCACGCCCGGCATCGGCGCATATTGATTGTGGCCGGCCAGCATGGCCTCGTGCACCAGCTCGCCCAGGCGAGGATCGATGTCGTAGTCGGGAAAACCCTGGCCAAGGTTGATGGCGCCGAGCTCGGCCGCGCGCCGCGACATGATGGTGAAAATGGTGGTGCCGACGCGAGGCAGCTTGCTGCGGACGGTCACGCTAGCGCTGCTGCCGCTGAGCGGCGGCGAATGCCGCGCCCACGACACCGGCCTGGGCTCCGTGGGCAGCACGCCGAATTTCGGCCCGACTGTTCAGCAGATGGCCGAACTGGTTGAAGTCCTCGCTGATCGAGCCGCCGATGATGAACAGGTCGGGCCAAAACAGGCCGTGCACCCGCCCCAGATAGTCATTCACCCGTGCACACCAGGTTGGCCAATCGAGGCGCTCCTCGGTGCGCACGCGCGCCGAGGCCGTGAACTCAGCGTCCTGTCCGTGAAACTCCAGATGCCCGAATTCGGTGTTGGGGACCAGCTCGCCGTCGAGGAATAACGCCGAGCCGATGCCGGTGCCGAAGGTGAGCATGATCACGACGCCGTTGGCATCCTTGCCGGCCCCGCCGGCGGACATCTCGGCCACGCCGGCTGCGTCCGCGTCGTTCAAAAAAACCACCGGCCGTCCGATCAGCTTCGACAGCCGCGCTCCACCGGTGCAGCCGATCCAGGATTTATCGACGTTGGCGGCGGTGCGGGCGATGCCCGCCTGCACCACCGACGGGAACGCCAGACCGACCGGCCCGCTGCCCCCGAATTCACGATCGATCTGGGCGCAGGCCTGCAGCACCGCGTCCGGCGTGGACGGTGTCGGCGTGGGCACGGAGCGCAACACTGTGGTCAGGGTGCCGCGGCTGGTATCCACCAACCCAGCCTTGATGGAGGAGCCGCCGACGTCGAGACCCAGCAGGATCGGATTCGCCATGGGGTCCGGCGACCTAGGGCGTCGCCAACGCCATGCGCATTTCGCGCGCCAGGCGCCGCTCGTGCCGTTGCACCAACAGCGCCGATGCAATCACGCCCACTGTGACCAACGACACCATCAACGTCGCCAGCGCGTTCACATCCGGGCTCACGCCCAGACGCACCTTGGAGAAGATGACCATCGGCAATGTACTCGATCCCGGGCCTGCCACGAACTGGGATATCACGACATCATCCCACGATAGCGTAAACGACAACAGCCAGCCGGACAGCAACGCCGGTGCGATCAGCGGCAGCGTAATGCGCCGGAACACCGTCTGTGGGCGGGCGCCAAGGTCGAGCGCGGCTTCTTCCAGCGACTCATCGAAACCGACCAGCCGTGCCTGCACGATCACTGCAACGTACGACAGCGAGAAGCTGATGTGGGCGATTGTGATCGTGGTGACACCACGGCCCGCCGGCCAGCCGATCAGCTGCTCCATGGCCACGAACAGCAGCAGCATCGACAGGCCGGTGATGATCTCCGGCAGCACCAGCGGCGCCGTAGTCAGCGCGCCCAGCAGTCCGCGGCCGCGAAAGCGGCCGAATCGCACCAACGCAAACCCTGCCATCGTGCCCAGGATCACCGCGCCGGTGGCGTTCATGACCGCCACCTTCAGCGACAGCAGCGCGGCATCGATGATCTGGTTGTTGTGGAGCAGCTGGCCGTACCATTTCAGCGTCGGCGAGTGCGCGGCATCCCACACCGTCACCAGTTTCGACGCGTTAAACGAATACACGATCATGGACAGGATCGGCACGTACAGAAATGCGAACCCGAACGCCAACGCACTCGGCAGCAGCATGGATCGGCGGCGGTTCACGCGATGCTCTGTAGTTCGCGGCTGCGGTAGCGCTGGAAGATGACGATCGGACCCATCAGGATAATCAGGATCAGGATCGCCACCGCGCTGGCGACCGGCCAGTCGCGATTCTCGAAAAACTCATCCGACAACACCCGGCCGATCATGAGCTGATTGGCTGATCCCAGCAGCGTGGGAATCACGTACTCGCCCACCGCCGGTATGAACACCAGCATGGCGCCGGCGATCACACCCGGAAGCGACAGTGGTGCCGTGATCCGCACGAAGGCCTTCCACGGCGCTGCGCCCAGATCCGCCGCGGCCTCCAGCAGCGTGGCATCGTGCTTCTCCAGATTCGCGTACAGCGGCAGGACCATGAATGGCAGGTACGAGTACACGATGCCGATGTAGACCGCGAACGAGGTATTGACCATCTGTATCGGCTCACTGACAAGGTGCAGCCACAGCAGCAGATTGTTGATGAGTCCGTCGTCCTTGAGCAGGCCGATCCAGGCATAGATACGCAGCAGGAACGAGGTCCAGAACGGCAGGATGATCAGCATCAGCAGCAGGCTGCGGCGGGCCGGGGGCGCGCGTGCGATGCCCAGTGCCATCGGATAGCCCAGCAACAGACAGATCAGCGTCGACACAGCGGCGACCTTGAGCGAATACAGGAACGAATCCAGGTACAGCGAGTCGGTGAACAGGAAGTGATAGTTGGCGAAGTGCAGCTTGATCGCTAGCATCTGATCGCGGCTCCATTCGATCAGCGGCGCATACGGCGGCATTGCGATCAGCGCCTCGGAGAACGACAACTTGAGCACGATCAGAAACGGCACAAGAAAGAACAGCATGAGCCAAAGCATCGGTACGGCAGTCGAGATTGGCCGACCTAGACGATCGACACTCAGGCTTCGGTGCAGGCGCTGCCACATCGGACTGGTCAGATGCTGCCAACGACGGGACTGGAGGCGTCCCAGCTCAGGAATACCTCGGAGTCGCGCACGAACTGCTCCTCCGGCTTGCGGCTGTTGTTGGCCAGGGTAACTCGCACGTCGCGCCCTGAATCGAGCCGCACCAGGAACACCGACCAGTCTCCTAGATAGGCGACTTCGCGAATGACTCCATGGGCCCAATTGTCCGGATGGCCGTGGCCGCTGGCCGCCAGATTGATTTTCTCGGGCCGCACGGCGATCCACAGCGGTGCACTCGGAGCAGCGCTGATACCGTGGTCGATCAGCACCGGTGCCGGAAGTTCCGGGCACTGTACACGCACGAAATCCGGCTCATCTTCAACCAGATGGCCCTCGAACAGGTTGATCGACCCGATGAAATCCGCTACGAATCGAGTCTGCGGAAATTCATAGATCTGCCGCGGCGTTCCAACCTGCACGATCTCGCCCCGATCCATGACGCCGATGCGGCTTGCCAGCGTCATGGCCTCCTCCTGATCGTGCGTCACCACCACGAAGGTGACACCGAGCTGCTGCTGGATATTGATCAGCTCGAACTGCGTGTGCTCGCGCAGCTTTCGGTCCAGCGCACCGAGCGGCTCGTCGAGCAGCAGCAATTTCGGTCGCTTGGCCAGCGCGCGTGCCAGCGCCACACGCTGTCGCTGGCCGCCGGAAAGCTGATGCGGCTTGCGCTTCAGATACGGCCCCATACGCACAATTTCCAGGATCTCCCCGACCCGGCGCGAAATCTCCGCCTTGCTCAGACGCTCCTGCTCCAGGCCGAAGGCAACGTTGCGCTCCACGGTCATGTGCGGAAACAGCGCATACGACTGGAACATCATGTTGATCGGTCGCCGATAGGGCGGGATCGACGCCAGATCCTCTCCATCGATCAGCAGCCGGCCGGCGCTCGGTGTCTCGAAGCCCGCCAGCAGCCGCAGCAGCGTGGTCTTGCCGCATCCGGACGCGCCCAGCAGGCAGAAGATCTCGCCACGCTCGACGCCGAGCGTGACATTGTTGACCGCAACGAAATCGCCGAAGCGCTTGCTGACCCCCTCGAGCTGCAGATGGCTTTGCGACATCGGTGGAAATTCCGTCCGTGGACGTCAATGTCCGGTCTTGAATCGCGTCCAGGTGCGATTGAGTTCGCGCGTGTAAGCCAGGGTATGCGACAGGTCGGGCTGCATGCGCGCGATCTGCTCTGGGGTGGGGTAGATCTCCTTGTACACAGCCGGATCGATCAGCTTGTATGAGGCGGCGTTGCTGTTGGTGTAGTGCATGGTATTCGAGTTTCTGGCCGCCACATCCGGACGCAGCAGGTAGTTGATGAACAGGTGGGCGTTGTACGGATGAGGCGCGTCGGCCGGAATGGCCAGCATGTCGAAGAACATGATCGCCCCTTCCTTGGGTGCATTGTTTTCGATGTGGTAGGGCTTGTCGGCTTCCTTGGCGCGGATGCGTGACTGGCCGAAATCCCCGCTCCAGCCCAGCGCCACGCAGATATCGCCGTTGGCGAGATCTTCGATGTACTTCGACGAGTTGATGTAGCTGATGTAGGGACGCACCGCCAGCAGCAGCTTCTCCGCCGCGCGCAGATCATCCAGCGATTCGCTGTTCGGATCGATGCCGAGGTAGACCAGCGCGGTGCTGACCACCTCGTCCGGGGCATCCAACACCGAGACGCCGCATTTCTTGAAATTCTTGACGACGTTGGGATCGAACACCATGGCGAAGCTGTTCACCGGCGCGTTCGGCATCGCCGAATCGACCTGCTCCCGGTTGTAGCCGACTCCGGAAGTGCCCCAGAAGTAGTTCACCCCGTACTGATTGCCCGGATCGTTGATCTCGATGCGGCGAGTAATCTCCGGATCCTCGTTCTTGAGGTTGGGCAGCAGCGATTTGTCGAGCTTGCGAAACACCCCGGCCTGGATCTGGCGCTGCATAAAGGACGCCGACGGCACCACCACGTCATAGCCGGTGCGTCCGGAAAGCAGCTTGGTCTCGAGCACCTCGTTGGAGTCAAATACGTCGTAGTTGACCTTTATGCCGTATTCCTTCTCAAAGGCCGGCACCGTCCCGGGGTCGATGTAGTCCGACCAGTTGTAGACGTTCAGGACCTTCTCGACGTCGATCGGCTCGCCATCGGCCGTGGTACCGCCGATGATCGGATGACCGCTGGAGGTCGCTGGTTGACCACCGCAGGCCGCGAGCAGTAGCAGCGCGATCAGTGCCGCCGCCGGCAAGCGCGTGTCAGCAGGTCGCGCCAATGGTCTGTCCCTCCCTCTGGCTTTTCAGAAATGATAACGCAGGGACGGCCGCCCCCGGCTAGACATTCAACAGCAGGTGTTCGCGTTCCCAGGAGCTGATCACCTGCAGGAACACCTCGTGCTCGGATTGCTTGACGATGGTATAGGCGGCGACGAACGGCTCGCCCAGGATCTGTAGTAGCGGGTCGCAGTCGCGCAGCCGTGCCAGGGCTTCGTCGAGCGAACGCGGCAGGGAATACGGCATGTCGTGCGCGCTACCCGACACCGGCTCGGTCGGCTTGAGCCCTTCGATCATGCCGAGATAGCCGCAGGCCAGCGATGCCGCAATGGCGATATACGGATTGGCATCGGCACCGCCGACACGGTTCTCGATCCGGCGTGCCTCGGGCGCCGACATCGGCACCCGCAGCCCGGCGGTGCGGTTGTCGTAACCCCACTGCACGTTGATCGGCGCCGACAGGTAGCGGGTCATGCGGCGGTAGGAGTTGACGTTGGAGCAGAACAGCGACATCGCCGCCGGGATGTAGCGCTGCAGCCCGGCAATGTGCGAGAAGAACAGCGCCGAGGGCGTGCCATCGGGATTGCTGAAGATATTCTTGCGGGTCTTCTTGTCGACGATGCTCTGGTGAATGTGCATCGCGCTGCCGGGCTCCTTGGCGTGCGGCTTGGCCATGAAGGTGGCATACATCTTGTGGCGCAAAGCCGCCTCACGCGCCGTGCGCTTGAACAGAAACGCCTGGTCGGCCAGGTCGAGCGCCTCGCCGTGCAGCAGGTTGATTTCCATCTGCGCCGGACCGTCCTCGTGAATCAGCGTATCGATTTCGATGTCCTGCGCCTCACAGAAGGCGTAGATGTCATCGAATAAGGGATCAAACTCGTTGACCGCGGCGATGCTGTAGGACTGGCGGCCAGGCTCGGCGCGACCGGACCGGCCGATCGGCGGCTTGAGCTGATAGTCGGCGTCGATGTTCGGTTCGATCAGGTAGAACTCGAGCTCCGGGGCGATGACCGGCTCCCATCCGCGCTGTGCGTACAGATCGAGCACGTGCCGCAGAAGATGCCGCGGCGCCATCATCACCGGACGGCCGTCGGAGTAAAAGCAGTCGTGGATCACCTGTGCCGTGGGCTCGGCCGCCCACGGCACCACCCGTACGGTCTTGGCGTCGGCCTTGAGCACAATGTCGATCTCGGCCGGACTCATGGCATCGCTGGTGTCCGGCGGGTAGTCGCCGGTCACCGTCTGCAGAAAGATGCTCTCGGGCAATCGCATGCCCTCGTCCTCGGCGAATTTCTCCGCCGGCATGATCTTGCCGCGAGCGATGCCCGCCATGTCCGGAATGATTGCTTCGACCTCGGAGATGCCGTGATCGCGAAAGAATTGTTGTATTTCTGTAGCCATGGGTAACCTTCAACTGCGCTCACGGCACGCTGCGCCGAACTCGGCGAACAGCGCGCGTGAAAATTCGTTCTTGGTCGCCTGCCATTCCGGGTGCCACTGAAGCGCCAGCGCGAAGGCCGGCGCCTGCTCAACCCGAAACGCCTCGATCACTCCATCCGAGGCCCGTGCCTCGACTGCGAGCCCCGGGCCGAGCTCGCGCACGCCCTGACTGTGCAGCGAATTGACCCGAATACGCTCGGTTCCGGCCAAACGCCGCAGCAGGCCGCCCGGCTCCAGCATCACCTCGTGCGCCGGGCCGTACTGCTCTTCCAGCGGATCCTTCGGATTTTCCCGATGATCCAGATAGCCGGGCACTTCCTGCAGCTTCTGCCACAGCGTGCCGCCGAAGGCGACGTTGATCTCCTGGAAGCCGCGGCAGATACCGAGTACCGGTACCCCGGCCGCGACCGCCCGCGGTATTAGAGGCAGCGTGGTCTCATCGCGATACGGATCGTGCAACGTCGGCGTCTGACTGGGCTCGCCGCGGTAATGTCGTGGATCAACGTTGGACGGGCTGCCCATGAACAACAGCCCATCGAGCGTATCGAGCAGTTCCTCCAGCCGCAGCTCACGCCCGATGGCCGGCACGATCAGCGGCAGTGCGCCGGCGCCGTCGAGGACGGCCGTCAGGTATTTCTCGCCCACCAAGTGGTAGGGCTGCTGACCTAGCAAGCGCCGGTCCGCTGGAATCCCAATGACAGGACGCTTCGAAGTCATGATGGCGTAACGCACCGGTCACAGATTCTGTATGGATATACAGGTCTGGTGGTGTTTGGCTCAATACCGCGAGATCGACATTAGACCATAGCCAGCGGGCCCGCGCCGCCGCAGCGCTCAGTTCCCGCAATCGCGTACGGCGACACATGGTGGAAGTCAAGCATTTGATTCGGTGCGGGATTTCTGGCAAGACGAGGCCATGCCCACCGCCCCGTTTTCGTCCGATTACGTCGACAGCTACTACGCTGCCACCGCCCCGCTGCCAGCGAGCACGGCACCGCTAGCCGGCACGGTTAGCGCCGACGTCTGCGTGGTCGGCGGCGGCATCGCAGGCGTCTCGGCGGCGCTGGCGCTGGCCGAGCGCCGCTATCGGGTCGTGCTGCTCGAAGGCCAGCGCATCGGCTGGGGTGCTTCCGGTCGCAACGGTGGCCAGGCCATCTTCGGCACCGCGATGGAGCAGGCCGACCTGCAGCGTCTGGTCGGCTCGGACGACGCGCGCCGGGTTTGGGAAATCTCGCTCGAAGGCATCGCGCTAATGAAACAGCGCATCAAACACCATCAGATCGACTGCCACTGGGTGGAGGGGCAGATGTTTGCCGCCGTCAAGCCGCGGCAGCTGCGCGCGCTGCGATTGTGGCAGGAGCAACTCGAGCGCGACTACGGCTACAACCGGATGTTGCTGATGGACCGCCGACAATTGCGCTCCATCCTCGCGAGCGAGCGCTACGTCGGTGCCCTGCACGATTACAACAATGGTCATCTACACCCGTTGCGCTATACGTTCGGCTTGGCACGCGCGGCGACTCAGGCCGGTGTGGAGATCTACGAGGGCAGCCGCGCGCTGAGCTTCGCTCGTCGCGAGGGCCTGATTCGCGTACGCACCGACATCGGGGCGGTGGATTGCGAGCACGTACTGCTGGCCGGAAATGCCTGGCTGGGCGACACCGCGCCGCCGCTCCGACGCAAGCTCATGACCATCGGCAGCTACGTCATCGCCACCGAAACGCTGGGCGAGCGGCGCACGCGCCAGCTGATCGCCAACAACGCCTCGGTATGCGACACCAATTGGATCCTCGATTACTTTCGCTGCACGGCCGATCACCGACTGCTGTTCGGTGGCCGCGTCAATTACTCGCTGCTGAATGTTCCGGGCGTCGCGCAGCTCACGCGCAAGCGAATGCTCAACGTGTTCCCCCAGCTGCGTGGCGCGCGCATCGACTACGCCTGGGGCTGCCTGCTCGACATCACGCTGAACCGGGGCCCGAACTTCGGCCGCCTGGAGCCCAACGTCTACTATCTGCAGGGCTTCTCCGGGCACGGCATTGCACTCGCAGGAGTCGGCGGACAATTGGTTGCCGAAGCCATCGCCGGGACTGCCGAGCGATTTGACGTATTCGCACGCATTCCGCATCGCGATTTCCCGGGCGGCATGGCGCTGCGTCGGCCGGCGTTGGTGTTGGCGATGCTCTGGTATCGCTTGCGCGACCTGCTATAAACTCCACGCCATGAGATTCACGCTGGCAGGAACGATCGCATTGGCGCTGACGGCTGCGCTCGGCCTGGTTGGCTGCGGCTTGGCTGGCACCGCGGCCGGCACTGCCGCCGGCGCTGCGAGCGAAGCGCAGCAGGCGCAACAGGCCAAGCAGATCGAGGACCGCGCCCAACAGCAGGTCCAGGACGCCCTGAAACAGGACGCCAATCGGCGCACCCAGGCGGAAAAAGACGCCCAATAGCCGCCGCCATTCCTAGGCGGAGCGAGCGCGGATCTCGAAGCAGCGGTGGATGCGCGGATTGCGCTCGAAGTCGAACGCCAGAGTCTGGGCCGAGACGTCTCGAACGTTCCAGCATTGCGACAACTTCGGGTCCAGCCGAAAGCGCTGGGCATTGGTCGAGAACACCACCACCCCGCCCGCTGCCAGAAGGCGCATGCAGCCGGCAATGAGTTCGGCATGATCGCGCTGTACGTCCAGTACCGCCTGCATTCGTTTTGAATTGGAAAAGGTCGGCGGATCAACGAATATCAGATCGAAGCGCTCAGGCTGCCCGCCGGGTGCGCGCAGCCACTCCAGACAGTCGGCACGCTCGAGCCGGTGTCGCGACAGCTCGACGCCATTGAGTCGCAGGTTATCCGCCGCCCATTCCAGATAGCGATTGGACAGGTCGAGACTCAAACTGCCGCTCGCCCCGCCGCTGGCGGCGTACACCGTGGCACTGGCGGTATAGCAGAAAAGATTCAGGAATCTTGCGCCGCGGGCCTGCTGCCGCAGCTGGGCGCGCGTCAGGCGATGATCCAGAAAAAGACCGGTATCAAGGTAGTCGTCGAGGTTGACGAGAAACTTCAGCCCGCCTTCCTCCACGGTAAGGCGTGGCGTGCGCCCGCTCGCGCTCTCGACTGAGCGGCGCTGGTACTGATCGGACCCGCGCTGGCGGCGGCGCAACCGCAAGTGAATCCGCTCGGGGGTCAACTCCAACACCTGCGGCAGAGTGGCCAGCACCTCGCTGCGGCGGCGGTGCGCCGCCTGGGCATCGATGCTCGCCGGCGCGGCATATTCCTGCAGGTACAGATGCACCGCGCCGCTGACTGCCTCCGCGTAACGATCGATCGCAAACGAATACTCCGGCATATCGGCATCGTAGAGCCGGTAGCAACTCACCCCGGCGCGCCCCGCCAGGCGCGACAGCCGCTTGAGGTTCTTGCCGAGCCGGTTGGCGAACATCTGTGCCCCCGGGCTGGCCACGCTTGCCGCCTGTTGTTGCGCCCGGCTATCCAGGTCGGACGCCCCAGGTTGGTCCAGGTCGATGCGCAGCAGCCGCGTGGCAATGCTGCCGTTCCAGAGCTCGTGGCGGCGGTAGCTGCGAAGCCGCAGCTCGCGCGCGGTCTGAGGCGAGGCGCTCAAAATCGCCGCATCCCAGCCGGCAAAGTGCGCTCGCAGCACCTGGCCGAGCTGTGCATACAGCGCGCATGCCTGGGCTTCATCCGCGAGTCGCTCCCCATACGGCGGATTGGTGCAAATCAGGCCGCCCGGGCCGGCAGAGGGTCGCGCCTCGGCAAGCCCACGCTGCTCGAACATCACCAGCCGCCCGACGCCGGCGCGCGCCGCGTTGTCATTCGCGGCCGCAAGCGCGCGCGGATCGATGTCGCTGCCGCGCACAACGTTGGCAACCTGCGGTGCGATGACGCTGCGCGCCTGCGCCCGAAGTTGCTGCCACAACGCCTCGTCGTGACCCTTCCACCCGAGAAATCCAAAGTAGTCGCGCTGCAATCCGGGCGCGCGCCCGGCCGCGATCATGGCGGCCTCGATCACCAGGGTGCCCGAGCCGCACATCGGATCAAGGAATTCTGCGCCGCGAACGGCCGCCTCGTCCCAGCGCGCGCGCAGCAGCACGCCGGCCGCGAGATTTTCGCGCAGCGGCGCCTCGCCGGCCGCAAGCCGGTAGCCGCGGCGATGCAGCCCCTCTCCTGCCAGATCCAGCAACAGTGAGATCCGCGTGCCGAGCGCATGCGCGTGCAGCCGCGCCGCCGGCCGTGACAGCTCGACGTCGGGTCGGCTGCCGCTGTCGGCGCGCAGCCGGTCGCAGATGGCGTCCTTGAGCCGCAGTGCGCCGTAGTGACTGTGGGTGATGCTGGGATGACTGCCAGTGAACTCGCAGGCAATGGTGCGCGCCGCATCGACATGCAGGTTCCAGTCGAACTCGTACGCCTGGCGATAGAACTCGTCGGCGCTGGCAGCCTCGAACTGCGACAGGCGCAGCAGTACGCGACTCGCGGTTCGCGACCACAGGCAGGCGCGGTAGCCGGCCTCCAGGGGACCGGCAAATTCGACACTGGCCGCGCGCTCGCGCAGATCGTGCGCTCCCATCGACTGAAGTTCGCGCACCAGCAGATCGGACAGGCCGCGTGCCACCGTGGCCACGAAAGCGTGCTCGGTCCGATTCAAGTCAGATCGATCCAGGTAGTCTTGAGCTCGGTGTATTTGTCGAGCGCGTGCAGCGACTTGTCGCGGCCGAAGCCGGACTGCTTGAATCCGCCGAACGGCACCGTGATGTCATCGGCGTCGTAGCAATTTACGTACACCACGCCAGCCCGCAGAGCGCGCGCAGCCCGGTGTGCGCTGGTGATATCACGGGTCCAAATCGCGGCGGCCAGGCCATAGTTGGTGTCGTTGGCGATGGCGAGGGCCTGATCGAGATCGCGAAACGTGAGCGTCGCCAGCACCGGTCCGAAGATTTCCTCGCGTGCGATCCGCATCCGCGGCTGTACCTGGTCAAAGATGGTGGGCTCGACGTAGCAGCCGCCGCTGTCTTGGCGCACACGCTTGCCGCCCAGCGCCAGACGGGCGCCCTCGTCGCGGCCGGCGGCGATGTAGTCCATGACGCGCTGAGTCTGCTGCTCGTCCACGATCGCGCCCAATGTCGTGCGCGGATCGAGCGGGTCACCGGGCGACATGTCACGGCCGATGCGCGCGATCTCCTGCAACAGCGGCTCGCGCACCGTTTCCTGGACCAGCAGCCGCGATCCAGCCGAACACATCTCGCCCTGATTGAAAAAGATCGCCGCGGCGGCGGCTCGGGCCGCGCGCGCCAAATCCGGATAATCCGCCATGATGATATTAGGAGACTTACCGCCGCACTCGAGCGACACTCGCTTGAGGTTCGACTGCGCCGCGGATTGCATCACCGCCTTGCCGGTGGCGGTGGAGCCGGTGAAGGCGATCGCATCCACATCCGGATGTGCGGCCAGCGCCTGGCCGGCGGTGGCGCCAAAGCCGGGCACCACGTTGAATACGCCGGGCGGCAGGCCGGCCTGCAGCGCCAGCTCGGCGAGCCGGATGGCACTTAGCGGCGATTTTTCCGAAGGCTTGAGCACCAGCGAGTTGCCGGCGGCCAGCACCGGCGCGATCTTCCAGGTCGCCATCAGCATCGGGAAATTCCACGGAACGATCGCACCGACGACGCCGACCGGCTCGCGCGTCACCAGCGCCAGACTGCCTGTTCCGGTGGGGGCCACCTGGTCATAGATCTTGTCGATGGCCTCCGCGAACCAGCGCAGGCAGCGCACGCTCGCCGGCACGTCGACATTCAGGCTGTCACGGATCGGTTTGCCCACATCCAGCGTCTCGAGCAGTGCCAGCTCCGCGCCGGCCTGCTCCACCAGCTCCGCGAACTGCAATAACACCCGCTTGCGCTCGGCCGGCGCTTGATCGGCCCAGTCGCGGCGTTCGAAGCTAGCCCGTGCGGCGGCAACCGCGGCGTCCACATCCATCCGCTCGCAGGCCGCTACCGCGGCAAGGCGGCGGCCATCGATCGGGCTGATGCAATCGAAGGTGGCTCCGGAGCAGGCCGCCACCGCGACGCCGTTGATGAAGGCCGAGCCGCTGGGTCGTGCGGCGCGCGCCCGCGCCTGCCAGCCGGCCGCATCGATGATCCGGGCGGAGTCGTTCATAGGGGGCGCAATCTGGCGCCGCCCATGAGGCACTGTCAATTGCAGGGGCGCTGATCGCGCGGTCGCGGCGCAGGGCCCTCCACGGCCACTTTCCGCGGCGTTACTGCCTGATTTGTCTCACTGACATGAGGCTTCATTGCTAATTCATTGGAATGCCAGGTAATTGTCATTCCACATCGCGAGACTGATCGCATGCTTCCTGGCTCGCGACCGGCCATTCACGTACGCACCGCCTTCATTTCCGACATTCATCTCGGCTCGCGCGATTGTCGCGCGGATCTAGTGCTCGATTTTCTGCGTCGCGTGCAACCCGACCAACTGATTCTGATCGGAGACATCATCGATGTCTGGAGTCTGCGTCGTAGTTACTACTGGCCGCAGTCACACAGCGACGTGCTGCGCACCATTCTCGGCAAGACCAAGCACGGCACGCGCGTGATCTACGTGCCGGGCAACCATGACGAGCAATTTCGCCAAGTCTGCGGCACGAGCTTCGGCAATTTGGAAGTCCACCGGGAGTTCATCCATCGGACCGCTCGCGGGAAGCAACTGTTGGTGCTGCACGGGGATGAGTTTGACGGTGCCGTGCGCTGCAGTCGCTGGCTGGTGGCGCTCGGCACGGAGCTGTACGACTTCGTTCTGGGCCTCAATCGCGCCCTCAACGCGTTGCGCCACCGGTTTGGTTACGGCTACTGGTCGCTCGCCGCCTATCTCAAGAGCCGGGCCGGCAATGCCATGCGCTACGTGCGCAGTTTCGAGGCGGCTGCCGCCCATGCTGCACGTCGACGTGGTCTGGATGGCATCGTGTGCGGCCACATCCATCGACCCGAGATGACCGAGATCGACGACGTCCTCTACTGCAACGACGGCGATTGGGTCGAAAGTTGTTCAGCGCTGATCGAGACGCGCAGCGGCGAGCTCGAGCTGTGGCACTGGCCCGATATCGATCGCGCGCAGTGGGCTCTCGCTGCCTAGCGCTGGCCCTGCGCTACTCTTTGGAGGCGGGCTCAATGTCGGCCGGTGGAATTTGCGCCGGAAGTCCGAGCGCCGTGCGCAGCGTCACTCGCGCCACAGCCAGGTCGCGCTCGAATCCAACGTTCATGAGCAGCATCTGTGCGGCCACGGTGCCGACGAGCTCG
>DASXYW010000062.1:0-69128 GCA_036502265.1 Steroidobacteraceae bacterium | reverse complement strand
CTACGTCGGTGTGGTGTCGCTGGTGCGCGTGGTCAATGGCAGCGTGCGCCGCGGCGACAAGATCCGCATCATGTCCACCGGGCGGGCTCACAGTGTCGACAAGCTCGGTCGCTTCACCCCCAAGTCGCTGACCCTGGAGAGTCTGGGTGCCGGCGAGGTCGGCTTCCTGGTGGCCGGAATTCGCGAGATTGACGGCGCGCCGGTCGGTGACACCATCACGCTGGATGCGCGCCCGAGCGCACTGCCGCTGCCCGGATTCAAGCAGATTCAGCCGCGGGTGTTCGCCGGCTTGTTTCCAATCAACGCCGAGGATTACGAGGGCTTTCGCGATGCGCTCGCCAAGCTCAAGCTCAACGACTCGGCACTGCACTACGAGCCGGAGTCCTCGACCGCGCTCGGCTTTGGCTTTCGCTGCGGCTTTCTCGGACTACTGCACATGGACATTGTGCAGGAGCGGTTGGAGCGCGAGTACGGTCTTGCCCTGGTGACCAGCGCCCCGACCGTCATCTACGAGCTGCTGCGCACCGACGGCAGCATCGAATATATCGACAATCCGGCCGAGCTGCCGGCGGTCAACCTGATCGCGGAGATTCGCGAGCCGATCATCACGGCGACGATCCTGGTGCCGCCGGCCTACGTCGGGGCGGTGCTCGGGCTGTGCAGCGAGAAGCGCGGGGTACAGAAAAAGCTGCATTACCTGGCTACTCAGGTATCGGCCCAATACGAGCTGCCACTGGCCGAGGTGGTGCTCGATTTCTTCGACCGGCTCAAGTCCGCGACCCGCGGCTACGCCTCGTTCGACTACGTTTTCAGTCATTTCCAGGCCGCGCCGCTCGCAAAGCTTGATATCCTGATCAATGGCGAGCCGGTCGATGCGCTGTCGATCATCGTGCATAGTGACCACGCCTATGCGCGCGGTCGCGAGCTGGTGGACAAGATGCAGGAACTGATTCCGCGCCAGATGTTCGAAGTGGCGGTCCAGGCAGCCATTGGCAGCCACGTCATTGCGCGCTCGACCGTCAAGGCGCTGCGCAAGAACGTACTGGCGAAGTGCTACGGCGGCGACGTAACGCGCAAGCGCAAGCTGCTGGAAAAGCAGAAAGAGGGCAAGAAGCGGATGAAGCAGGTGGGCCAGGTCGAGATACCGCAGGAAGCTTTTCTGGCGGTGCTGCGCGTGGGGCGAAAATGATGCAAATCCTGACCCCGCTGGCGGCCCTGGCAATTCCCGTGGTGCTGATCGCGGTGATCGACGACTGGTTCCTGCGGCCCAGGCGCCGCATCGCCAGCGGCACCTCCCGCGACGGCACGGTGATCTCGGCGGTGTATTACGCGCTGCCGTTGTTGCTGATCGCAGCGCTGCTGCGGCTGCTGATGTCCGAGCGGCTGGACTTCAGTGTGGTGCTGGTGTGTTTTGTCGCGGTCGCCGGCGCGATCTGGCTGCTCGATCACCTGCTGTTCGAGCCGCTGCGACGGCGGGCGGCCGCCGCCGCCGGACGTGACCTCAGCACGCTGCCGTTGCCGGTTACGGTCGATTACGCGCGCAGCTTCTTTCCGGTCGCGGTGATCGTGCTGCTGGTGCGCTCATTCATCTTCGAGCCGTATCGTATCCCGTCCGACTCGATGATGCCGACACTGGTGGACGGGGACTTCATCCTCGTCAACAAGTACGCCTACGGACTGCGGCTGCCGGTGCTGGACAAAAAGGTCGTCGCGATCGGCGACCCACAGCGCGGCGATGTGGTGGTGTTCCACTATCCGCCCGACCCGGCAGTCAACTTCATCAAGCGGGTGGTCGGGTTGCCGGGCGATCACGTGCGCATGCGCTCCGACCAGCTGATCATCAATGGTGTGCCGGTGCCGCTGCAGGACGATAAGCGCTATGACGATGGCTGCTATCACAACATGCGTCTGTCGACCGAGCAGCTCGGCAACCACACCCACCAGACGTTGTCCTGCCTGACGCCCGACGACATATTTGCGCCACCGGGACCGACCTGCAAGCGCCGGCTGGACCGTAACTACGAATGCATCGAGTCGACCCAGACCGCGCTGCGGGATCATGGCGATCATGACGAGATCGACGTGCCGCCCGGACAGTACCTGATGGTCGGTGACAATCGCGATAACAGCTACGATGGCCGCTACTGGGGTTTTGTGCCGGAAGACCATCTGGTCGGCAAAGCGACCCGAATCTGGTTCAATTGGGACCTGCAACGCTCGGGCGGGCCGGTCTGGAGCCGGATCGGGCGCCGCATCGAGTGAGCAACCGGGGCTTCAGGCTAGCCCCAAGGGAGTCAAGTCATGCGCCACTCACAGCGCGGTATCACATTGATCGGTTGGTTGGTGCTGCTGGTGCCAGTCGCGATAGTCGTCTACTCGATCATCCTGCTGACCCCGGTGTACCTCAACTACATGAGGGTAGCCAAGGCGGTGGGGCAAGTGGCCAGCGAGGCCAAGGGCGAGACCACCAATGCGCAGGCATTGCGAGTGTCGCTCGAGAAGCGCTTCGACATCGAGGGCATCGAGCATCCGCTGCCCAAGGACGTGGACATTCACCGCGAGAACGAGCACTGGGTCGAGATCGTGGATTACGAGGACGTGGCCTCCCTGTTCGGCAACATCTCCCTGCTGGTGCAGTTTCACAAGCAAGTCGAAGTCCCCTGAGGCGGGCGGCCGCGAGCTGCCGCGACGCGGCGGCCAGCGGTCGGTGGTCCAATATGAGCCGCTCCGAGCGCTTACGCCGTTGGCTTCGCGAGGCGCTCGACTACGAGCCGGTCGATCTGGCTCTATTCGAGACCGCGTTGACGCATCGAAGCGCCGATGGTCCCAACAACGAGCGGCTGGAATTCCTCGGCGACGCGGTGCTCGGGCTGGTTACCGCGCAGCATCTGTTTGAGCGCTTCGCCGATGCCGACGAGGGCAGCTTGAGCCGTCTGCGCTCGCACGTGGTCAGCGGCGAGTCGTTGGCTTCGCTGGCTGCGCAGCTGTCGCTGGGAGAACTGCTGTCGCTGGGGCAGGGCGAGCTGAAGACCGGGGGCTTTCGCCGGCAATCGATCCTGGCGGATGCACTCGAGGCGCTGTGCGGGGCACTGTATCTGGACGCGGGCTGGAGCGGCGCGCGGGTTTCGGTGCTGCGGCTGCTGGCGCCGGCGCTCGAGGCGCTGGCGCTGCCCTCCGAGCTGAAGGATCCGAAGACTCGTCTGCAGGAGTTGTTGCAGGCGCGCGGGCTGTCGCTGCCGCGCTACAGCGTGGACAGCGTCGATGGCGAATTGCACGCGCAGGTGTTTCGCGTAACCTGCGAAGTCGAGCCGATGGCGGTGCGCGCCACGGCCGCCGGTTCCAGCCGACGGCGGGCCGAACAGGCCGCCGCGGCCCGCATCCTGGAGCAGCTTCAGACCAATCCATGAGCGAGTTTCGCACTGGCTTCGTCGCGCTGGCGGGCCGACCGAATGTCGGCAAGTCGACGCTGCTCAACGCGCTGGTCGGGCACAAGCTCAGCATTGTCACCCCACGTCCGCAGACTACGCGCCACCGGCTGATCGGGTTGGCGCAGCTGCCCGACGCCCAGATCGCCTTCGTTGACACCCCGGGGCTGCATCGCGCGCCGCTGCGCGCGCTCAATCGCGCCATGAACCGCACCGCCGCGGCGGCCATGAGCGATGCCGATCTGGTGCTGTTCGTGCTCGAGGCGCTGTCGTGGACCGCGGAGGATGAGCTGGCTCTCAGGCGCATCAAGGCGGCCGGCCGCGCAGTGGTGGCGGTGATCAACAAGATCGACCGGGTACGACCACGTGAACGGCTGCTGCCGTATCTGCAGCAACTGGCGCAGCGGCACGATTTTCGCGAGCTGGTCCCGGTGTCGGCCTCCAAGGGTGACAACCTGGCACAACTGCGGCGCGTGATCGTGGCGGCATTGCCGGTCGCGACGGCGATGTTTCCGTCCGATCAACTTACCGACCGCAGCGAGGCATTTCGCATTGCCGAGACTATCCGCGAGAAGCTCACACTGGAGCTGGTCGAGGAGCTGCCGTACGGGGTGGCGGTGGAGATTGAGCAGATTGTGGTCGAGGACGATGGCCGCAAGGCGGTGTCGGCTGTCATCTGGGTGGATCGGGCCGGCCAGAAGCCGATCGTGATCGGCGCCGATGGCGCGCGCCTCAAGCGCATCGGCCGCGCGGCGCGTCTCGAACTCAATCGTTTGCTGGGCCAGCGCTTCCACCTGGACCTTTGGGTAAAGGTGCGCGAGGACTGGGCCGATGACGCGCGCGCATTGCAGCGGCTGGGGGTCGAATGACACGCACGGCGCAGCGGGTGCAGCTGGCACGGGCCTACGTGCTGCATCAGCATCCGTTTCGCGACAGCAGTTTGATTGTCGAGGTATTCGCGCGCGACTACGGCCGACTGACCACCTTCGCGCGCGCCGCACGCGGTCCGCGTTCGCGCTTCGGGCTGCTGCAGCCGTTTCGTGCGCTGCTGTTGTCCTGGAGCGGGCGTGGCGAGGCTGCGCAGCTGACCGGCGCCGAGTCGGCTGGCGGCGAGCCGCCGTTGCCGGCCGCACGCCTGATGAGCGGTTTCTATCTCAATGAGCTGCTGCTCAAGCTGTTGACGCGCCACGACCCGTACCCGGAACTGTTCGACCGCTACGACGATGCGCTGAGGCAATTGCGCTCGCCGGCTGCGCCCGAGCTGGCGCTGCGACGATTCGAGGCACGGCTGCTGGATTTTATCGGTTACGGCCTCAACCTCGCGGCCGAGGCCGATACTGGCGACCCGGTGCGTGGCGACGCGTTCTATCAGTTTCAGCCCGGGGTGCATGGGTTCGTGATCGCCGAGCCCGGTAGCACCGGGGCGATCGGCGGCAGCGTGCTGCAGCGACTGGCGGGGGATGCCGGCTTCGAAGACGACCGCCAGTTGCATCAGGCCCGCGCGCTGATGCGCGCCGCGCTGGATCACTGCCTCGAAGGCCGGCCGCTCACCACCCGCGTCGTGGCAAGATCGCTGCGCAACTACCCGCGCAGGGAGCGCAGCCGCTGATGCAACCGCCCATCGCCCTCGGTCTGAACATCGACCACGTCGCCACGCTGCGCCAGCAGCGCCATACCCGCTATCCGGAGCCGGTGCAGGCCGCGCTGCTGGCGGAGAGCGCCGGGGCCGACAACATCACACTGCATCTGCGTGAGGATCGTCGCCATATTCAGGAGCGCGACGTACAGGTACTAGCCGCACTGCTGCAGACACGCATGAATCTGGAAATGGCCGCCACGCCGGCCATGATCGACTTCGCTTGCAACGTGCGGCCGTCAGCCTGTTGCCTGGTGCCGGAGCGGCGCGCGGAGCTCACCACCGAGGGTGGCCTGGATGTGCTGAGCGCAGGTCCTGCACTGCGCGAGCAGTGCGCGCGCCTGGTCGCCGCCGGCATCCGGGTGGCGTTGTTCATTGACGCCGAGGCCGCGCAGATCGAGGCGGCCGCGGGCGCGCGCGTGCCGGCGGTCGAACTGCACACTGGCCGCTATGCCGACAGCACTGGCACGGCCCAGGCGCGCGAGTTCGAGCGGCTGCGCGAGGGCGCGCGACTGGCGGCCAGCTTAGGCCTCGAAGTGCATGCCGGCCATGGCCTGAACTATCACAACGTGGCGCCGGTGGCGGCGATTGGGGAGATCGTCGAGCTCAACATCGGCCATGCGATCATCGCGCGTGCTGTGTTCGACGGTCTGGCGGCGGCGGTCGGCGCCATGAAGGCGCTGATGCTCGCTGCCCGGTCATGATCTTCGGCATCGGCGTCGACGTGCTGGAAGCGCAGCGCATGCGCGCCAGCTACGCACGCTTCGGCGAGCGCCTGATCGAGCGGCTGCTGCTGCCGCAGGAGCGCGCGCAGTTCGAGCGCAGCGGCCGGCCGGAGCGTTTCCTGGCGATGCGCTTTGCCGCCAAAGAGGCGATCGCCAAGGCCATGGGCACCGGCTTCGCGCACGGCATCTGGATTCGCGACATCGGGGTGGTGCAGAACGCCTGGGGTAAGCCCGAAGTGATCTACTCGCCACGCGGCGAGCGGCTGCGTCGCCGGCTCGGGGTCGGCGACGGCCACATCACCCTGACCGACGAGGCCGGCCTGGTGGTCGCCGTGGCGGTGCTGCTGCGCTCGCGCGCTCGGCGCTCGCCCGCCCGGCGATCGGGGCGTCGATGAACTGCCTGGTGTTCGATATCGAGACCGTGCCGGACGTCGAGCTCGGCCGGCGCCTCTATGGTCTGACCGGCCTTACCGATGCGGCGGTGGCCAAGGCCATGTTCGCGCGCCAGCGCGCCGCGAGCGGCAGCGATTTCCTGCCGCATGTCCAGCACCGCGTGGTGGCGATTGCCTGCGTGCTGCGTACGCGCGAGCAGCTCAAGATCTGGAGCCTGGGCGACCTGCAATCGAGCGAAACCGAGCTTCTGACCCGATTCTTCGACGGCATCGACAAGTATTCGCCTGACCTGGTGTCGTGGAACGGAGCCGGCTTCGATCTGCCGGTGCTGCAGTATCGCTCGCTCAAAGCGGGCCTGCAGGCCACGCGTTATTGGGAGACCGGCGATGAGGACAGCGCGTTTCGCTACAACAACTATCTGAGCCGCTTTCACTGGCGCCACCTGGACCTGATGGATGTGCTGGCGGGGTTTCAGGTGCGTGCCCGCGCCGCTCTTTCCGACGTGGCCGCGCTGCTGGGGTTTCCCGGCAAACTCGGGTTCTCGGGTGATCAGGTATGGGATGCTTGCCTCGCTGGCCGGCTGGCCGAGGTGCGGGCGTACTGCGAAACCGATGTGCTCAATACCTATCTGATCTACCTGCGCTTCCAGCATCTGCGCGGTCACTGTGACCAGGCTGGGCTGGCAGCCGAACTGGAGCGCGTGCGCACGTTGCTGCGCGCCTCGAGCGAAGCCCATCACGCGGCCTTTCTGCAGGCCTGGGACGCACCGGCGTGAACGCGCTCGCTGGCGCGAGCACCGCCACGGCCGATTGCGCTGACAACGTCACGCCACGCTGCGCGCACTTCGGAGTGTGCGGCGGCTGCTCGATGCAGCAGCTTGGCGCTGCGGCCCAGCTGCGCGGCAAGCAGCAGCGTCTGCGTGAGGTACTCGAGCAGCGGGCCCAGACAACCCCGTCGCGCTGGCTGGCCCCGATCGAAGGGCCGGCCTGGGGTTATCGGCGCCGAGCGCGGCTCGGCGTCAAATACGTGCACCGCAAGCAGCGCGTACTTGTGGGATTTCGCGAATGCCGCGCGCGATTGATCGCGGATCTGAAACGCTGCGAAGTGCTCTCAGCCCCGGTCGATGGGCTGATCGAAGCGTTGGCGGGGCTGATCCAGCAACTATCGATCCGCGAACGGCTGCCGCAGATCGAGGTCGCGGTGGGCGATGAGGTCACCGCATTGGTGCTGCGCGTGCTCGATGCCCCGAGCGTGACCGACGAGGCGCTGCTGCGCGAGTTCGAGACCTGTCATGGGGTGCGGCTGTATCTGCAGAGCGGGGATCTGAGCAGCGTGCGCAGCTTGAGCGAGCCGCCGCCGCGGCTGTTCTACCGCCTGCCGCCGTGGCAGCTCGAGATAGACTTCCTGCCGACCGACTTCATCCAGGTCAATGGCGAGGTCAATCGCGCCCTGGTGGCGCAGGCACTCGAGCTGCTGCAGCCTCAGGCCGGCTCGAGCGTGCTGGACCTGTACTGTGGATTGGGCAATTTCTCCTTGGCGCTCGCGCGTCGCGCTAACCGCGTGATCGGCATCGAGGGCGACCCTGGACTGGTGGAGCGCGCGCGCGGCAATGCGCGACGCAACGGCTTGGATAACGTCGAATTCGTGTGCGCCGATCTGTCGATCGCGGCCGGGGCGCCGGTCTGGCCGCAGCACCGCTACAGCCACGTGCTGCTGGATCCGCCGCGCGTCGGAGCACCGGCACTGCTGGCGCGGATCGCAGCGCTGCAGCCGCAGCGCCTGCTGTATGTCGCCTGCGAGCCCGAGAGCCTGGCGCGCGACGTCGGCGTACTGGTGCGCGAGCACCGGTTCACGTTGCTCGCGGCCGGCGTGGTGGATATGTTTCCGCACACGGCTCACGTTGAGTCGATGGCGCTGCTGGCGCCACAGGATGGCGTCGTTGGCCACTGAGATCGAGCGCAAATTTCGCCTGACCGACCAGCGCTGGCGCTCTGACGTGGCGCGCCGATCGCATCTGCGGCAAGGCTACATCGCCAATACCGCGCTGGCCTCGGTGCGGGTCCGCGTGGCCGACGACCGCGGCTGGCTGTCGGTCAAGTCCATGACTTCCGGCATGACACGTGACGAATACGAAGTCGGCATCGCCGCGTTGGACGCCGGTGAGATGCTCGAGCGCCTATGCCAGGGCGCACGCATCGAGAAATGGCGTCACATCGTCCCCTATCGTGGCGAGGAGTGGGAGGTCGATGAGTTTCTGGGCGCTAACGCCGGACTGGTGATTGCCGAGCTGGAGCTCGATTCGGAGGACGCGCCCTTCGACCGGCCGCCGTGGCTGGGTCCGGAAGTGACCCACGATGAGCGCTACTACAACATCCGGCTGTCGGAGCGGCCGTTTCGGGACTGGCCGGAAAACCGATCGGAGCGCTCATGAGCCTGGGCCCGGTCATGCTCGATGTCGCAGGTCCGGAGTTGAGTGCGGCTGACCGCGAGTTGCTGGCGCACCCGTTGGTTGGCAGCGTGCTGCTGTTCACGCGCAACTACATCGATCCAGCGCAGCTGCAGCGACTGGTCGCGAATATCCAGTCGATACGCAGTCCCGCGCTGCTGGTGGCGGTCGACCATGAGGGCGGAAGGGTGCAGCGGTTTCGCGCCGGTTTCTCCGCCCTGCCGCCTCTGCGGCGTATCGGTCACGCGTTTGATGCCGACCCGCAGCGGGGGCTGGCGATGGCGCGCTCGCTCGGCTGGCTGATGGCCGCGGAGCTGCTCGCCTGCGGCCTGGACTTCTCGTTCGCTCCCTGTGTCGACCTCGACTATGGGCTGTCGGAGATCATCGGCGACCGGGCGTTTCATGCCCGCGCCGAGGCGGTGGCGCAGCTGGCGATCGCCTACGTGCACGGCATGCGCGATGCCGGCATGGCGGCCACCGCCAAGCACTTTCCCGGTCACGGCGCGGTGGTGGCCGATTCACACCTGGCGCTGCCGCTGGACCGGCGAGCGCTTCAGGACATGGATCTGGACCTTCTGCCGTATCGTCGCCTGATGGCCAACGGGCTGCCGGCGGTGATGGTGGCGCATGTGCTGTACCAGGCGGTGGACCCGCTGCCGGCGAGTTTTTCCAGTCGCTGGATTCAGGGCGTGCTGCGTACCGAGCTCGGATTTGGCGGTCTGGTGTTCGCGGACGATCTGAGCATGGCCGGTGCGGCGGCCATGGGCGACCTGCCGCAGCGTGCCGAGCGCGCACTGGCCGCCGGCTGCGACGTGCTGCCGGTCTGCAACGACCGGCCCGGGGCCGAGCGACTGCTGGACAGCTTGCGCGTGCCGGTCGATCCCGCAGCGCAACTGCGCCTGGTGCGCATGCGCGGTCGCCGTCAATATGCTTTCGATGCGCTGACGGCTTCCGCCGCCTGGCAAAGCGCGCGAGAATGGCTGCGACTGAGCGCATCGCCACCCCCGGAGCTGAACTTCAAGCCCGAGGGCGCCGATGCGGGAGGCACATAAGAATAATGCCAGAGTGGTCGGTCGAGTTTCTTCACGGGGTGCTGGATGCAGCCCCCGAAGGCATCGTCATCTGCGCGGCCGGCGAGACCGATCAGCCCGTGGTGTATGCCAACGCCGCGTTTCTGCGCCTGACGGGCTATCCGCGCGAAGAATTGCTCGGACAGGACCTGCGGCGCCTGCAGGGCGCCGATCGCGAACAGCCCGGTCGCACCAAGCTGCGCGAGGCAATCGGACGTGGCGAGAGCTGCCGCGCGCTGATGCGCAACTACCGCAAGGACGGAAGCCAGTTCTGGAACGAGGTCGTGATCCAACCGATGCGCGCGCCCGATGGGGTGGTGACGCACGTTATCGGTTTTCACCGCAACGTCGGCGAGCAAGAGCGTGCCGACACCACCCGGGCGCCGGGCCTGCCGAGCTGGCTGCGCGAAGACCGGCTCTCGGGTCTGTATTCGCGCGCCTACTTCGAGGAGTTGCTGCAGCATGATTGGCAGGTCGGGGCGCGCGAGGCGCGACCGCTGACGTTGCTGATGTTCGATATCGACGAACTCGGCGTCTATAACGATACTTTTGGGCGACCTGCCGGGGATGCCTGTATTCGCCGCGTGGCCGGCGTGATCGGAGCCTCGTTCAAGCGTGGGGCCGACGTGGTAGCGCGCTGGGAAGGAGGCTGCGTCGTCGCGCTGGTACGCGGCGGGGATCTGGCCGGCGTGCCGGCATTCGCCGGCGGCGTGGCGCGCAAGGTTCTGGACCAGCATATCCATCACCCGCGCGCGCTGCGACAGAAGTTCGTGACCGTCAGCGTCGGGGCCGCCAGCCTGTCGCCGAGCGCCGAGCGCTCGCAGGAACAGCTCATTCAGGCCGCCACGCGCGCGCTGAAGCGGGCCAAGGACAGCGGCGAGGCGCGCATCGCCATCGCCGAGGGCGAGGAGATCGGCTAAGGCGTCGGCGCCGCTGCGTCGCCGCGCTTGATCGGCGTCACCATCGCGATGATGCCGAAGGCCGGATGATCGAAGTACTGCTTGTCGTTGTAGCGCACGCTGCGCATTTCCCGAATCGTGTAGGTAGCCCCGGCGCTCAGGTGCACTTCAAATCCCAGGTGCATGTAGATCGGAGCGCGCTCCAGGTACACCATGCCGCTCAAGGCCGGTGAATTGATGCCGATGCTGCCCAGGTCGATGCCTGCCTGCGTACCCCAGTTGGCCGCGGTCTGTACCCAGGCGGCGTGCGCGATCGGATGCCAGGCGCCGCTGGTCTTGAGCGACTGCTCCACCGCGTCGAGACGATAGTCGGTCGCGGGCAGCACCTTCAGCACCTGCGGGGTTGGGCCGCCGCGGCTGCTGGCGCTGCCGAACCCGCGGCCAGGCGGGAGCGCGTCCCAGTCCTCGTTCGAGGGCACGCTCGAGGCGCGGAAGATGATCACCTCGACGATGTAGGCACTGGCGCTGCTCTGCTGCGCCAGGCGGTGCGCATTCGCTGCATCGGCCACGGTCACGGCGGCGGCCAGCAGGTTCATCAATAGCAGTGCGACTGAGGGCGCGTGGCGCGGTGCAGTACGGGTCATTGTGTGGCCTATCGTAGCAGGCGCCACGACGCCGGCGCCGCGCTTAGGTGGCGGGGCTGCCCAGTCGCCCCAGCAGCTCCCGAGCGTAGTGGAAGCGCTGCTCGGGCCTGGGTAATGCGCGCGTGATGCGCAGCCGCAGCGGCCCGTCCAGCCGAAACTCCCGCGCCTGGCGTTGCACCAGCGCCAGCACGCGGGCTGTGTCGACCTGATTGTGCTCGTCGAACTGCACACTGCCGCCGCCGGCGTTCAGCTCGAGGCGCCGCAGGCCGAGCGCGCGCGCCGTCAGCCGCAGCGCTGCCAGCCGCAGCAGATTATGGGTGGCTTCCGGCAGGGCACCGAAACGATCGACCAATTCGGCGGTCATGTCCTGCAGGTTGAGCGCGTCCCCGGCGGCGATGCGTTGATACAGCGCCAGGCGCAGGTGCACGTCCGGCACGTAGTCCTGTGGCAACAGTGCCGGCACGTGCAGTTCGATGTCGCTGGTGGCCGCCAGCGGACGCTCAAGCGCGGGCTCTCGCCCCTCGCGCATTGCCCGCACCGCGTGCTCGAGCATATCCAGATACATGCTCAGACCCACTTCGCTGAGCTCGCCGCTCTGCGCTTCGCCGAGGAATTCACCGGCGCCACGAATCTCCAGATCGTGCGTCGCCAGTACGAAGCCGGCGCCCAGGTCCTCGAGCGATTCGATCGCCTCCAATCGCTTGGCGGCATCGCCCGTGAGGCCCTTGCGCGACGGTACGATCAGATAGGCGTAGGCGCGGTGATGCGAGCGGCCGACGCGTCCGCGCAGCTGGTGCAGCTGCGCCAGCCCCAGCCGGTCGGCGCGGTCGATCAGGATGGTGTTGGCGCTGGGCACGTCGATACCGCTCTCGATGATGGTGGTACACACCAGCACGTTGAAGCGCCGATGGTAGAAATCGACCATCAGCTGCTCGAGTTCGCGCTCCCGCATCTGCCCATGACCGATGCGCACGTTGGCCTCGGGTACCAGGCGGGTGATCTCGGCCGCGGCCTTGTCGATGGTTTGTACCTCGTTGTGGACGAAGTAGACCTGACCGCCGCGGCGTAACTCGCGTAGCACCGCCTCGCGCACGGTCGCGCTGTGCCAGTCGGTGATAAAGGTCTTGATGGTGAGCCGCCCGGCCGGCGGCGTCGTGATCAGCGTCAGTTCGCGCAGCCCGCCGAGCGCCATGTTGAGCGTGCGCGGGATCGGCGTTGCGGTCAGCGTGAGCACGTGCACTTCGACGCGCAGCGTCTTGAGGCGCTCCTTGTCGCGCACGCCGAAGCGGTGCTCCTCGTCCACGATTATCAATCCCAGGTTGAGAAAGCGCGCATCGGCGTGCAGCAGTCTGTGGGTGGCGATCAGGATGTCGACCTTGCCGTGCTGCAGACCGTCGAGCACCGCTGCGGTCTCGCCGCCGGAACGAAACCGCGACAACACCTCGATACGCACCGGCCAGTCGGCGAAGCGATCGCGAAAACTCTGCGCGTGCTGCTGCGCCAGCAACGTCGTCGGGACCAGCACGGCCACCTGGCGTCCCGACTGCACCGCGACAAACGCGGCGCGCATCGCCACTTCGGTCTTGCCAAAGCCGACATCGCCGCACACGACTCGGTCCATGGGCTTGGTCTGCTGCATGTCGCGCAGCACCTGCCGGATCGCCTCGCTCTGATCGGCGGTCTCCTCGAACGGAAAACCGTTGGCGAAGGTCTGGTACTCCAATTCCCCGGCACGCAGCGACGCAGCCTGGTGCGCGGCACGGCGCGCGTGCAGATCGAGCAACTCGGCGGCCACATCACGCACCGCCTCAGCCGCCTTGCGGCGCGCACGCGCCCACTGATCAGTGCCGAGCTTGTGCAGCGGTGCGCTCTCGGGCGCGCCTCCGGTGTAGCGATTGACCAGGTGCAGCGCGTACACCGGCACGTACACGCGATCGCCGTCCCGATACTCCAGGGCAAGGAACTCTCCGTTCTGGCCCCCGATCTCCATGGCCTGTAGTCCGATGAAGCGGCCGACGCCGTAGGTCTCGTGCACCACGGGCGCGCCCGGTTCCAGGCTCTGCAGATCGCGCAGGACCGCGGCCGGATCGGCCACGGCGCTGCGCCGGCGGCGGCGCTCCTGGCGGGCGCGCGTCCCGAACAGTTGTGATTCGCCCAGCAGCAGCAGTGCCGGCGCCGCCAATGCCAGCCCGGTCAGGTCCTCGCCGACGCAGATCGCGAGCCGCGCGTCACCGGAGGCGAACTGCTCCCACGAGGTCAGTGCCCGCGGCCGGTGCCCGTGAGCGCTCAGCATCTGGACGATCACCTCGCGGCGCCCGGGCGAATCGGCCGCGATCAGGGTTCGTCCGCTATAGCTGTCGAGGAAACCGGTCAGCGGTGCCAGTGGCTGCGCCGCGCGGGCATCGAGACGGAATTCCGGCGGCGCGGTGCTGTGAAAATCGTGACTGGGCGCGGCCGGTGTCGGCTCCGGATCGGCGAAGCGCTCGATGTCGACCGCCGGGTGCGGGCGCATCGATCGCAGCACCGCGGCCGGATCGACGAAAGCTTCCTGCGGCGGCAGCAGTGGGCGCTCGATATCGTGGCGGCGGTCCTCGTAGCGCGCGCACACCCCCTCCCAGGCGCGCTCCAGTGCCTGCTCGATGTCGCTGTCGCTCGCGACCACCAGTCGCGGCGGCAAATAGTCACTGACCTGCGCCGTAGTGTCGAAAAACAGCGGCAGATAAAACTCGATTCCCGGGGGTGCGATGCCTTCGGTGGTGCCGCGATAGATCGGCATGCGCGCGATGTCGCCTTCGAAGCGCTCGCGAAAGCGGCGGCGAAAGGCCTTGACCGAATCGGCATCGAGCGGTAGCTCACGGGCCGGCAGCAGTAGCAGCTGATCGCTGCTCTCGAGCGAGCGCTGCGTGTCCGGATCGAAGCGCCGGATCGAATCGATGCGATCATCCAGCAGATCCACGCGCACCGGCCCGTCGCTGCCCATCGGGAATACATCGAACAGCGAGCCGCGCAGCGCGAATTCACCCGGTCCGGTCACCTGGCTGACGCTAAGGTAGCCGGCGGCTGCCAACCGCAGCCGCAGCGGCTCGAGCTGCAGCTCGGTGCCGGTCCGCAGCTCGAAGCTGCGCGCCTGCACGTAGCTGACCGGTGGTAGGCGCGCCAGCAGGCTGTCGGCGCTCAGCAGCACGATGCCGTGTTCGAGCTGCGGCAGGCGCGCCAGGGTTCGCAGGCGCTCCGAGACGATGTCCGGATGCGGCGAAAACAGGTCGTAGGGCAGCACTTCCCAGTCCGGCAGCGACAGGATAGGCAGCGCCTCGCCGCCGAAAAAGCGCAGCTCCGCGGCCAGGCGGTCGACCTCGCGCGTATCGGCAGCGACGAACACCCAGGGGCGTGCGTCGGCTGCGACCGCCTCGGCCAGTGCCAGCGCGCGTGCACTGCCGTGCAGCCCGCGCCAGCGCCAGGTCGGCTCGGCGGGGCTGGGCAGCGGGGGTTGAAGCAGGCTCGGCATGCGTGGAAGCGCGCGAGCTTAAACACCTGGGCCGCGAATTCAAGCTTCCCAGGCCACCCCCGCAGTGGCGGCGCACCGGCTGGGCCACGGTCGAGCGGCGCGCTCATTTGATTTCTGCAACACTCGGATGTTAATTCTCTCGCTAAGATGGATGATCGAGTGGACACCAGGGATCGACCCGCACCGGGTGAGTCGGGCAAGGCGCATTTGCTGCAACAGCTGCGCATCGAGCGGGAGCCCGATGATGACGGGGCGCGCCGGTGGCTGGCCTGGGGCGCGGTCGGGCTACTGCTGATCGGCGCCGCGATCGCCGGCTATCATGGGCTGCATGCCGCGCCCATCGAGGTAGAAAGCGCGCAGGCGGCGCCCCCGAGCGGCGCCAACGGGCCGACCGCGATTCTGCAGGCCACCGGTTATGTCACGGCGCGGCGTGAGGCCACGGTGTCGACGCAGATTACCGGCACCCTGACCTCGGTGTCGATCGAGGAGGGCGAGCACGTCAAGGCCGGCCAGGTACTGGCGCAGCTGGACGACTCGGCGCAGAAGGCGGCGCTGGACCAGGCGCGGGCGCAGCTCTCGGCCGCGCGGGCGTTGCTGGTGCAGTACCAGGCGCAGCTGGCGCAGGCGCAACGCGACAACCAGCGCAATGCCGATCTGATCGATCGCAAACTGGTATCGCAGCAGGCGCTCGAAACCACGCAGACTCAGGTCGCTACGCTCGAGGCCCAGGTCGAATCGCAGCGCAAACAGGTGGATCTGGCCGACGCCGGGCTGCGGGGCGCGCGCGTGCAGCTCGACTACACCACGGTGCGCGCTCCGTTTGCCGGCGTCATCATCGCCAAAGCTGCGCAGCCGGGCGAGATCGTATCGCCGATCTCGGCCGGCGGCGGCTTCACCCGCACCGGGGTTGGAACCATCGTCGACATGGATTCGCTCGAGATCGAGGTCGACGTCAACGAGGCCTATATCCACCGGGTGCAGCCGGAGCAGAAGGCGCAAGCCGTGCTCGATGCCTATCCCGACTGGACCATCCCGGCGCACGTCATCGCTATCATTCCGACCGCCGATCGCAGCAAGGCGACCGTCAAGGTGCGCGTCGCGATCGAGCAGAAGGATCCACGCATCCTGCCCGACATGGGCGTGCGGCTGTCGTTCCTGGAGCCGGCCTCGAACGAGCAGACGCGCCCGGCCGCGGCCGGTGCCACGTCGGCCGGCGTGCTGGTACCGGCCTCGGCGATCGTCCAGCGCAACGGTGGCAGCGTGGTATTCGTGATCGAGGACAGCCATGCGCGTGCGCACGGGGTCACGCCCGGACAGAGCTACGGCGATCTGCGCCTGATCGATGGCCTCTCGATCGGCACGCGCGTGGTGCGCAATCCTCCGGCGGAGCTTCGCGACGGGGCGGCGATCGTGGTCGGCAAGCAGTGAGGTGATATGAGCGCGCTGGTCGAAATCCGAAATCTGAGCAAGATCTACGAGCGCGGCAAGCAGACGATCGAGGTGCTGCACCACCTGCAGCTCGACATCGCTCAGGGCGATTTCATTGCCTTGATGGGTCCGTCCGGATCGGGCAAGACGACGCTGCTCAACCTGATCGGCGGCTTGGATTCCCCCACCGACGGCAGCATCGCGGTGGGCGGCCGGCGCATCGATCAACTCGGCGAAGGGGCGCTGGCGAAATGGCGCGCGTCCAATGTCGGCTTCGTGTTCCAGTTCTACAATTTGCTGCCGATGCACTCGGCGCGCCGCAACGTCGAGCTGCCGCTGCTGTTGACGCGTCTGTCGGCGCGCCAGCGCCAACGCAATGCCGACATCGCGCTCGAACTGGTGGGCCTGAGCGATCGCGCGGCGCACAAGCCGAGTGAACTGTCGGGCGGGCAGCAGCAGCGGGTCGCGATCGCGCGCGCCATCGTGTCCGACCCGGTGCTGCTGGTTTGCGATGAACCCACCGGCGATCTGGACCGCCAGTCCGCGGCTGAAGTCCTGACGCTGCTGCAGCAACTCAATCGCGAGCATCGCAAGACCATCATCATGGTCACGCACGATCCCAAGGCGGCCGAGTACTCGCGCCAGACGCTGCACCTGGACAAGGGCACGCTGGTGGAGCAGCCGCAGCAGGCGCCAGCATGAAATACCTGCAGCTGATCTGGAGTGCGATGTTCCGCCGCAAGACCCGCACCGTGTTCACGCTGCTGTCGGTGCTGGCCGCGTTCCTGCTGTTCGGGCTGCTCGACTCGGTGCGCAGTGCATTCGCCAACGCCGCCGCGAGCGTCGCCGGGGTCGATCGACTGATCACGGTGTCGAAGATCAGCTTCACCATGCAGCTGCCCAAGAGTCTGTTGCCGCGCATCCAGGCGCTGCCCGGTGTCGCCGAGGTCAGCTATGCCAACTGGTTCGGCGGCATCTACCAGGATCCGAAGAACTTCTTCGCCAACGAATCCGTGGCCGATAACTTCCTCGATCTGTATCCCGAGTGGCAAATGCCCGCCGATCAGCGCACTGCCTTTCGCAACACCCGCACCGGCGCGGTGGTGGGCGAAAGTCTGGCGCGCAAGTTCCACTGGCATCTGGGCGACAAGATTCCGCTGCAGGCCACCATCTTCCCGCAAAAAAATGGCAGCAACGACTGGACCTTCGATCTGGTCGGCATCTATCGCGCCGCCGACCCCAAGCAGAAGAGCCAGGAGAACATCCTGTTCTTCAACTGGGACTACTTCGATGAGGCGCGGCAGTTCGGCAATGGCAACGTCGGCTGGTATGTGCTGCGGGTAAGCGATCCGAAACAGGCGCAGCAGGTGGCACAGGCGGTCGACGCGCTGTCGGCAAACTCCGATCATGAGACCAAGACCCAGACCGAGCAGGCCTTCAATGCCGCGTTTGTAAGTCAGTTCGGCAACATCGGACTGATCGTCGGCGGAATCATGGCCGCGGTGTTCTTTACGCTGCTGCTGCTGACCGGTAATACCATGGCGCAGGCGGTGCGTGAACGCATTCCCGAGATTGCGGTGCTCAAGACCATCGGCTTTTCCAACCGCAGCGTGCTGGCGCTGGTGCTGGCCGAGTCGGTGCTACTGATCCTGCTGGGCGGCGCTATCGGTCTGCTGATCTCAGGCGTCGTAGTCGATGCAGTACGCGCCGCCGTTGGCACCAACGTACCGATGACACGCGTGGATGGGGCGATCTGGCTGCGAGGACTGGCGATCATGCTGCTGATCGGACTGCTGGTGGGCGCGCTGCCGGCGCGCCGCGGCATGCGGCTGCGCATCGTCGATGCACTGGCCGGGCGCTAGCGAGCGCAGCATGATGGTCCGAGCGCGTCTCCACAGCATCCATGTCCTTCTGGGCGGAGTGATCGGCGGTGCGCTGGTGATCGTGCTGGTGGTGCTGTCGCCCTGGTGGCTGCTGCTGGCAGCGGTGCTGCTGCTGGCGCTGTGGATCGTGACGACACGGCTGGGGCGCCAGACCTGGTCGGTGACCGAGGTCGGCCTGGCAACCATTCCGCAGCGCCTCGGAGCTGCCTCGGTGGTGGTGGTCGGCATCGCCGGGGTGGTGGGAGTGCTGGTGGCGCTGCTGGCGATGGCCGCCGGCTTCGAATCAACGCTCAAGCTCAGCGGCAGCAACGATACCGCGATTGTGATGCGCGGCGGGGCGCTCACCGAACTCAATTCGGTCCTCGATCACGACACCGCGGTCGTCATCGCCCAGGCGCCGCAGGTGCTGCGCGATGTCAAGGCAGAGCCAATCGCTTCGCCCGAGCTGGTACTGGTGGCTTCGCTGCCGAAGCGTAGTGACGGTCTGGATGCGAACGTCGAAATCCGAGGCGTCAGCCAACGCGCCTGGAGTCTGCGCCCGAACGTTCACATCATCGCCGGCCGCTCGTTCGGGCCCGGACTGCGCGAGCTGATCGTTGGCAAAGGCGCGCATCAGCAGTTCGCGGGTCTGAATATCGGCTCCACACTCAAGCTCAGCGGCCAGCTCTGGACTGTGGTGGGTGAGTTCGAGTCGCGGGATGCGCACGATTCAGAGCTGTGGGCCGACTCCGACGTGGTCGCCGCCACCTATCGACGCGGCAGCAGCGTTGCATCAGTAACCGTGCGACTGACTGGCGCCGAGGCGTTCGACGCATTCAAGGCAGAGCTAGCGAGCGACCCGCGACTCAAAGTGGACGTTAAGACCACACGCAACTACTACAGCGAACAGTCCGAGCAGCTGACCAGGCTGCTCCGAGTGCTCGGGACTACGATTGCGGTGATCATGGGAGTCGGGGCGGTGTTTGGTGCGCTCAACACCATGTATGCCGCCGTGGCGACCCGCGCCCGGGAGATCGCCACGCTGCGGGCGATCGGATTTCGCTCAGCCCCGGTGGTGGTGTCGGTGCTGATCGAGACCATGTTGCTGGCGCTGCTCGGCGGTGTGGTCGGCGCGCTGCTGACATGGGTGGTGTTCGATCACTACACCGTGTCGACGCTCGGGCAGAACTTCACCCAGGTGGTGTTCGCGTTCCAGGTCACGGCGCCAGTACTGTGGACAGGTCTCAGGTGGGCCTTGGCCATCGGCCTGATCGGCGGACTGTTTCCGGCGCTGCGCGCAGCGCGCGTGCCGGTGAGCGAGGGGCTGCGGGAGCTGTAAGGACTACCCGCGCTCAGTTCGAAGCGGCCGTTCCCGAATCGGTCACGACTGCGTGGATGACGCGATCCTTCTCGAAGAATACCGAGAAGCCCTGATAGTCCCAGCGTGAGATCGGCGGCTCACCGACCGCCTCGTGCCGCTGCTGCGGCACCCCGAACTTGTGCTCCACGGACTGCATTGTCATGCCGCGCGAGGGTCGGGCGACGTCCGATTCGCGCACCATGACCTGATCGTTGACGCTGACGGTCTCGGAGCGCGCCACCATTGCCAGCAGCGCGAACATCAGCGCACTGAGGGCCGCTGCCAGCATCACCAGCAGTCTTGGTGTGATCTTGAGCGCCTGAGCCTTGGGTCTGATCCTGGTGGGACGCATAGCGCACCTGTTCGTTTGTGCCGGTGCAGGAACTATAGCACCGGGCGGCCGCGGCAGTTCTGTGACGCAGGTCCTGTTTTCCAGAAGGCTGTGCTTTAATGGCGGGCTCATGTTTCAGCCGCTGTCATTGTTCATCGGGCTGCGCTACGTGCGCTCACGGCAGCACAAGTACTTCGTGTCATTCATCACCTGGGTGTCGCTGGCCGGCGTGTGCCTCGGGGTGGCGGCGCTGATCGTGATCCTGTCGGTCATGAATGGATTCGAGGACGAGCTGCGCGATCGGCTGCTGTCTCTCAGCGCCCAGGCGCACGTGACCGCAACCGGCGTGGCCTCGCCCGATGGCGAGCAGGCCCTGCGTCAGCGACTGCAGCACCTGCCGGGTGTGGTCGGGGTCGCGCCTTACATGGAACTCACTGCGCTGGCGGTGCGGCTGCCGGAGATGCTGCCGGTGATTCTGCGGGGCGTCGACCCGACGCTTGAGGCGGCGGTTGCGGATGTTCGCCCGTTTCTGGTGGAGGGCAGCATCGAGGCGCTGCAGCCGGGAGCCAACGCCGTAATTCTCGGCCGCGACATCGCCGATCAGCTCGCCGTGAAGGTCGGCGATCACGTCACGCTGCTGGTGCCGATGAGTTCGGCCGGTGGTAACCCGGAACCGCGCCTGCGCGAATTCAGCGTCGGTGGCGTGTTCGAGGCCGGGCTCGAGGATCATGACAATACCTTGATCCTGGCGGATCTGGCTGATGTGCGGGCGTTCGCACCGCTGGCTCAGGGCGACAGCGGCGTGCGACTGCGGTTCACCGATCCGCTGCGGGTGGGCGAGTTCATGCCGGCGGTGCGTGCCGCGGCCGGTGAGGGTTACACCGTCAGCGACTGGGCGCAGGAGAATGCCAGCTATTTTCGCGCCATTCGGATCGAGAAGACGATGATGGCGCTGATTCTGATGCTGGTGGTGGGGGTCGCGGCCTTCAATATCGTGGCGATGTTGATGATGGTGGTGAATGACAAGCGCACCGATATCGCGATTCTGCGAACCTTCGGCGCCGCGCCGCGCAGCATCCTGCAGACCTTTGTCACGCAGGGCCTGGCGATCGGCTGGTTCGGGGTCGCGGCCGGAATCGCGCTGGGTGTGCTGCTGGCGGTGAATGTCAGCAGCATCGTGCCGGTGCTGGAACGGGTGCTGCACTTTCGGTTCCTGAACTCCGAGGTGTACTACATCACCACCATCCCGTCCGATCTGCACCCGCACGATGTCGCCTGGATCAGCGCCGCCGCGCTGCTGCTGACGCTGCTGTCTACAATCTACCCAGCACTGCGGGCCGCGCGCACGCCGCCCGCCGACGCGCTGCGCTACGAGTAACGCCGTTGGGGTACGAATGGCTCCTCGGCACGCGCTATCTGCGCTCCACGCGCGGACGCGGGTTCCTGTCGTTCATCGGCATGGTGTCGGCTCTGGGACTGGCGGTCGGGGTGGCGGTGCTGATCGTGGTGCTGTCGGTGATGAATGGATTTGAGCGCGAGCTGCACAGCCGCATCCTGAGCGTTACCTCGCATGCCACGCTCACCGGCCTGAGCGGCAGCCTGGAGGATTGGCGTCACGATCAAGCGCAGGCGCAGACGTTGCCGGGCGTGGTGGCCGCGGTGCCGTACATCGAGGCCCAGGGACTGCTGATGCACGGCGCACACACCGCCGGCAGCACGGTGCGCGGCGTGCTGCCCGAGGAGGAACGGCGCGTCGTCGGGCTGGCCGATCGCATTCACGGCGGTCGCATCGAGGATCTCACCGACGGGGCCTACCACATCATTCTGGGCGATGCCTTGGCCGCCGCGCTGGCAGTCGGGATTGGCGATGATGTGGTTCTGATCGCTCCGCAGGGTAATGCCACGCCGGCCGGAATCGAGCCGCGCATGCGCCGCTTTCTGGTCGTCGGGACCTTCCACTCCGGCATGTACGAATACGATCGCGGTCTGGCGCTGGTGCACATGCACGATGCGGCCCGCCTGTATCAGCTCGACGATCGAGTCACCGGTGTGCGCCTGGCTCTTAAGGATGCGTTTCAGGCCCCCCGGGTGGTGCGCGAGCTGGCGCTGAGTTTGGGCGGGGGCTATTACGTGAGCGATTGGACGCGGGTGCACAGCAACTTCTTTCGCTCGATCGAGATCACCAAGTCGATGTTGTTCGTGATCCTGCTGCTGGTGATCGCGGTGGCCGCATTCAACATCGTGGCGGCGCTGGTCATGGTGGTGAAGGAGAAGCGCTCCGACATCGCGATCCTGCGGACTCTCGGGGCCGCACCGCGCAACATTCTGGCGGCATTCTCCATTCAGGGTGCGTGCATCGGCCTGGCTGGCACCTGTCTGGGGGCCGCGCTCGGGCTGCTGCTGGCGGCCAACCTGGAAATGCTGGTGCACGCGCTCGAACGGCTGGTGGGCACGCGCTTTCTGGATCCCAAGGTGTATTTCATGGCCGACTTGCCGGCCTACGCGGAATGGGGCGACGTGCTGCGCATCTGCGGGGTGGCGTTCGCACTGTGCGCGCTTGCGACGCTGTACCCGGCGTGGCGCGCCGCCGGCACGCAGCCTGCCGAGGCTCTGCGCCATGACTGAAGTCCCCGTGCCCGTGCTGGCGGCGCGCGGGCTGCGCCGCAGTTTTCACGAGGAGGCCACCACGCTCGAGGTGCTAACCGGCGTCGACCTGGCAGTGGCCCGCGCCGAGCGCCTGGCCGTGATCGGCGCCTCGGGCTCGGGCAAGACTACGCTGCTGCAAATCCTAGGCGGACTCGACCGACCGGACGCGGGGGTGGTCGAGGTGGCGGGCCGCAATATTCATGCGCTGGCCGAGGACGAGCGCTGCGCACTGCGCAACCGCAGTATCGGTTTCGTCTACCAGTTCCACCACCTGCTGCCGGAGTTCTCGGCGCTGGAGAATGTAGCGATGCCGCTGCTGGTACGGCGTGAACCGACCGCTAGGGCAGTGGCACAGGCGCGCGCACTGCTGGTGCGCGTCGGGCTCGGCGAGCGGCTGCAGCATCGGCCGCACCAGCTCTCGGGTGGGGAACGCCAGCGCACCGCGGTGGCACGTGCCCTGGTGACCTCACCAGGCCTGGTACTGGCCGACGAGCCGACCGGCAACCTCGACGGCCGCAACGCCGAGCAGGTGTTCGCGCTGATGCTGGAACTGAACCGCGAATTTGGCACCAGTCTGGTAGTGGTGACGCACGACAGCCGCCTGGCCGCGCGCATGGACCGGGTGCTCGAGCTCAGCGGCGGTACGCTGCATCAGCTGGCAAGGCCGTAGCCCGGCGGCGCTCCTTGCGCCTGCGGTAGCGATGCAAGGTGGCGAGCCGCCAACTCAGCTCGAGCGCGAAGCGACCGAGCAGTCCGCAGCCGATGCCACACACCAGGCAGCCGAGCAGAAACGGCTTCCAGGCCGGCCCGAGGCCATGTTCGAGCCAGTTCCAGTCGGGATGGAACTCGAAGTGATGCGGGCGATAACGCAGCAGCCAGGCTCCGACGCGGTAGGCACCGTAGTAGATCGGCACCATGGTCAGCGGATTGACGAAGTAGCAGCCGGCAATTCCCACCGCTACGTTGAGTCGCCAATAGATCGCAATCAATACCGTCAGCAGCACGTGTACGGGCAGCGGAATGAAGCTCACGCCGATGCCGACGCCGAAGGCGGCGGTGATCGAGTGGCGGTTGAGCGACCACAGGTGCGAGTCGGTGAGCCGGTCACCGAAGATGCTCAGGTACCACTTGTGGCGGCGCGCATGGATCAGGCGCGCGATGTATTTGATGATGCGTCGAGGCATGACTGCGTTACTCTAGCAGTTAGCGCGCCGCGCTCATAAGCCGGACCTTTCGAAACTGCGCTGTAGCCCAGCCGCTTTAGGTATCATCGGTGCGCACGGAAGCGTGAGCACCGTCACAGGGGGGCGCACCTAGAGATGTGGGAAATCGTGCAGGCGGGCGGGGCTCTGATGTGGCCCATCATTCTGTGCTCGATCGTCGCCGCGGCGATCATTCTCGAGCGACTCTGGACCCTGCAGGATCGACGTGTGCTGCCCCCGGATCTGACCCGCAAGGTCTGGAAGCTGGTCGAGACCCATCAGATCAACGACAAGATCATCGCCGCGCTGGAGCAGAATTCGCCGCTCGGCAAGCTGCTGGCGGCGGGGCTGGCCAATCGCAATCGACCGCGCGAAGTCCTGATGGAGCGCCTGGAAGACACCGGCCGGCACGTAGTGCATGAGCTGGAGCGCTTCCTCAACACCCTCGGGACCATCGCCGGCGTGTCGCCGCTGCTGGGATTGCTCGGCACCGTCACCGGCATCATCAAGGCCTTCAATGCGATCAATGCCGGGGGAGCCGGGGATCCGCGCATGCTCTCCGGCGGCATTGCTGAGGCGCTGATCGCGACCGCGGCCGGCCTGTGCGTTGCGATTCCGTCGCTGATCGCCTACCGATATCTGCGCGGCCGTGTCGATCGCATCGTGGTGGAGATGGAGAAGAATGCACTTCGCCTGGCCGACGCGGTCGAGCATGCCGCACGCCACGCCGCCGAGGCGCCGCTGGCAGCGGCCGCTGAGCCGGCGTTATGAATCTCAAGCCGCGCCGTAACGAGGAACCCGAGATCAACGTCACATCGCTGATCGATGTGGTGCTGCTGTTGGTGGTGTTCTTCATGCTGTCGTCGAACTTCACCGCTGAAGGCCGGCTACGCATCCGCCTGCCACAAGCGAGCGCGCTGCCGGTGCAGCGCTCGGCCGATGAGGCGCTGGTGGTGACGGTCAGTGCCAGCGGAACCTACCTGGTGAATTCGCGCGAACTGGTCAACGCCAGCGCCGACACGCTGCGCGCCGCGATACTCAAGACCGTCGGCAACGCGCCGCGCACCGTGCCGGTGACGATCCGCGCCGACGGGCGCGCCAGTCATCAGTCCGTGATCACCGCGATGGACGTGCTCGGTCGGCTCGGCTTCACGCAGATGAATGTCGCCACCGTCAACGACTCCGGAGCGCCGCCGCCTTGAACGACTCGTCCGCGCGCGCGCCGGCGGGCGAGGAGAGCGCCCAGTCCGCGCGTCGGATCTATCGCCGGCTGCTTCAGTACGCGTGGCCGTATCGATCGATGTACCTGGTGGGCGTCTGCGGCATGGTGCTGTACGCCGGCAGTGATCTGATCACGGTCGCGTTCGTCAAGACCTACCTGCACGATGCGATAGCGCTGCAGCAGCACCAGACCGTGCTGCGGCTGCTGCCGCTCGGGGTGCTGGTGATCTTCCTGGCGCGCGGCCTCGGTGATTACCTTGCGAATTATTTCCCGTTCTGGGTCGGTCGCCAGGTCATCAAGGCGATCCGTGGCGAGCTGTTCGCGCAGTACCTGTTGCTGCCGACTGCGCAGTACGACCGCGAGTCCTCGGCGGTCAAGCTCAACCGCCTGACCTACAACGCCGAGATGGTGGCGGCGGCCACCACTGACTCGCTCACGGTGATGATCCGCGACTCGCTGGCGATTATGTTCAACGTCGGCATGCTGTTCTATCTGAACTGGCGCCTGGCGCTGGTGCTGATGGTGGCAGCGCCGGTAATCGCCTGGCTGGTGCGCAACGTCAACATCCGCTTTCGCCGCTACAGCGCCCGCATCCAGAACTCGATGGGTGACGTCACGCGCGTGGCCAAGGATGCGCTCGATGCGCATCGAGTGGTCAAGGTGTTCAATGCCCAGGACCACATCCGGCGGCTGTTCGAGGAGGCCAACGAGCTCAACCGGCATACCAACGTGCGGCTGATCTCGGCGCGCTCGATCAGCAATCCGATCGTGCAGATGCTGGCGGCGCTTGGACTGGCTGGGGTGCTGCTGATCGCCAATCGGCAGATCGCCGCCGGCACGCTCAGCGTCGCCGATCTGATCCCGTTCATCATCGCCGCCATGCTGGTGTCGCAGCCGCTGCGCCGCATCTTGAATGTCGCCGGCCCGCTGCAGCAGGGCATCGCGGCTGGCGCCAGCGTGTTCGCGGTGCTCGATGGATCGACCGAGCCGGCCGGCGGAGCCCTGGCGCCGCGACGGGTGCGCGGCGAGGTCGAATTTCGCGCCGTCAATTTCGAATACGCCAACGAAAACGGCGCGGTGCTGCACGATATCAACGCGCGGGTGCCGGCCGGGACCACGCTGGCCATCGTCGGGCGTTCGGGCAGCGGCAAGTCGACGCTGGTGTCGCTGCTGCCGCGATTCTACGATCCGACTTGCGGTGCGCTACTGATCGATGGCGTGGACATCCGCGAGTACCGCCTGCCGGACCTGCGCCGCCAGATGAGCCTAGTGAGCCAGGAAGTGGTGCTGTTCAACGAATCGATTCGCAGCAACATCCTATTCGGCGCCACCGGCATCAGCGAAGCGCAGTTGCTCGAGGCCGCGCGCGCCGCGTATGTCATGGAGTTCGTCGAACAGCTGCCGCAGGGGCTCGATACGATGGTGGGCGATCGCGGCGTGCTGCTGTCGGGGGGGCAGCGTCAGCGGGTCGCAATCGCCCGGGCGCTGCTGCGCGACACTCCGATCCTGATCCTGGATGAGGCCACATCCTCGCTCGATACTGCTGCCGAGCGGCACATTCAGGAGGCACTCGATCAACTGGTGAAGAATCGCACGACGCTGGTGATCGCGCACCGCCTGTCCACCATCGAGCGCGCCGATCGCATCCTGGTGCTGAACGAGGGCCGTGTGGTCGAGGTCGGCGCGCACGCCGAGCTACTGGCTCACGGCGGCATCTATGCGGAGCTGCATCGGCTGCAGTTCAGTGCCTAGCCAGACATTCGCGCGCGGACTGCAGGCGATCTGGTTCGGCAAGGCCAGGCCGCCATGGGTGCTGCGGCTGTTCTCGCCGCTGTTTGGACTGGTCGTCAGGGCAAGACAGGCGGCGTTCGCGCACGGCCTGTGGCGGTCGCGGCGGCTGCCCAAGCCGGTGGTGGTGGTCGGCAATCTCACCGTCGGCGGCAGCGGCAAGACGCCGCTGGTGATATGGCTGGCGTGCCAGATGCGCGATCGCGGCTTTGCCCCGGGCATCGTGCTGCGGGGCTACGGTGGCAGCGCCGCAAGCTCGGACCAGCCGCTCATCGTCGAGCCGGGCAGCGATGCTGCGGTGGTCGGTGATGAAGCGCTGCTGCTGCGCGAGCGCACCGGCGTGCCCGTGGTGATCGGCCGGGATCGGGTGGCGGCCGCCGAGCGGCTGCTGCACACCGGGGTGGATCTGGTGATCGCCGATGACGGCCTGCAGCACCTGCGCCTGGCGCGCGACTTCGAGATCGCCGTGATCGATGGGGCGCGCGGACTTGGCAACGGCTACCTGCTGCCGGCCGGTCCGCTGCGCGAGCCGGCACAGCGCTTGGCCTCCGTCAATGCACTGGTGATCAACGGCGAGCGCATCGAGCTGAGCACCGGTCCGCAGCAGGCAGTCTTTTGCATGCGCCTTCAGGGTGAGCGGCTGCACACGCTTACCGGGGCGGACGCCCAGCGCCCGCTCACGAGCCTGGCCGGACAGCGCGTGCACGCCATCGCCGGCATCGGCAACCCGCAGCGATTTTTTGATCAGCTCACCGCGGCCGGTGTGAAAGTGGTGCCGCACGCCTTTCCCGATCACCACCGCTATCGCGCCTCCGATCTGGAATTCGACGAACCGCTGCCGCTGCTGATGACGGAGAAAGATGCGGTAAAATGCCGCCCGTATGCCGCTGCCGAACGCTGGTGCCTGCCGGTGACGGCAAGTTTTACCGGCATGGATGGTAGTGCGTTGCTGGCGCGCCTGCAGCGCTGCCTGGCGCTCTAGAAGCCGCTCGTCCGGGAGAGTCACGTGGATGCAAGACTGCTGGATATCCTCGCTTGTCCGGTGTGCAAGGGGCCGCTGCGCTACGAGCGCAAGGAGGCGCTGCTGGTCTGCCGCGCCGATCGCCTGGCGTTTCCAATCCGCGACGACATTCCGGTGATGCTGGAGGATGAGGCGCGGGTACTCTCGCCCGACGACGCGCTGCTCGAGCGCTAGGACGTCGCGTGTACCGAGTGGTGGTGCCGGCGCGCTATGGGTCGACGCGGCTGCCCGGCAAGCCGCTGCTGCCGCTGGCCGGTAAGCCGATGATTCAGTGGGTATACGAACGCGCGCGCCGCTCAGGCGCCAGCCAAGTGATCGTTGCGACCGACGACGAGCGCATCGCCCGGGCAGCCCGCGAGTTCGGTGCCGAAGCGCGCCTTACGGCAGCCACGCATGCTTCCGGTACCGACCGCATCGCGCAGGTCGCCCGCCAGGAGCGCTGGGCGGACTCCGATATCGTGGTCAACGTCCAGGGTGATGAGCCGCTGATGCCCGAAGCGCTGATCGACCAGGTGGCGCAGCTGCTGGCGTCCGGCGAGGATGCTGATATCGCCACGCTCGCGGTGGCGCTCGAATCGGTGACCGCGCTGCTGGATCCCAATATCGTCAAAGTGGTCACCGACCGGCGGCAGCGCGCGCTGTATTTCAGCCGCGCGCCAATCCCCTGGTCACGCAGCGGCGCGCCGGCGGGGCTGGTGAGCCAGACGAGCTACCAGGGCGCACGCCGGCATCTGGGAATCTACGCCTATCGGGTCGCGGCGCTGCATCGCTTGAGCGAGCTGGCGCCCACCGCGCTGGAACAGCTCGAGCAGCTGGAACAACTACGGGCGCTTGAGCACGGCATGACGATCCGTGTGGCCGACGCGGTGGCGGCGGCGGGCGCCGATGTCAACACCGCGGCCGATCTGGCCGCGGTGCAAGCGCTGCTGGCGACGCTGGTGTAGCGCTATTCGTCGCGGCGCGACTGCTCTCCGCCGTGCTCGCCGAAGCTGGACGGCGTTGACGTCCACACGAGGTGCGAGCGTTGTTCCGGCGACGCTTGCGGCGCTGGGCCGCTCGAGTGCTCCGGCGGCGGCGCGGCCGGGTGCTCCGCTGCGGTGTGAGTTTCTGTCGAGGGCGGCGGCGGCACTGGCACCGGCGAACTCCAGCCCATCTCCTGTTGCGGATGATTGCCGTTGGTGTCGGCGACGGGCTCGGATGCACCGTCGTGATTAGCGCTCAAGTCCGGCCCTGCCATGGCGTGTTCGCGATTGCCACCACCGCGGCGGCGTCGACGACCGCCGCGGCGTGAGCGTCCGCTGCGCGAGCGTTCGCCGGCAGGCGCGGCCTCGCCGGCGGCTTCGCGTGCCATGGGTGGCTCGCGCGTGGGCTCGTGCCGGGGCTCGTCGCGACGGGGTTCGTCACGCCGCGGCTCATCACGTCGCGGCTCATCGCGCCGCGGCTCACGATGCGAATCGTCGCGATGGCGCTCCGAACTGCCGCGCGCATCGCTGCGGGGCTCGTCACGACCGCGACCATGCCGGTCGGGGCGCCGGTCGCGGCCGCGGCCTCGACCGCGCTCGCCACGCTCGCCGTCGCGTCGGGGCGCGCGTGCCGGCGCTCGCTCTGAGCGAGCGGCCGGAGAGCTGTTGGCTGCGGCCTCAGGTGCACCGGAGCCCCCGAGCAGCCGTTTGAACCATCCCAGCACCCCGCTGCCGGCGGGCTCGTCCGTAGAGGATGGGGTGGGGTCGGCGGGCGCCGTCCCCACCGGCGCTGCGGTCTTGGGCAGCAGCACGGCGACGGCCGGCTGTTCGGCGCTCGGCTTGCGATCGCGCTCGGCGGCCGCCTCCGGCACCGGCGGTGCCGCCGGGATCTGGTAACTGACCTGCGAATTCTCGGCCAGCTGCGCTTCATCGTCGCGAACCCGCCGGATCGAGAATTCGGGGGTCTGAATGTGCGGGTTAGGTACGATGACCATCTGCACCCGGGTCTTCTCCTCGAGCTCGCGCACGGCGTCGCGCTTCTCGTTCATCAGATAAGTCGCTACGTCCACCGGAACCTGCACGATCAGGCGCGCGGTGCGATCCTTGCGCACGTCCTCGCCGATCAGGCGCAGGATCGACAGCGTCAGCGATTCGATGCTGCGGATGCTGCCGATGCCATTGCAGCGCGGGCACACCAGGTGGCTGGATTCTCCGAGGCTCGGTCGCAACCTCTGGCGCGACATCTCCAGTAGCCCAAAGCGTGACAGCCGCCCGATCTGAATGCGGGCGCGGTCCATCTTCATCGCATCGCGCAGCCGATCCTCGACGTCGCGCTGATTCTTCTGGGACTCCATGTCGATGAAATCGATGACGATCAGGCCACCGATATCGCGGATGCGAAGCTGGCGCGCCACTTCCTCGGCGGCCTCCAGATTGGTGTTGCACGCCGTGGTTTCGATGTCGCTGCCACGAGTGGCGCGTGCCGAGTTGATGTCGATAGACACCAGCGCCTCGGTATAGTCGATCACCAGGCTGCCACCGGAGGGCAACTGCACCTTGTGGGCGTAAGCCGACTCGATCTGGCTCTCGATCTGGTAGCGCGTGAACAGCGGTATGTCATCGACGTAGAGCTTCAACCGCCGCTGCGCCTCGTTCGGCATGAAGCGCTGCATGTATTCCTGGGCCTTCTGGAACGCAGCCTCGTCGTCCACCAGGATCTCGCCGATGTCATCGGCGAGGTAATCGCGTAGCGCGCGCGTGACCGCGTCGCTCTCCTGGTAAACCAGAAATGGTGCACCGCGACCGCTGGCCGCCTCGGCGATCGCATCCCACTGTGTTTTGAGGTTGTCCAGGTCCCACTGCAGCTCCTCGGCCGAGCGGCCGACCCCGGCGGTGCGCACGATGGCGCCCATGCCTTCGGGTACGTTGAGTTGGTTCATGACCTCGCGCATCTGATCACGATCCTCGCCTTCGATGCGGCGCGACACGCCGCCGGCGCGCGGATTGTTCGGCATCAGGACGAGGAAGCGCCCGGCCAGGCTGATGAACGTGGTGAGCGCCGCGCCCTTGTTGCCGCGCTCTTCCTTTTCTACCTGCACCAGCAGGTCCTGACCCTCGTTGACCAGCTCACGGATGTTGAGCCGGCCCTGTGGCTGGGCGCGAAAGAATTCGCGAGAGATTTCCTTCAGCGGCAGAAAGCCGTGCCGCTGGCTACCGTACTCAACGAACGCCGCCTCGAGCGACGGCTCGACGCGCGAGATCCGGGCCTTATAGATATTGGATTTTTTCTGTTCGCGGGACGGTAACTCGATACTCAGGTCATAGAGCTTCTGTCCGTCCACCATTGCGACTCGCAGCTCTTCCTGCTGCGTCGCATTCACTAGCATTCTTTTCATTTGCCTCTGCCAAAATTGGATGAGAGGCCGTGGTTACCGGAACATGCACTTGTGGGGGCACGTTCGCGATGCCGCCGTGGACAGCGGATCCCTCGAAGATTGGTTGGCGCGTCAGAAGTGTCATCGATATTTTTGGATCGATTGGCGTGCTGTTGACTCGTGGCCGCCTTTAGGGCGGCGCGCCGGAAATCTTGAGGTCTACTGACCGGCAGCGCGCTCGCGGGCTCGAACTTTCGGAGGAGCGGTTGACGAGCGCGGACCAGGTCGGCCGACTCATGCGCGATGGCCTCATTTTTGAGGACCAACTACCATGCGACGCTTGGCCGCAGTCTTGTTACCTCAGCCGGCACCGTTCCTTAAAACTTGCGGTGTCCGCACCCGGTAACAAAATTATTATAGACGTAGGCGGTACTGGAAACAAACACTTAAAGCGCCGGGTTTGGATTTAGAGAGCTGTTTCGCACTTGGAGGGCGCTTTGAGCGAAGCCAGATCTTCGGTACGACACGTCGAGGTCGGGACGGACGAGCAGGGCCAGCGGCTCGACAAGGTCCTGGGCCGCCTGCTGCCGGGCGTGCCGCGCAGCCACCTGTATCGTGTCATTCGCCGCGGTGAGGTACGGGTCAATGGCCGGCGCGCCAGCCCGGATCAGCGGCTGCTATCGGGCGACTCGGTGCGTGTGCCGCCCGTGCGGCCCGCGGCGCCGGAAGCGTCGCGATCGCCGCCACGCGGCCTGATCGAGGCGCTCGAGGGCGCCGTGATCCACGAGGATGAGCGGCTGCTGGTGCTCGACAAGCCCGGCGGTGTCGCGGTGCACGGCGGCAGCGGCTTGTCGTTCGGCCTGATCGAGGCACTGCGGGCCTCGCGGCCGCAGCAGACCCTGGAGCTGGCGCACCGCCTGGATCGCGATACCAGCGGCGTGCTGCTGGTTGCCAAGCGCGGCTCGGCACTGCGCAGCTTGCATGCTCTGCTGCGCGAGGGCGCAGTCCAGAAGAGCTACCTGGCGCTACTGGTCGGGCATTGGCGCTCCGATCGCCGGCGCGTCAGCGCGGCATTGCGCACCGATCTGCGGGTCGGCGGCGAGCGCACCGTCAAGGTCGACGCGAGCGGCAAGAGCGCTCTGACCGAGTTTCGGTTGATCGAGCGCTACGGCAAGCGCGCATCGCTGGTCGAGGTCATCCTGCACACCGGCCGCACGCACCAGATCCGGGTGCACGCGGCGCACTGCGGCCACCCGGTGGCCGGGGATGCCAAATATGGCGATTCCGGAGCCAACCAGGCGCTGCGCACCCTGGGCCTCAATCGCATGTTTCTGCACGCCCACCGCCTGGCATTTACCTGGCCTGAGAGCGGCGGCGAGCAGTGCTTTACCGCGCCCCTGCCGACCGAACTGCGGGCGCTGCTCAATCGGCTCGGCGAATCGCCGCTACCCGCGGCGGCGGAGTAAAATGCGGCCAACGCGTCCGGTGCCCGGTTGGCGGCATCGGTCGCGCCTAATAACACCAAGCCTGGAGAAATCTCATGAAAATCCTGATCGGCCTGTTGCTGCTGGGGCCGGGGCTTGCCCTCGCCGACAGCCCCTTCGATGGCACCTGGAAAACGCGCGTGGATACGATCAAGCAAACCGGCAAGCCTGACGTGTTGGTCGTTGCCCACGACATGTATCGCTGCGAAAGCTGCGTACCGCAGATCAAGGTCAAGGCCGACGGCAGCGATCAGGCGGTCACGGGGCATGCCTATTACGATACGGTGGCGGCCAAGATCGTCAGCTCGAGCTCGATTGAGATCACCAACAAAAAGGCGGGCAAGACGACCCTCACTGTGGCGTATAGCGTCACCGACGACGGCAACACGCTGAACGGGAAATTCACCGACTTCACCGGCGCGCAACCGGTCACCGGCAACTTTACCGAGAAGCGGGTCGCGGCTGGACCGGCCGGCGCCAACAAAGTATCAGGATCGTGGAAAGCGGACAAAATCTCCGACATTGGCGATGCCGGCACCACGCTGACCTACGCCATGGGCGCCGACTCATTGAAGATGAGCAGCAACGGCGTCAACTACGATGCCAAGTTCGATGGCAAGGACTATCCCATGTCGGGGGATCCCGGCAATACGATGGTGTCACTCAAGCACCTCGGCAGCCATACCGTGCAGGAGACCGACAAGCGTGATGGCAAGGTGACCGACGTGGTGCACAGCAGCGTGTCGAAGGACGGCAAGTCCCTGCACGTGGTGGACGAGGACAAGATCCACGGCGTGCGGACCAGCTACACGATGGAGAAGCAGTCCTAGCAGCGGCGGCGCGCGCTCACGGCAGTTCGTAGCCGAGTTGGCGCAGCGCGCGCGCGACCGCAATCAGCGGCAGGCCGATCAGTCCGGTGGGATCGTCGGACACCAGGCGGCTGAACAGCGCGATGCCCAACGCCTCGCAGCGAAAGCCGCCGGCGCAGTCGAACGGCTGCTCGAGCGCCACGTAGCGATCGATTTCCGCTTCACTCAGGGCGCGAAAATATACCGTCGTGGTATCGACGAACTGCAGACTGTTGCCGCGTTCGAGCTGCAGCACTGCGACCGCGGTGCAAAAGGTGGCCGCGGCGGCCGACAGCCACTGCAGCTGCCCGTGGGCGCGCCGCGCATCACCCGGCTTCTCGAGTAGTTCGCCCTTGCAGACGCCGACCTGGTCGCTGCCGATGACGGTGCAGCCCGGATTGCGGGCCGCGACCACGGTCGCCTTGGCGAGCGCCAATCGCACCGCGCGATCGGTATGAGCCTCGCCGGCGATGGTCGACTCATCGACACCGGGTGCCTGGCATTCGAACGGCAGTCGCAAACGGGCCAACAGCTCGCGCCGATACACTGACGTCGAGGCCAGTATCAAGCGCGACATAGGTAGCAAGAAAACGGTGTTCGAATCAAAGGCTTGGACGCGCGGCATTTTGACTTGCCGTGGCGCTGAACCTATTATACGCGGCCCATGTCGGGCGGCGCCTCGAAGCTACGCGACGTCAGAAAGCTAGCGGACGCTCGCGCGATCCTGGAGCTGGATATCCCGTTAGCCGAGCTGCCGGGTCTTCCGGTGGAGCTGATCTCGGGCGATAGCGTGGTTCACGCGCGTCTGCAGTTCGGTCGTGAGCAGGGCTATATGGTCGCTCAGGTGACACTGAAGGCGCCCCTGGAGCTGATCTGTCAACGCTGCATGGGGCCGATGCCCCTGACCATCGAGAGCAGCTCGGCGGCGCTGCTGATCGAATCGGAGGCGGAGGCCGAGGCCGTGCCGGTCGAATGGGAAACGTATCTGGCCGCGGAAGGGCGCTTGAGTCCCGCGGCGCTGGCAGCGGAAGAACTGCTGCTGGCACTGCCGGTGGTGCCGTTACACGCCGACGCCGAGGCTTGCGCTGGGGCGGCTGGGCGTCCCACCGAGGCGCGCGATTCGGCGCCGGCCGTGCCGGCGGCGAGCGTGGGCGAGCAGGCGACCGTGCGGCCGTTTGCAGATCTGCGGGCGCTGCTCGACAGCGGTGCGAAGAGCAAGAGCTGAACTGGAATTTGTTGCAGGAGTCTGGATTATGGCCGTACAGAAAAGCCGCAAAACCCCGTCCAAACGTGGCATGCATCGTTCTCACGACGGGCTGTCGACGCCGGCGTTGTCGACCGATCCACAGTCCGGCGAACAGCACCTGCGTCACTGCGTGACGCCCGACGGTTTCTATCGTGGCCGCCGCGTTGTAGAAAAAAAGGCCGAACAAGACAACCAGGAATAATGTCCCGCCGCGGCGTTCAACCGGGCTGACTCAACGGTGTTCTCGCGCATCATCGGCACCGGCAGCTACCTGCCGGAATCGATCGTCAGCAACGTCGATCTCGAGCGTCGCATGGACACCAGTGATGCCTGGATCCGCGAGCGCACCGGCATCGAGCGCCGCCACATTCTGCCGCCGGGGCAATCGAATGTGGATATGGCCGAGCACGCCTCGCGCGCGGCGATTGCCGCCGCTGGCCTTGCCCCCGGCGACATCGATCTGATCTCCTACGGCACCACCACGCCCGACCTGGTTTTTCCGAACGCGGGAGTACTGCTGCAGGACCGCCTCGGCTGCCGCGGCGGCCCGGCATTTGCGCTCGAAGCGGCCTGCAGCGGCTTCATCTATGCGCTTGCGGTCGCCGACAAGTTCGTGCGCACCGGCTCGGCACGCCGTGCACTGGTCGTGGGCTCGGAAGTGCTGTCGCGCATCGTCGACCAGAACGATCGCAGCACGGCGATCCTGTTCGGTGATGGGGCCGGCGCCGTCGTGCTCGAGCCCTCGGAGCAGCCCGGGATCATATCAACGCACCTGCACGCCGACGGCAGCTACAAGCACCTGATGTACTGCACGGGCGGGCCGGCCCACGGCGCAGCGCCCGGAAACATGCCGTCTGGAGATTTCGTGCGCATGGCCGGTAGCGAGGTGTTCAAGCTCGCCGTCACGCTGCTCGGGCGCGTGGTCGAGGAGACTCTGGCGCTCAACCACCTGGATCGCGATGCGATCGACTGGCTGGTCCCGCACCAGGCCAACATTCGCATCATTCAGGCGGTAGCGAAAAAGCTCGGCATGCCGATGGGGCGCGTTATCGTAACGGTGCAGGAACACGGCAATACTTCAACCGCTTCGGTGCCCCTGGCCCTCGACGTTGGGGTACGCGACGGTCGCATCCGGCGCGGCCAACTGCTGCTGCTGGAGGCGCTGGGCGGGGGGGTGACCTGGGGCTCAGTGCTGGTGCGCTACTGACGCGGCGGGCAGTGGCAAAAAAAAACGCCGCGATCCTCGCGGCGTTTTTTTTTCTTCGAAGTTCGGGCCGATTACTTCGAGATCGACTTCTTGAACATCCGATCGATCTTCTCGTTGGTCGCATCGGACGAAGCCTGCGCCGCCTGGGCCGCAGACAGGGCCTGGTTGGCCGTGCTCTGCGCACTGCTCGCTGCCGAAGCAGCCTGATTCGCGGCGCTCTGAGCACCGCTGGCAGCGCGGGAAGCCGAATCCGCAGACGCCTTGGCGGCATCCACGTCGCTCTGCAGCTTGCCGACCTGCTGCTTCAGCGAGTCAACCTCGGCTTGAAGCGGCTTGATGTCGGTGCAGCCGGCGAGCCCGACCACCAGAGCGGCGGCAGCCAGCTTCACTACGATTGAATTATTCATCCTGGATCCCCTTTAACTTGCACAAATAAACCGCATCGGGCCGAACGCCAGCGCGGCGGCGCGATTTTGCGGGCCACAACTTGACCAAATTTAACAATTGAAAGCAATAGCAACTTCGATTTCCGATCGTCAGCCGACGCCGACGGTGCGAGAGGATATCGGTCATTGAATGAACGCGGCATGAATGCTTGTCGCGGGCCGGACAAGCGCCTGCGCATATGGCTAGCGTTTCGATCGTCAATGCCGCGCTGATTGTCGCCGGCGACCCATACTGTATATAATTACAGTATGTCAGATCTGACCCCCCGCCAAGCCAATGTGCTGCGCTACATCCAGAAGAGCCTGCAGGAGACAGGCATGCCGCCCACCCGTGCCGAGATCGCGGCCGAGCTTGGCTTCCGGTCGCCCAATGCGGCCGAGGAGCATCTGCGCGCCCTGGCGCGCAAGGGCGTGATTCAGCTGCTGCCCAATGCCTCGCGCGGCATCCAGCTGCGCGACACGATGCGCGAGCAGCTGGCGCTGCCGCTGGTGGGCCGGGTGGCGGCCGGCCGGCCGATCCTGTCGGAGGAGAACATCCTGGAGCACCTGCGGATTGACCCGAGCGTGTTTCACCCGCGGCCGCACTATCTGCTGAAGGTGGTGGGCATGAGCATGAAGGACGCCGGCATCCTGGATGGCGACCTGGTGGCCGTCCAGCGCACCAGCGAGGTGCGCAACCGGCAGATCATCGTGGCCCGGCTGGAGAACGAAGTGACCGTGAAGCGCTATCGGCAGGAGGGCAGCGTGGTGTGGCTGCTGCCGGAGAATCCGGAGTTCGAGCCGATTCGCGTCGATCTGACGCAGCAGTCGATGCTGATCGAAGGGGTGGTGGTCGGGGTGGTGCGCCGGGGTGGCAGCTAGCGGCGCGATTTGCCGTTCATTCCGTGGGTCGCCACGCCATTGTGGCGCCGCGGCTCGCCGATGTCATAGTCCTCAAAGTCGCTGATCAGTTCCGCGGTGTGTTTCTGCTCACGCCGCTGCTCGAGGCGCCGCCAGGCCGGCTCGCCGACCTTGACGCTGCGCCGCTTGGCGATCTCCATATCCTTGATGGCGCGGTCCAGATCAAGATCGTCATCGCCGACAATCTCTTGCGCGTCGTCTTCCTCGAATTCGTCGGAATCCGTGTTCCCGCCCATGATCGTGCTCTGCTTGCGGAGCCGTCCTCGGACTACGTTGAGCCGAAAATAATGCGATTCAAAACTTGATGCAATGGCGAATTCAGCGGATCAGCGAGTTCATTTCAAAAATTGGTAACAGCATCGCAAATACGATGCCCATGACGAACAGACCCATGCCTACGATCAGCAGGGGTCCGAGCAGTCCGACCATGGCCGCCAGCAGTCCCTCGAGTTCGCGCTCCTGGTTGGTGGCGGCGCGCTCCAGCATGGTCTGCAACTGGCCGCTGGATTCGCCGCTGGAAATCAGGTGCACGGTCATCGGCGGAAACAGTCGGCTATTGGACAGGGAGCGACCGATCGGAGCACCCTCGCGCACGCGCGCGGCCGCCTCGGTCACGGCGTCGCGCATCGGCAGGTTGGTGACCACCTCGCTGGCGATCCGCAACGAATCCAGTACCGGCACGGCGCTAGCGGTCAGGATGCTCAAGGTGCGGGTGAAACGGGCAGTATTGACGCCGCGCAAGATGCGCCCTATCAGCGGCAGCTTCAGCAGCGTCTGGTGCACGCGCCGGCGCCGCTCGCGCGATTGCAACGAGCGCCAGAACAGGAAGCCCAGCGCGCCGAGGGCGATCAGCAGCCACAGCCCGTAGTTGCGCAGGAAGCTGCTCACGCTCACCAGCACCTGGGTGGCGAGCGGCAGGCGCGCGTGGTTGGCCTCGAACACCTCGACCACCTTGGGCACGACATATGTCAACAGGATCGAGACAATGGTGAAGCACATGACGGTCAGGACGATCGGGTAGAGCATCGCTCCCATGACGCTCTGGCGCATCTGCTCGCGCGATTCGGTGTACTCCGCCAGCCGCTCGAGCACCGCGTCCAGGTGGCCGGATTGCTCGCCGGCCGAGACCGTGGCGCGGTAGATCTCCGGAAACACACGCGGAAAATCCCCCAGGCCGGTAGCAAGCGTGTGGCCTTCGACCACCTTGGCGCGCACGCCCAGCACGATGCTCTGCACGCGTGGTTTCTCGGTTTGCTGCGAGACCGCGAGCAGCGCTTCCTCGAGCGGCAGCCCGGCACGCACCAGGGTGGAGAGCTGGCGAGTCATCAGCGACAGATCGGCCGCCGACAGGCCGCGTGCGAATCTGAAGCCGCGAGTGCGCTGGCGGCGCGATTCTCGCGCCGCGACCTCCTCGACCGTGATCGGCAGCAACTGGCGTTCGCGCAACAGCGAGCGTACGTGGCGGGCGGTATCGCCCTCGATGACGCCCTTGCGCGAGCGGCCGCCGGTATCAAGGGCGGTGTACTCGAAAGCTCCCATGGGACCGGAAGTCTAATCCTCGCGGGTAACGCGCAGGACTTCCTCGACCGTGGTTTCGCCCTTGAGTGCGCGCGCCAGACCGTCGTCGCGGATCGAGGGGGTGAATTTGCGCGCATAGCGGTCCAGCTCGTGCTCGCCGACACCATCATGGATCATGGTGCGCAGCGTGTCGTCGATCAGGATCAGCTCGTAGATGCCGGTGCGGCCGCGGTAGCCACCGCCAGCGTCGCGGCCTGGGTGGTACAGAGTCGGGGACGGGTCGGCCGGGGTCAGGCCGAGCAGTCGGCGCTCGTATTCGCCGGCGGTGAACGGCATTCGGCTATCGGCGTTCAGCACCCGCACCAGGCGCTGCGCCAGCACCCCGATCAGGCTCGAGGACAGCAGGAATGGCTCGATGCCCATGTCACGCAGGCGGGTGAGGGCGCCGGCAGCGGTGTTGGTGTGCAGCGTGGAGAGCACCAGGTGTCCGGTGAGACTGGCCTGCACGGCGATCTGCGCCGTCTCGAGATCGCGGATCTCGCCGACCAGCACCACGTCCGGGTCCTGGCGCAGGATGGCGCGCAGGCCACGGGCAAATGTCATCTCGACCTTGGTGTTGACCTGGGTCTGGCCGATGCCGTCGATGTAGTACTCGATCGGATCCTCGACCGTCATGATGTTGCGAGTATTGTCGTTCAGGCGCTCAAGCGCCGCGTATAGCGTAGTGGTCTTGCCCGAGCCGGTCGGACCGGTGACCAGCAGGATGCCGTGTGGCTTGTGGATCAGCTCGTCGATCAGCTTTTCGGTGCCCTCGCCCATGCCGAGGGAGTTCAATTCGAGCCGGCCGGCCTGCTTGTCCAGCAGTCGCAGCACCACGCGCTCGCCGTGACCGGAGGGAATGGTAGACACGCGCACGTCGACCGCCCGTCCGGCGATGCGCAGGCTGATGCGGCCGTCCTGCGGCAGACGCTTTTCGGCGATATCCAGCTTGGACATGACCTTGATGCGCGATACCACCAGCGGGGCGACGCCGCGCTTGGACTGCAGGACCTCGCGCAGGATGCCATCGACGCGGAAGCGCACCACCAGCCGATTCTCGAACGGCTCGATGTGGATATCGGAGGCGTTCTCGCGGATCGCCTGCGTCAGCACCGCGTTGATGAGCCGGATGATCGGCGCGTCGTCGTTGCTCTCCAGCAGGTCGGCCTGCTCGGGCAAGTCCTGGGCGAGGTGCGCCAGATCGGTGGTGTCATCCAATCCGATCTGCATCGACTCGCCGCCGCCCTCGTAGGTCTTGCGCAGCAGCTCATCGAAGGTCTGATTGTCCACCTGCGACAGGCGCACCGGCAGGCGCAGGTACCGCCGGGCCTCCGCCAGCGCCACCGCTGAGGCCGGCGGTCGATAGACGCAATCGGCCACGCCATCGGCGATGCCACGCACCAGCACGCCATGGCGGCGGGCAAAGGTAAACGGCAGACGCTGGGTGCTCGCAACGTGCTCGGCGAGCTCGCTCACGGGGGCGCTCCGTTGGGCGGCGGTAGATCCACATCGGGTGAGGTCACGGCGCCGTCGGGCGACGGTGCCGGCGATGGCGCCATCGGTGCCGGAGGGCTGTTGTCCACCGGCGCCGCATCGGCAGGCTTATGGCCGTGCTTGCCGCCGGCATCGTCGTCCGGGCTCAGGATGCCAGTCCGGGTGCGGCCGTTCTGGATCGAGGGCAGCGGATCGGGTGGCGCGTACGGCTGCAGCGGAATGACGCGCGGATCCTTGCTCAGGACGCGCTGCTGATCGCGAATGTAGTCGTACTTGGCGTCGGTCTCGGTCGCGGCCTGCGTGTCGTTGCGTAGGATGTGCGGCTGCAGAAAGATCAGGAAGTTAGTCTTGGTCTTCTCGGTATTGCGGGTACGGAATAGCTCGCCCAGCACCGGGATGCTGGCCAGCCAAGGCACGGCCTGCTCGCCATTGGTAACGCTGTCCTGAATCAGGCCGCCAAGCACCAGCGTGCCCGAATCCTTGATCAGCACGCTGGTGGTGATCGCACGCTTGTTGGTAATCAGGTCGACCGCGCCCTGGGAGCTGGCGGCCAGGCTCGAGCTCTCCACCTGCAGCTTCAGCAGCACGGTGTCGCCTTCGCTGATGGTGGGCGTCACGGTGAGGATGGTGCCGACCTCCTCGCGCTCGATGGTCTGGAAGGCACTGCCGGTGCCATTGGTCGTGGAGTACTGGCCGGTCAGGAACGGCACCTCCTGCGCCACCTCCATCTTGGCTTCCTGATTGTTGCGCGTCACCACCGAGGGTGTGCCCAGAATGTTGGTGCGCGAATCGCCCTGCAGCGCGCGCAGCATGACCGCGAAGTTCACGCCGGTGGCCTTAAGCCGACCGATGCCGAAGGTAGTGCCGTTGAGCGTGCTGTCATTGAGCCCGCTGGTGGCCGTCGCGGTGGTGCCGGTCGTGCTCGAGGCACTGGTGCCGAGCGCGGCGGTGACCAGATCCACGATCGAGCTGCCGGCCACGGGCGAGACGAACCCACCGACGCCGACATTGGCGGAGGCGCCGTCGATGGCCCAGTTCACGCCCAGGTCCTCGGTCTTGTCGACCGTGACCTCGGCGATGATGGCCTCGACATAGACCTGCGGCTGGCGGATATCGAGCTTGTCGATGACCGCGTCGAGGGCGCGCATGCTTCGCTGCCCGGCGGTGATCACCAGCGCATTGTTGGCCTTGTCGGCCCAGATGGTCGCGGTGCCTCCGGCCAGCGTCAGCGTGGTGGAACCGCCGGCCGCGCCGCCGGGCTGGTTGGCACCCGGTAGCGGAGCGGTATTGCCCTGGGCGTTGGGCTGGGGTTGCGTGCTCTGGGTACGGTTGAGGTACGCATCCATGCCGGTCTTGGGAGTGCTGCCGCTGCTGCTGGGCGACATCTGCTCCTTGAGACGGGTTGCCAGGTCCTCGGCGTCGGAGAAGCGCAGATAACGGACCTGGGTTTCACTGCCGGTGTCCACCGGTGTATCCAGATGCGCGACCAGCGCCTTGACGCGCATGCGAACGTTGTCGTCGCCGCTCAGCAGGATGCTGTTGGAGCGATCATCGGCAACGATCTTGACGTTGCCGCCGGCCTCACCACTTTGCGCCAGCAGCGAATTGAGCACGCGGGCGGTGTCGGCCGCCGTGGCGCTGTGCAGCGTCACCACATCGACGTCCGGATTTCCGACCTCGTCGATGCGCGCAATGATGCGCATCATGCGATTCACGTTGCTGGCGCGATCGGAGATGATGAGGATGTTGGCCCCGGTTACGGCCGACAGCTGCGCGGTCTGCGGCATCAGCGGTCGCAGCACCGGCACCAGCTGTGCGGCACCGACGTTCTTGACCGCCAGCACCTGCGTCACCAATTCGTCGGAGGTTGCGCTGACGTGGTTGGGCAGATCGTCGGCCGGGTACTGACGCATGTTGGCATCCGGGATGATCTTGATGACGTCGCCGGCCGGTACCGCGACGAATCCGTGCACCTGCAGTATCGCCAGGAACGCCTGGTAGAACTGATCCGGCGTCATCGGCGTGGATGACAGCATCGTCACCTGCGCTCGCACTCTGGGATCGATGATGAAATTCTTGCCGGTCGCCATCCCCACCGCTTCGATGATCTGGGTGATGTCGGCGTCCTTGAAGTTGGGCGTGATGCGCTGCGTGCTGGGTTCGGCGGCGGCATGAGATCGGGTCGACGGCGCGCTCTGCTGGCTCCACACCGAAGCACTCAAGCTCAGCGCGACGAGGGCGATCGCAATGTGCCGCTGCGCCAGCGGGGCGCGGACGATCCCTGGTCTGTGAAACATCAGTACGGGTTTCCTGCCTGGATTCTAGCGATCGCGTTCGTTGCCGCTGCCGCCTGCGGGTGCCGGCACCTCAGCGCCGGGCGCTGCGTTGATAGTGCCAGGGCCGGCAGCTGGCGCGTTGGGCACAGTGCTCAGATTCGGATTAGGCATCGGACGCCCGCGAAACGGAACAGTTCCCGGCGCAGGGCCTGAGGCTGGCTCACCACCCGCGCCGCCGGCTGCGGCATTTTCGCTCGGCTCATCGAGGTTGAGATTGGCAAGATTAAGATTGATCTCCTGCGACTGGTTGTTGCGCGATACGGTGACCGTCGCCGTCGCCGAGGATCCCAGCGTATTGAGCACTTCCATCGCGCGCGAGGCATCATCGAGCGAGGTGCCGTTGACCGCTTCGATCAGATCACCGGGACGCAGGCCGAGCTGGCCGAACGCGCTGTTGCCCTTCGCGCCGCCCGGAAAAATGCGATAGCCGGTGAGCTTGCCCTGGTTGAAAACCGGCTGCACCCGTACCAATCCAGCCATCAGCGTCTGCGCTTCGCGTGAGGACGCGGCGCGCGCCGCGGACGGCGTTACTGCCGTGGAAGGCGCGGTCCGGCCGAGCGCTGCAGTGCGCGGCAACATCAGCGTCTCCAGGCCGCCGTTGCGCTCCAGCAGCACCCGATCGCCGTAAACCGCATGCAGATGCACGCCGCCGGGCAGCGCAGCGCCGACCGAGTAGAGTTTCCCGGCGGCGGCGTTCTCGCCAATGATGGCCACTCCCTTGGAAGGATCCGGATCGGCGATAACGCCGGCCAGAGTCAGCGGCATGTTGGTGTTAGGCGCATCCACGCCACTGGCGCTGGGCGCGGCGCCAAACAAATGCGCGTTGACGATGGTCGCCAGCTGCAGTGCCGGGTTGACGTTGCGCTGGCCGGGCAGCATCGTTCCGGTTGCCAGCCGCGGGGGCGGCAGATCCGGGGCGTTGCCCAGGGCGCGAGTCAGAATCAGCGCACAGTCCAGGCCGAGCGCCAGCAGCAGCAGCAGCGCGACCAGCCGCGCGCCACGCTCGGCAATCATCCGCGTCAGATCCTGCACCGACTTGAACTCATCGAACGCAATGGTCGCACTGCTCAACTGCAAGCTCCGGGGGAGCATCTGGGCCTCACATCATACGGCGCAGTCGCTGACGCTCTCAAGTGTTTGTTTCGGTTAAATTCTTTTTGCTCCTCGCGTCGCTCTATGCCGACAGCGTCAAGCGCACCGATGGGTGATACCGAGACGCGTGCCAGTGGATTAGACTCGCGTGACAGACGCGCTGCAGATCCGCTGCGAATTTGTGACGGGGCGACTTCCACGTGACGGAGCACAGAGCATCTAATCGCCCCGAGCATGGTGTAATAGTTGAGGAGGCTTCGCCGGAGACGGCGCAGCCGCCGCTGTTCCGCGTCATACTGCTGAACGACGACTACACGCCGATGGAATTCGTGGTCGAAGTGCTGGAGCGGTTCTTCGCCATGGACCGGCCGACCGCAACGCGGGTGATGCTCGAAGTGCATACACGAGGTAAAGGGGTCTGTGGAGTCTTTACATACGAAATCGCTGAGACCAAAGTGTCGCAAGTGACCAGTTACTCGCGCGAGCATCAGCACCCGTTGCTGTGTACCCTCGAGGAAGCCTGACCCGGCGGGAGAAGCCCAAGCAGTGTTGTCGAGCGAGCTCGAATTTTGCCTGAACCAGGCGTTTCACCAGGCGCGCGGCGCGCGCCACGAATTCCTCACCGTCGAGCATCTGCTGCTGGCTATCCTCGACGCGCCGAAGGTGCGCGAGGTTCTCGAGGGCTGCGGCGCTGACCTCGAGCGCCTGGGCGCTGATCTGAAGCAGCACGTCGATGGCAACACGCCACGCCTGGCGCCGAGCGAGGAGCGCGAGGTACAGCCGACACTGGGGTTCCAGCGTGTGCTGCAACGGGCCGTGTTTCACGTGCAATCGAGCGGCAAGAAGGAAGTCGGGGTCGTCAACGTACTGGTGGCGATCTTCAGCGAGAAACAGAGCCACGCGGTATTCCTGCTGGCGCGCGCGCAGGTGACGCGGCTGGACGTGGTCAATTTCATCTCCCACGGACTGTCGCGCACCGGCGAATCCAAATCCGACAAGGAGCGCGACGACACCGGCGTCGAGAGTGAGCGTGACACCGAGTCGGGCAGCGCGCTGGAGAAATACGCGGTCAACCTCAATGCCCAGGCACAGGAAGGCCGCATCGATCCGCTCATTGGCCGCAAGCTCGAGGTCGAGCGCACCATCGAGATCCTGTGCCGCCGACGCAAGAACAATCCGCTGTACGTCGGTGAGGCCGGCGTCGGCAAGACCGCGATCGCCGAGGGCCTGGCGCGTCTGATCGTGGAAGGGCGGGTGCCCGAAGTGCTGGCCGATTGCACTATCTTCGCGCTCGACATGGGCGCCCTGATCGCCGGCACCAAGTACCGCGGTGATTTCGAGAAGCGCCTGAAGTCGGTGGTGAACGAGCTCAAGAAGCAGCCCGGCGCCATTATGTTCATCGACGAAATCCACACCGTGATCGGCGCCGGCGCCGCTTCCGGCGGCGTCATGGATGCCTCCAACTTGATCAAACCGGTCCTGGCCAACGGCGAAATCCGCTGCATCGGTTCCACCACCTATCACGAATATCGCGGCATCTTCGAGAAGGACCACGCGCTGGCGCGGCGCTTTCAGAAGATCGACGTGGCCGAGCCCTCGGTGGCCGAGACAGTCGAAATCCTCATGGGGCTGAAGCCCAAGTTCGAGGAACACCATGGCGTCGAATACGCCGATGACGCGCTGCGGGCCGCGGCCGAGCTGGCCGATCGGCATATCAACGAGCGCCATCTGCCGGACAAGGCCATCGACGTGGTGGACGAGGCCGGCGCGCGCCTGCGTCTAAAGCCCGTGGGCGAGCGCAGCGTGCGGGTCGAGGTAGCACAGATCGAGGACGTGGTGGCGCGCATGGCGCGCATTCCTGCCAAGAACGTCTCGGCCTCTGACCGCGATTTACTCAAGAACCTGGAACGCAATCTCAAGTTGGTGATCTTCGGCCAGAACCAGGCGATCGAGACGCTGTCAGCGGCGATCAAGATGGCGCGCTCGGGGTTGGGCGATCAGCGCAAACCGGTGGGCAGCCTATTGTTCGCCGGTCCGACCGGTGTGGGCAAGACCGAGGTTACGCGCCAGCTGGCCATTGCGCTGGGCATCGAATTCGTGCGCTTCGACATGTCGGAGTACATGGAGCGCCATACCGTGTCGCGCCTGATCGGCGCCCCGCCAGGTTACGTCGGATTCGATCAGGGTGGCCTGCTGACCGAGGCCATCGCCAAGCACCCGCACTGTGTGTTGCTGCTGGATGAGATCGAGAAGGCCCACTCGGATGTCTTCAACCTGCTGCTGCAGGTGATGGATCACGGCACTCTGACCGACAACAATGGCCGCAAGGCCGACTTCCGCCACGTCATCATCGTGATGACCACCAACGCGGGCGCGCAGGAGATGAGCCGCCCGTCGATCGGCTTCACCCATACCGACAACTCCAGCGACGGCATGGAGGCAATTCGGCGGCTGTTCTCGCCGGAGTTTCGCAATCGACTGGACGCGGTCATCCAGTTCGCGACGCTGGATTCAGCCACCATCGAGCGAGTGGTGGACAAGCTGCTGATCGAGGTCGAGGCACAGCTCGAGCCCAAGGGCGTATTGTTGACCATCGAGGAGGCGGCGCGGCACTGGATCGCACAGAAGGGCTACGATCCGAAGATGGGGGCACGGCCGATGGCGCGCGTGATCCAGGAGCACATCAAGCGGCCGCTGGCCGAAGAGCTGTTGTTCGGCAAGTTGGTGGGCGGCGGCCAGGTGCGCGTGTCGGTGTCGGACGATCAGAGCACGCTGCAGCTGGAAGTGGTCCCGGCGGCACAGACCGAAGTTACCGCCTGAGCGCCCGGACGGGCGCGTCCTATCGGCCGCGGTAGACGATGCGGCCTTTCGATAGATCGTACGGGGTCATTTCCACCGTGACCGCATCGCCGGTGAGAATGCGGATATAGTTCTTGCGCATCTTGCCGGAGATATGGGCGGTCACCACGTGACCGTTCTTGAGCTTCACGCGAAACGTGGTATTCGGCAGGGTCTCCACCACTTCGCCTTCCATCTGTATTGCGTCTTCTTTCGGCATGCTGCGCTGCGTGACCTTCAGGGCGCGGAATTTACGCACAAACGGCGGGGGCAATGCAATTCGAGCCGGCGCGCCATTCAGGCCGGCTGTAGAAAACGCAGGAACTGCGCGCGCGGCATCGCGCGGCTGCCGAGGCTGCGCAGGTGCGCCGAGGGCAGCTGGCAGTCGATCAGTTCGATGCCGAGCTCGGCGCTACGTTGCACCAGTCCCGCGAGCGCGGCCTTGGAGGCATCACGCTCGCGGCTGAACATGGATTCGCCGAAGAACACCCGTCCGAGCCGAACGCCGTACAGACCGCCGACCAGGCGATCGGCGCGCCAGGTCTCGTAGCTGTGAGCCAGGCCGCGCTGGTGCAGGCGGCAATATGCCGAGGCCATCTCCGTGGTGATCCAGGTGCCGGGGCTGCGGGCGCGCGGCGCCGCACAGGCCGCGACCACCGCCGCGAAGTCGCGATCCGAGCGCCACTCGAACTCGCGTGCTCGCCTACTGCGCGCGAAGCGTCGGGACAGATGAAATTCCTGCGGCAGCAGCACCTCCCGCGGATCCGGCGACCACCACAGTACCGGCTGTCCGGGCGAATACCAGGGAAAGATGCCGCGCTGGTAGGCGGCCACCAGGCGCTCGACCTTGAGATCGCCGCCGGCCGCCAGCAGACCGGGCGGGTCGTGCAGCGCGGCCTCGTGCGGCGGAAATCGCTCGGGCGGGTCGTCGGGCGACAGCCAGGTGATCATCGCGCCGGAGTAAGCTCGCCCTTGCGGAACGGCGCGTGTGCGTCCGCTTCGATCGCGTAGGCATCGATGGCGCGGCCCTCGCGCGTCAGGTACGAGGCGATGGCACGCCGCAGCGGCAATTCCGCGATCCAGTGCGCGGACCAGGTGATCGCCGGCTCGAATCCGCGCGCTATCTTGTGCTCGCCCTGCGTACCGGGCTCGAAGTGCTGCAGGCCGTGCTCGATACAGTAGTCGATGCCCTGGTAGTAGCAGGCTTCGAAGTGCAGGCTGTGATAGTCGGCGTCTGCGCCCCAGTAGCGACCGTAGAGCGTATCGGTGGAATGGAAGAACACCGCCGCTGCGACCGGCCGGGATTCGCGCAGCGCCAGCTTGACGAAGAAGCCGGTGGCCGGCGCGCGCGCAACGCGGGCAAAGAAGGCGCGATTCAGATACGGCACGTGGCCGTGGCGCAGAAATGTACTCTCGTGCAGTTGATAGACGCGTTCGAGCTGGGCATCGCTGAGCTCGGCGCCGCGCAGCGTGCGAAATTCGATCCCCTGCTCGAGCACCCTGCGGCGCTCCCGACGTGCCTTCTTGCGCTTCTCGGCCGAGAAGCCGCCAAGAAAATCGGCGAAGTCGCGATAGCCCCGGTTGTGCCACTGGAAATGACAGTCGCGACGCAGCAGCCAGCCATCCAGTTCGCAGGTACGGCGCGCGTCGTCATCCAAAAACAGCGCGTGCACCGAGGATTGCCCGGCGGTCTCAAGCTGCTCGCGCATTCCCTGCAGCAGCGCCAGGCGCATCGGTTCGGCCGCCAGGTCGGGACGGCACAGCAGACGCGGTCCGGTGGCGGGTGTGAACGGCACCGCGCACACCAGTTTCGGGTAGTAGGCGAGGCCGCCCTGTTCGGCAGCGCGCGCCCAGGCGAAATCAAACACGAACTCGCCCCATGAGTGGGTTTTCTCGTACAGCAGTGCCGCGCCGGCCAGGCCGCGCTCATCGGTGTACACCAGGTGGCGCGGGCTCCAGCCGCTGCGCGCGCAGGCGCAGCCGCTGTCCTCGAGCGCCGCGAGAAATTCGTGCCGCAGGAACGGATAGTCGCCGGCCAACGCATTCCACTCCGGCGCGGGCAGGTCGCTGATGCGCGCGAGTATCCGGCTTTGCACGAACGCTTGGGTCTCCTTATGGATCAGGCTTGGTCGAATGTCTCGAGATAGCGGTCGGCATCTAGCGCCGCCATGCAGCCCGAGCCGGCCGAGGTGATCGCTTGGCGGTAGACGTGGTCGGCGACGTCGCCGGCTGCGAATACACCCGGCACGCTGGCCGCGGTGGCATTGCCTTCGGCGCCGCCGTGGATAGTCAGATAACCGCCGCGCATCTGCAGCTGCCCGCGAAACAGGTCGGTGTTGGGCGTGTGACCGATCGCGATGAAGGCGCCGCTGACCTTGAGTTCGCGCGCGCTGTTATCGAGCGTCGAACGGACGCGCACGCTGTGCACGCCCGAGTCGTCACCCAGGATTTCGTCGACCGCGTGGTGCCACAGCAGGCTCACCTTGCCGGTGCGCGCACGCTCCATCAGCCGGTCCTGCAGGATCTTCTCGGCACGCAGCTTGTCGCGCCGGTGAATCAGGGTCACGTGCTCGGCCAGATTGGAAAGGTACAGGGTCTCCTCTACTGCGGTGTTGCCGCCGCCGATCACCGCAACGCGATGGCCGCGAAAGAAGAATCCGTCGCAGGTGGCGCAGGCTGATACGCCGCGGCCACGGAACTTCTCCTCCGATGGCAGCCCCAGATAGCGCGCGGATGCTCCGGTGGCGACGATCAGCGCATCGCAGCTGTAGCGATTGCTGCTGCCTATCAGCACAAACGGTCGCACCGACAGGTCGGCCTGCTCGATGTGATCGAGCACGATCTCGGTGGCGAAGCGCTCGGCGTGCTCGCGCATGCGCTGCATCAGCGCCGGGCCCTGCAATCCGTGGACGTCGCCGGGCCAGTTGTCCACATCGGTGGTGGTCATGAGCTGCCCGCCCTGCTCGAGCCCGCTAATCAGCATCGGCGCGCGGTTGGCACGCGCCGCGTATACCGCGGCGGTATAGCCGGCGGGGCCCGAGCCGAGCACGATCAGGCGCCGATGCAGCGGCGGAGTCATGTACAATTTCCCTTTATTCCGCGCCGTGGCGCGCTGAACTCCTAATGTTGATTGATGCATGGTAAGTAAGGGCGGCCTGCAGGCCAAGTCATATCCATAGGCGAGGACCGACATTTCGTGGCCGAAACCAGCGCTCAGAGCCGGGCACCGCTGCGCTTCTCCGCCGCGGTGGCGCGCGGGCTGCGCGAGGGCGCCGCGATCACACTCGCGGTGCTGGGTCTGGCGCTTTTGGTCGCGCTGCTGACGTTCGACGCCAGAGATCGCGGATTTTCCTTTACCGGTGACGGTCCGGTGGTGCACAACCGCCTCGGCCCGATCGGTGCCTGGCTGGCCGATGCGCTGCTGTTCCTGTTCGGTCGGCCGGCGTATCTGTGGCCGGTGATGCTCGGCGTCGCCGCGTGGCGGCTGACGCGACCACGCGTGCGCGATGACGGCCACGCACGCCTGAATCTTGCGATCCGCACCGCCGGCTTCACCATCGTATTGATCGCGAGCTGCGCCCTGACCGCGCTGCACTGGAGCCCAGGCGACCTGCCGCAGGGCGCCGGAGGGATTGTCGGCAGCGCGGCCGGCACCAGCCTGGCCTCGGGCCTCGATCTGCTGGGCGCCACCCTGGTGCTGCTGGCCGCGTGGATGGCCGCTGCGGCGATCGCATTCGGTGTCTCATGGTTCACGGTGATGGATCGGCTCGGCGCCTGGACCTGGTCCGGGGTGCATTGGATGCGCGAGCGCTGGTTCACGCGCCGCGAGGTGAATGCAGGACGCACCGCCAAGCTGGAGCGCAAGGAGGCGATGCAGGCCGAGCAGCGGCGCGCGCCGGTGCGCATCGCGCCTCGCATCGAATCGCCGCTGCCGGCACCGCCCAAGAGCGAGCGAGTGGAAAAAGAGCGGCAGGTGGCACTGTTCGATCCGCCGGCTGCGCGGGAATTGCCGCCGCTGGGAATGCTGGACGATCCGGGCGAGCGCGAGCCGTCCTATTCGGCGGAGGCACTGGAGGCCATGTCGCGCCTGGTGGAACTCAAGCTCAAGGACTTCGGCGTCGACGTCGATGTGGTGGCGGTGCACCCCGGCCCGGTGGTTACGCGCTTCGAGATGCGTCCGGCGCCGGGCGTCAAGGCCAGCCAGATCACGGCGCTGTCCAAGGACCTGGCGCGCGCGCTGTCGACCATCAGCGTGCGCGTGGTCGAAGTGATTCCAGGCAAGTCGGTCATGGGGCTGGAGATTCCGAACGAGAAGCGCGAGGTGGTGACGCTGGGAGAGATCATCCGCTCCAAGGCGTACGAGGACGTGGCCTCACCACTCACGCTGGCACTGGGCAAGGACATTGGCGGTGTGCCGATGGTGGCGGATCTGGCGCGGATGCCGCACCTGCTGATCGCCGGCACGACCGGTTCGGGCAAGTCGGTGGCGCTCAATGCCATGGTGCTGAGTCTGCTGTACAAGTCCACGGCCGAGCACGTGCGCCTGATCATGATCGATCCCAAGATGCTCGAGCTGTCGGTATACGAGGGCATTCCTCACCTGCTGTCGCCGGTGGTGACCGACATGAAGCAGGCGGCCAATGCGCTGCGCTGGTGCGTGGCGGAGATGGAGCGCCGCTACCAGCTGATGGCCGCCCTCGGTGTGCGCAACATCGCCGGTTACAACCGCCGCGTGAAGGATGCGATCGCCGACAAGCATCCGATCCGCGACCCGGTGATGCTGCAACGGGCCGCCAACGACCCGACCATCGACCAGAGTCGCATACCCGACCTCGAGCCACTGCCGTTCGTGGTGGTGATCGTAGATGAGCTGGCCGACCTGATGATGATCGTAGGCAAGAAAGTCGAGGAGCTGATCGCACGGCTGGCACAGAAGGCGCGCGCCTCCGGCATCCACTTGGTGCTGGCCACCCAGCGACCTTCGGTCGATGTGATCACCGGCCTCATCAAAGCCAACATTCCCACGCGCATTGCGTTTCAGGTGTCGGCCAAAGTCGACTCACGCACCATTCTCGACCAGATGGGTGCCGAATCGCTGCTGGGACATGGCGACATGCTGTATCTGCCGCCCGGCACCTCGATGCCGACCCGCATCCACGGCGCATTCGTGTCCGATGCCGAGGTGCATCGCGTCGTCGACTCGCTGAAGAGGTCAGCGACACCCAACTACATCGAAGAGGTGCTGCGCGGGCCGCCGATCCCGCTGGCCGGAATCAGCGGTGAGGAGGAGGACGCGATCGCCTCCGGCGGCAATGGCAGCGAGCCGGAGCAGGACCCGCTATACGACGAGGCGGTCAAGATCGTCACCTCGGAGCGCAAGCCTTCCATTTCCTACGTGCAGCGACGTTTGAAGATCGGCTACAACCGCGCGGCCCGCATGCTCGAGGCGATGGAGTTGGCGGGCATCGTTGGCCCACTGCAATCCAACGGCGGCCGCGAGGTGCTGGCGCCGCCGCCGCCCGCCAATCATTGATGACGATGCTTCCTCAGCGACAGCATCGCCGCGTTGTGATTATTCTGCAGGCCGCGGCCGCGGTACTGCTGGCGATCGGCATCGGCAGCCTTGCAGTTGCTGCCGACGCCGGCGCCACACCGCTGGATCGCTATCTGGAGGTTCTGCGCAGTCTGCGCACAGTATTTGCTCAGACTGTGACCGATGCGCATGGCAATCGGACCGAGACCGGAACCGGAACACTGGAGGTGGTGCGGCCGGGCAAGTTTCGCTGGGACTACCGCCCCAGCACCGGCGCCGCCATCAAGGGCAGCAACAGTGGCCAGTTGCTGGTGGCCGACGGCAAAAATCTCTGGTTCTACGACCGCGAGCTGGCGCAGGTATCAGTCAAACCGATGGCGGCGGCGTTGTCGGCCACGCCCGTCATGCTGCTGTCGGGAACGGCGGCCGAGCTGCACGACACTTTCGACATCAGCGCCGACGGCTCGCACGATGGTCTCGATTGGGTCAGCGTCAAGCCGCGCAGCGCCGAGGCGGATTTCAGCCATGCCGAGCTCGGATTTGCACACGGGCGTCTGGAGCGCATGCTGGTCAACGACCGCCTGGGGCAGACGGTGCAGCTCGACTTCACGCGCAGCGAGCGCAATGCGCACGTGGATGCGGCCGAGCTGCAGTTCACGGCACCTCCGGGCGTAGACGTGATCGGCACGCCGCAGTCCTAGCCGCTCCATGGTCAAGCGCACTTCGACGCAGCAACCGCTGGCGCTGAGCAGCAGCGCCAGCGGCAAGGACTGGCGTCCGCTCGCCGATCGCATGCGCCCGCGCCGCATCGAGGAGTTCATCGGCCAGACGCATCTGTTGGCACCGGACAAGCCGCTGTACCGCGCCATCGTCGACGGAGCGCCGCATTCCCTGATCCTGTGGGGTCCGCCCGGTACCGGCAAGACCACGCTGGCGCGCCTCATTGCCGAGCGCTCCAAGGCACGATTTATCGCGCTGTCGGCAGTGCAGGCCGGCATCAAGGACGTTCGTGACGCCGTGGCGCTGGCGCGCCAATCGGCGGTCGAAGGGCGCCCGACCGTACTGTTTCTCGATGAAGTGCACCGCTTCAACAAAGCGCAGCAGGATGCGTTTCTGCCGCACGTCGAGGACGGTACCCTGACCTTCATCGGCGCGACAACGGAGAATCCCTCGTTTGAGATCGTCGGCGCGCTGCTGTCACGCGCCCGGGTCTATGTGCTCAAGGCGCTGAGCGTCGATGAGCTGCGCGGGCTGCTGGGCAGCGCACTGACCGATCGCGAGCGCGGCCTGGGTACCCAGGAGTTGGGCATCGCGGATGAAGCGCTCGATCTTCTGGCCCATGCCGCTGACGGTGATGCTCGCCGCGGCCTGGGGATGCTGGAACTCGCAGCGGCGGTGGCCACCGCCAATGGCGCACAGCAAATCACTCAGGCGCAGGCACAGGAGGTCGCCGCAGGCGGGCGACGCCGCTTTGACAAGGGCGGGGATCAGTTCTACGACCAGATCTCGGCGCTGCACAAGGCGGTGCGCGGCAGCGACCCGGATGCGGCGCTCTACTGGTTCGCGCGCATGATCGATGGTGGCTGCGATCCGCATTACCTGGCACGGCGGATCACCCGCATGGCCAGCGAAGACATCGGGCTGGCCGATCCGCGCGCACTGCAGATCACACTCGATGCCTGGCAGAGCTTCGAGCGCCTGGGCAGCCCCGAAGGCGAGCTGGCACTGGCCGAAGCCGTGGTGTATCTGGCGGTCGCGGCCAAGAGCAATGCCGTCTACACCGCACTGGACGAGGCGCGCGCCGATGTCGAGCGCTATGGCAGCCTGGAGGTGCCGCTGCGTTTTCGCAACGCGCCGACGCGCCTGATGAAGGAGCTCGGCCATGGGAGCGATTACCGCTACGCGCATGATGAGCCGGAAGGCTATGCCGCCGGCGAGCGCTATCTACCCGACGACATGCCCGATCGCCGCTATTATCATCCCGCCCCGCGCGGCCTCGAGCAGCGCATCGGCGAAGCCCTCGAGCGCCTGCGACAGATGAAGTCGGACCAAGGCAAGTCATGATTGACTCGAAGCTGCTGCGCACCGCTCCGGAAGATGTTGCGCGTCGCCTGGCGCGCCGCGGCTATGTTTTCGACGTTGCTGCCTGGAAGCAGCTCGAGGAGCGCCGTCGTCACTGGCAGATCGAGACCGATCGGCTGCGCGCAGCCCGCAATGAACACGCGCGCACGGTCGGTCAGGCGCGTGGCCGCGGCCAGGACATCGCGCCCTTGCTGCAGCAAGCCGAGACGCTCACCCAGGGACTGTCGAGCGCGGAGCAGGAACTCAGCACGGTGCAGACCACGCTTGAGCAGCTGCAGCTCGAGCTGCCCAACCTACTGCACGACTCGGTACCGGATGGCAGCGATGAGAGCGCCAACGTCGAGATCGCTCGGTACGGCCAGCCGCGGCAGTTCGGCTTCGAGCTGCGCGATCACGCCGCGATCGGCGAGCAGCTCGGGCTGCTGGACTTCGAAGCCGCCGGTCGCATCGCCGGCGCCCGCTTCGTGGTGATTCGCGGGCAGCTCGCGCGACTGCAGCGCGCGCTGGCGCAGTTCATGCTCGACCTGCACACGCTCGAGCACGGCTACTGCGAGATCTACGCGCCCTACCTGGTGCTGCCCGCGGCGCTGGTCGGCACCGGTCAGCTGCCGAAGTTCGAACAGGATTTGTTCGCGGTGCGCAGCGAACAGGGTTTCTACCTGATTCCCACTGCGGAAGTATCCATGACTAACCTGGTGCGCGACCAGATCGTAGCGGCGGAGGCTCTGCCGCTGAAATACACCGCGCACACGCCGTGTTTTCGCTCCGAGGCCGGGGCCGCCGGACGCGATACGCGCGGCATGATCCGCCAGCACCAGTTCGAGAAGGTCGAGCTGGTGATGATCGTGCGCCCGGCCGACTCCTATGAGGCGCTCGAGGCGCTGCGCGGCCATGCCGAGCAGGTGCTACGCCGCCTGGAGCTGCCGTATCGCGTGGTCGAGCTGTGCGCGGCCGATACCGGTTTTGCCAGTGCCAAGACCTATGACCTGGAGGTCTGGCTGCCATCGCAAAAGAAGTACCGCGAGATCTCCTCGTGCAGCAACTGCGAAGCCTTCCAGGCGCGACGCATGCAGGCGCGCTGGCGCAATCCGGCGACCGGCAAGCCCGAACCGGTGCATACGCTGAACGGCTCGGGCATTGCTGTCGGCCGGGCGCTGGTGGCGGTGCTGGAGAATTTTCAGAACGAGGATGGCAGCGTCGAGGTGCCGGCGGTGCTGCGACCCTACCTGGGCGGCACGGCCCGAATCGGCCCCGCCCCGAGATAACCGCGCCACACCCGCAGGTGCAGCGGCCGGGCACCGAGCGAGTGCACCAGGGCGGCCGGCTCCGCTACGTCCCAAACCGCTAAATCACAGCTCTTGCCGAGTTCGAGGGTACCGCGGTCGGCGAGTACACCGAGCGCGCGCGCTGCCTCGCGCGTCACCCCGGCCAGACACTCCTGCGTACTCAGCCCGAATTGCACCGCCGCCAGATTCATCGCCGTCAACAACGAGCACAACGGTGAGGTTCCGGGATTGCAGTCGGTCGAGACCGCCATTGGCACCCCGGCGCGACGCAGCTCGGTGACGGGGGGAGTCTGGCGCTGACGCAGGAAGTAGAACGCACCGGGCAGGATCACCGCCACGGTGCCGGCCTGCTTGAGCGCCGCGATGCCAGCGGCATCGGTGTATTCCAGATGATCGGCCGACAGCGCCCCGTATCGGGCGGCGAGGGCCGCCGCATGCATGTTTGAGAGCTGATCGGCGTGCAGTTTGCGCGCCAGACCCAGCGCGCGTGCCACGGCCAGCACGCGCTCGACCTGTTGGACTGAGAACGCAATGTTCTCGCAAAACGCGTCCACGGCGTCGGCCAGACCGCTGGCGGCCACCGCGGGCAGATCGTGCGAGCACAAGCGATCCACGTAGTCGTCCGGGCCGCCGGGGAATTGCGTCGACACCATGTGCGCACCCAAATAGGTCGTGCTCACGCTCACCGGCCGCAGCGTGCCGATATGGCGTGCCGCGCGCAGACAACGCAGCTCGGTCTGAAGATCCAGACCATAGCCGGATTTGATCTCGAGCGTGGTGACGCCGTCGGCCAGCAGCGCATCGACGCGCGGCAACGCCGTTCGCGCCAGCTCGTCCTCGCTCAGTCGGGCGGTCGCGGCAGCGGTGCTGAGAATGCCGCCGCCGGCGCGCGCGATGCTCTCGTAGCTCTCGCCGCCGAGGCGGCGCTGCATCTCCGCTGAGCGATCGCCGCCGTAGACCACGTGGGTATGGCAGTCGATCAAGCCTGGGGTCACCAGCCGGCCGTCCAGGTCGACGCGCTCGGCCTGCGGAAATTGCCGCTGCAGCTGGGCGCCATCGCCGATGGCGCTGATGCGCCCATCCACCGTCACGAGGCTGTCGGCGGCATGGAAGGTGCCGTTCTGCTCGCCGCGCATCGTCAGCAAGCGCGCGTTGGTAAACAGCCGCGTACCAGGACCTTCGGGTTGAGCCATGCGAGTAGAATCGCGTACCCGGGGCAGGGGCGCCAGTCCTGATGCAGACAATCAGCTTTGCCAATCTGTGGATTGACGGAAGATGGCGTTCCAACGTCGGCGTGCAGATCGACGACGCCGGTAACGTGGTCCGCATCGCGCCCGACCAGCAACGCGGGGCGTCCATACCGGGCCTGACGCTGCCTGGCCTCGCCGATGCGCACTGCCACGCGTTCCAGCGGCTCTTGCCCGCCTGGACGCAGCGGGCGCGCGCACTGAGCGAGGATTTCTGGAGCTGGCGTAAGGCGATGTATACCGCCGCGGCGTGCATCGACCTGCAGGATCTGGAGGCAATCGCGGCGCGCTGCTACCTGGAGCTACTGCGCGGTGGCTATACCGGGGTGGTGGAATTCCTGTATCTGCATCGACTGCTGCACGCCGCGGGCGCCGCGCTCGATGCCGATCTGGCGATCGCGCGGGCCGCCGAGCGCACCGGCATCGGCCTGACGCTGCTGCCGACGCTCTATCAGCACAGTGATTTCGGCCGCGTCGCGCCCAGCTCCGGACACGTCCGCTTCATCCGCTCGACCGAGCGGTTCCTCGAGGATTGGGCCGAACTGAAGCGACGCTATCCCGCTGCGGCGCCGGTGGCACTCGGAATCGCCTTTCACAGTCTGCGGGCGGTGGATCTCGAGACGATCATCGCCGTGTCGAGCGAGCTTGAGGCCGACGAGCGTTGCGGGGCGGTTCACATTCATGTTGCCGAGCAGCCGGCGGAGGTCGCAGCCTGTCGCAATCACTACGGCAAACCGCCGGTGGCGCTACTGGCGGAACGCGCACTGCTCGGTCCGCGCTGGGCACTGGTGCATGCCATTCACACCAGCGCGCGCGAACTGGAGCAGATCGCCGCCAGCGGCGCAACGCTGGTGCTGTGCCCCACTACCGAGGCCGATCTGGGCGACGGCTGTGCCGATGCCGCGCATTTTCTCAACGCCGGCGGCCGCCTGGCGATCGGCTCAGATAGCAACATCGGGCGCAACGCCTGGACAGAGTTGCGGCAGCTCGAGTGGGCATTGCGTCTGATGCGCGGACGCCGCAATGTGCTGGCTTCCGCCCGTGAGCCCGCCGTGGCCGATCGGCTCTACCGCAGCGCGCTCGATGCCGGTTGGCGGGCAGCGGGGCAGGTGCCGCCGGCGTTGTCCGGGCGCAGCCCGGCAAGGATTGGCGCCGAGACGCTAGGCCGCGCGGATTTTGTTACGTTTGACAGCGATGAGGGCGACTGGGGGCAGCTGCCGCCTGAGTACTATCTCAGCGCGCTCATATTTGGAGCCGAGGCGCCGCTTGCACGGCAGGTAATGGTTGCGGGACGCTGGGTGATCCGCGAAGGCCGACACCCGCAGCAAGCACAGATCGAGGCGGAATATCGTGCCGCACTGGAGCGATTGCGCCAGCCGCTACGAGCCGCCCTGAACGAGGCCACAATCGGATGACACCGCATGGCAAATGATTTTCAACAAGCCCGTCGCAGCGCGGTGATTCGCGCGCCGCGGGGCACGAAGCTGTCGGCGCGCTCGTGGCTGACCGAGGCGCCGCTGCGCATGCTGATGAACAACCTCGATCCGGAGGTGGCCGAGCGGCCCGAGGAGCTGGTGGTCTATGGCGGTATCGGCAAGGCGGCGCGCAATTGGGAGTGCTATGAAGCGATCGTCCGAAGTTTGCGAGCGCTCGAAGCCGACCAGACATTGCTGATCCAGTCGGGCAAGCCCGTGGGCGTGTTTCGTACCCACGAGGATGCGCCGCGCGTACTGCTGGCCAATTCCAACCTGGTGCCGCACTGGGCCACGTGGAATCACTTCAACGAACTTGATCGCCGCGGTCTAATGATGTTCGGCCAGATGACCGCCGGCTCGTGGATCTACATTGGCAGCCAGGGCATCGTCCAGGGCACCTACGAAACTTTCGTCGAGCTTGGCCGCCAGCACTTTGGCGGAAACTTGACCGGACGCTGGATTCTGACTGCCGGTCTGGGCGGTATGGGCGGCGCCCAGCCGCTGGCGGCGACCATGGCCGGCGCCTCCATGCTGGCGGTCGAATGCCAGGAGTCGCGCATTCAGAAGCGACTCGACACCGGCTATCTGGATCGGCGCGCGCACAGCCTGGAGGAGGCGCTGGGGATCATTCAGGCGGCCCGTGACAAGCATCAGCCGGTCTCGGTGGCGCTGTGTGCCAATGCCGCGCAGATCCTGCCGGAGCTGCTGCGCCGGGACGTGCGCCCGGATGCGATCACTGATCAGACCTCTGCGCACGATCCGGTCAATGGCTACCTGCCGCTCGGCTGGTCGGTGGACGAATGGGCGCAGGCGCGACGCGACGATCCGCAGCGCGTGGCCGCGGCGGCGCGCGAATCGATGGTGCCGCACGTGCAGGCCATGTTGGCCTACAAGCGCCTGGGCGTGCCGGTGTTCGACTACGGCAACAACATCCGCCAGATGGCTTTCGAAATGGGCGTCAAAGACGCATTCGACATCCCAGGATTCGTGCCGGCGTACATTCGCCCGCTGTTCTGTCGCGGAGTGGGTCCGTTTCGATGGGCCGCGCTGTCGGGCAACCCGAACGATATCGCCCGCACCGATGCCAAGGTCAAGGAATTGCTGCCGCACGATCATCATCTGCATCGCTGGCTCGACATGGCGGCGGAGCGCATTCACTTCCAGGGATTGCCGGCGCGCATCTGCTGGGTCGGCCTGGGCGATCGGCACCGGCTCGGGTTGGCGTTCAACGAGATGGTGGCATCGGGCGAGCTGCAGGCACCGATCGTGATCGGGCGCGATCACCTGGATTCAGGTTCGGTCGCCAGCCCCAATCGAGAAACCGAAGCCATGCGCGATGGCTCGGATGCAGTGTCGGACTGGCCGCTGCTCAATGCGCTGCTCAACACCGCCAGTGGCGCCACCTGGGTGAGCTTTCATCACGGCGGCGGAGTGGGCATGGGCTACTCGCAGCACGCCGGTCTGGTGATCGTATGCGACGGCACTGCGGCGGCGGCGCGCCGTATCGAGCGGGTGCTGTGGAATGATCCGGCCAGCGGCGTGATGCGTCATGCCGACGCCGGCTATCCCGAGGCCATCGCCTGCGCCCGCGAGCACCAGCTCCTCTTGCCGATGGTCGGCAGCAGCAGCGTGGCCTCGTAATGGCGGGGGCGAGCCGCACGGCCCGCATCCGCTTGCAGGCGGGTGAGCTGTCCCTGGATGACCTGCGTGCAGCGCTGCGCTCCCCAGTGCGCGTGACTCTCGGAACGCGCGACTGGCAGCGGGTGCGGCGTTCGGAGCGCGCGATCGAGCGGATGCTCGCCAGCGGCAAGACGGTTTACGGCGTCAACACCGGATTTGGACTGCTGGCGCAGACTCAAATACCGCCCGATCAGCTGGAGTTGTTGCAGCGAAACCTGGTGCTCTCGCACGCGGCGGGCTGCGGCGCGCTGCTGCCCGATGCGGTCGTGCGGCTGGTCATGGTGCTCAAGATCGCAAGTCTCGCCCAGGGTTACTCCGGGGTGCAGCCGGCCACCATCCAGGCGCTGCAACGGCTGTTGCATAATGATGTCTATCCCTGCCTGCCCGCCAAGGGTTCGGTCGGCGCTTCCGGCGATCTGGCACCGCTGGCGCACCTGGCCGCCGCGCTGATCGGCGTCGGGCAGGTGCGGCGGCGTAATCGTGTGCTCAGTGCAAAGAAAGCACTGGCAGATCTGGGCATGGCGCCTCTGCGGCTGGCCGCGAAGGAGGGATTGGCACTGCTCAACGGCACGCAGGTATCGACCGCCCTGGCGCTGACGGGCCTTTTTGCCATCGAAAACGTGTTTGCTTCTGCGCTAGTGGCCGGCGCCATGTCGGTCGATGCGCTCAAGGGTAGCGACGTGCCGTTCGATGAGCGCATCCATGCGCTGCGCCGTCAGGACGGACAGCGCCGCGTGGCCGCGAGCCTGCGCGCGCTCCTTCAGGGCAGTCGCATCCGCGCTTCCCACTGGGACTGCAATCGCGTTCAGGATCCTTATTCGCTGCGCTGCCAGCCACAGGTGATGGGCGCCTGCCTGGATGTAATGCGTTCGGTGGCGCTGACTCTGCAGCGTGAGGCCAATGCGGTGACCGACAATCCGCTGGTGTTTTCGCGCCAGCGCGAGGTGCTTTCGGGCGGCAACTTTCACGCCGAGCCGGTCGCGCTGGCGGCCGACCAGCTGGCCCTGGTGGTGGCCGAGATCGGCTCGCTATCCGAGCGCCGCCTGGCGCTGCTGATCGACCCCAAGATGAGCGGGCTGCCGCCATTCCTGGTGGAGAACAGCGGTGTCAACTCCGGCTTCATGGTCGCACAGATCACCGCCGCGGCGCTGGTGTCTGAAAACAAGGCGCTGGCGCATCCGGCCAGCGTCGACAGCATTCCGACCTCCGCCAATCAGGAGGATCATGTGTCGATGGCGACACATGCGGCACGACGGCTGCTCGATATGGCCGACAATGCGGCGACGGTGGTCGCCATCGAACTGATGGCTGCGGCCCAAGGCATGGAGTTTCATCGGCCGATGCGCAGCTCGCGCGGACTCGAGCGGGCGCTGCGCCTCATGCGCTCGCGTGTCCGTCGCTACCAGGCCGACCGGTTCTTCGCGCCCGACATCGAGGCTGCGCGCCGACTGGTGATCGCCGGCAGTTTCGCCGAGCTGCTCGACGACCAACTGCTCGATTATTGAGAGGAACCTGTGACGATGGCTGACTCCGACGCTTCGGTATTTCAACTGAACCCGGGACGTACGCCGCTGATCGTGAGCATGCCGCACGTGGGTACACGCGTGCCGGAGCACCTGGAGCGCGAGTTCACGCCGGTGGCGCGCGCACTGGTCGATACCGACTGGAACGTCGATCGCCTGTACGACTTCGTGTCCGAACTGGGGGCGCACGTCATCGCCGCGAGGTATTCGCGCTACGTGATCGATTTGAATCGGCCGCCAGATAGCGCGCCCCTTTATCCTGGAATGACCAATACCGGCTTGTGCCCGACGCATACTTTTGCCGGCGAGCCCCTGTACGGCAGCGGCGTCGATGCGCTGCCGGCCTCGGAGGTCGACGCGCGGCGCGAGCGCTACTGGCAGCCTTATCACCAGGCGCTGGCACAGCTGATCCAAGAGGTGCGCGCAAATTTCGGCTTTGCGCTGCTGTACGACGCCCACTCGGTTCGCAGCCGCGTTCCGCGCCTGTTCACCGGCATACTGCCGGACATCAATGTCGGCACCGATGAGGGGGCCTCCTGTCATCCGGACATGATCATCCCGATGTTCAATCTCATCAGCTCGCAGACCCATTTCAGCTGCGTGGTCAATGGGCGCTTCAAGGGTGGCTATATCACGCGCCAGTACGGTGCCCCCGCCAAGAGCGTGCATGCGGTACAGATCGAACTGACTCAGAGCGCTTATATGGACGAGGATCGCACGGTCTACGATGAGACCCGGGCGTCGCCGTTGCGCGAGCTGCTGCAACGAATGCTCAATGCGCTGATCCAGTTCGTGCCGCCCGCCGCATCCAAGTAGCCACTGATAGAATCGGCGGCACGACGAATTCAACTCGGTCGGAGAGGTGGCAGAGCGGTTGAATGCACCGGTCTTGAAAACCGGCAAACCTTCACGGGTTTCGTGAGTTCGAATCTCACCCTCTCCGCCAAATCCAGTCGATATCATGAGGAGCAAATCGCATGATCACGATCTCCGCTTTTCGATCGGTTCCCGCGTTCGCGCAGGGACGGGTGCGCGATCTGCGCGTGCGCTGGGCGCTGGAGGAAGCCGGCTTGCCGTACCGGACACGGTTGCTCGAGCAGGGCGACCAGGACAAGCCCGACTATCGCTCGCTGCAGCCGTTCGGCCAGGTACCGATCTTCGAGGAGGACGGCCAGGTACTGTTCGAGAGCGGGGCGATCGTGCTGCATATCGGCGAGCGCGCTGAGACTCTTTTGCCGAAGGATCCCAACGCTCGCGCCCGGGCGATACAGTGGCTGATCGCGGCGCTCAATTCGATCGAACCTTATGTGATGGCCGTCGCCGCAATCGATTTATTCCACGCCGACAAGGAGTGGGCCAAATTGCGCCGCCCCGGCGCCGTGGACTTTGCCCGCCACCGTCTGAATTGCCTGGCCAACTCACTGGGGGACAAGCAGTTCCTGGATGGCGATCGCTTCACCGCCGGTGATCTGATCATGAGCACGGTGCTGCGCACCTTGCCGGAGCTCGTACCCGATGCGCGTCTGACCGGCTATGTCGAGCGCTGTACCGGGCGCCCGGCATTCAAGCGTGCATTGGCGGCCCAGCTCGGAGACTTCAGACAAGTAGCCTGAAGCGACTGTAAGAATTGACAGGTGTGCGGAATTCCCTATTCGGCTAGTTTCTGTGGCGAGGTCGACAGGGAGAAGATCGATGAATCGAGCCGTTCAGTGTTTGCTTGTGGCGGCAATCGTATGCGGTATTCAAGGAATACATGCCGGAAGCTCTTCCGAAACAGTCAGACGGGGGCAAAGCTTCAGGCAGCGGATGAACGTTGTCGCGCCCGGCTATTACTGATTACTCGGCGTTAGCGCCGACCTCCCACTTCGTCCAGATGCACCAACATGTCGGCCGGGTCCTCGTAGACGCGATAGGCACCGGCGCGCTCGAGCTCATCCAGTCCGTAGCCGCCCGATAGCAAACCGACTCCCAGTGCATGGCACCGCCGGGCCGCAAGCATGTCCCAGATGCTGTCGCCGACCACGACGGCATTGGTGATCGGCGCCTTCAGACGCGCCGCGGCGGCCAGGAACAGATCCGGATCGGGCTTGGCATATTTGACGTCGTCGCGGGTGACCACCGCTACTTTCGAGGGATCGATGCGCAGTGCCTTCAGGTTGGGTGCCGCCGTTTCCATGCGGCCGCTGGTCGCGATGGCCCACGGAATCCGACCGGTTGTCAACGTGTCCAGTAGTTCGATGGCGCCGGCCAGCGGCCGAACGTTCACAGCCAGACGCTGGTAAGCACTGGCGTGCAGCTTGCCCAGCCGCTCCAGGCGCTCGGGCGTGATATCGATTTTGGTCTCGCGCAGCAGCTGGTTCGCGAACAGGCCGCCGCTCATGCCGACCTTGCGGTGGATGCGCCAGACCGACAGATTGATGTCTTCGGTGTCCAGCGCTTCCTTCCAGGACAGTACATGCTGGTACACGCTATCCACCAGGGTGCCATCGAGGTCGAAGATGAACGCCGGTCGTTCGGCCATGATTCCCTCCAAACGTTGCGGTCGACTGTAGCATCGGTCGGCGACTGACAGACGCTCGGCGTTGTATCCCATGGCACCGGCGCAAGCGCTAGCCCAGTATTTGAAAGTGGATTGCGAAGTTGCGATTGTTGGAGCCGGAGTGGCGGGACTTGTTGCAGCTCATGCGCTGGCGAAGTCCGGCCTGAACGTAGCGGTACTCGAGGCTCGCGATCGGGTCGGTGGCCGCGTGTTCACGGCGCGCGTGGATCGCGACAAGGCAGAGCCGCTGCCGATCGAACTGGGCGCCGAGTTCATCCACGGCCATCCTCCGGAGACCTGGGATCTGATCCGAGAGGCGCGCCTCGAAACGCGCGCGCGCGCCGGTGCGCATCTGTGCTTTCGGGATGGAGCATTGCAACGGCATGACGAGGAGCTCGAGGGCGGCATGGCGGTGCTCGAGGAGATGACCCGCTGGCAAGCCAACCAGTCGCCCGACCGCGATCTGAGCTTCGCGCAGTATCTGCAGTGGCACGCGATCGGCGAATTCGCCCGGGTGCGCGCCCTGGAATATGTGGAGGGCTTCAATGCGGCGGACGCCAGCGTGATCAGCGTGGCCAGCTTGGCGCGACAACAGCGCGCCGAGGATGCGATCGACGGCGATCGGCTGTTCTGCATCGTCGGCGGCTACGGTGCTTTGCCGGCCTTTCTGGCCCGAGACCTGGTGCGCTCAGGCGGCAGTGTGACCCTTGGTGCTCCGGTGCGACAGATCACATGGCGGCGCGATCGGGTCGACATCACCGCTGACAGCCCCGACGGCGATATCTTGCGCGTCAAGGCCAAACGCGTGCTAGTCACCGTTCCACTCGGGGTGCTGCAAGCGGATGCCATCGCCTTTGCGCCAAAACCCAGTGCCCTGATGCATGCGCAGCAGCTGCGAATGGGGGCAGTGCTGCGGATCACCCTGGTTTTTCGCGAACGATTCTGGAGCGATCCGGCCATGCTGGAAGCGACTCCGAAATGGGCAGCGCAGCTTGATCAGCTGAGTTTTCTGTTTGCGCACGGCGCACTGCCGGCGACCTGGTGGACTTTGATGCCGGATACCGCCCCGGTGATCACCGGCTGGATCGGTGGTCCGGCGGTAGGCGCCGTGCAAGCCGAACAGCAGGTACGAGTCGGTGTCAACGCATTGCTGGAGCGGGCGATCAACACGCTAGCTGACGTGCTCAGCCTACCGGTGGATCGGGTGCGAGGCTTGCTGCTGAGCTGGCATACCCACGACTGGCAGGCGGATCCGTATGCTCGTGGCGCCTACAGCTATGTTCCGGCCGGGGCGATCGATGCCTCGGCCAAGCTGTGCGAGCCGGTGGCTAACACGATCTATTTTGCCGGCGAACACACCGACGTCAGCGGGCATTGGGGCACGGTGCATGCGGCTGTGCGCAGTGGTCTGCGCGCAGCCGGGCAGCTGCTGCATCTCGAACATGTCTGACGCCGTTAGCCGCCGGGCCCGTCCCGCCACGCTCGGCCGGCTTCGCAAGCAGGCGGCCCGCTGCACGGCCTGTCCGTTGTACGCGCGCGCGACCCAGACCGTATTCGGCGACGGGCCGGCGAGGGCTAAGCTGATGCTGATCGGCGAGCAGCCGGGGGATCGGGAGGACATCGAAGGGCGACCGTTCGTCGGGCCCGCCGGGGAGCTACTGGCTCGGGCCCTGCACGAGACCGGCATCGAGCGGCAAGCCTGTTACATCACTAATGCCGTGAAGCATTTCAAGTGGGAGCCGCGTGGTAAGCGTCGGATCCACAAGACGCCGGCACAGCGGGAAATCGATGCCTGCCGCCGCTGGCTGGTGGCGGAGGTCGCGGCGCTTCGGCCCGCGCTTCTGGTCTGCCTGGGAGCGACCGCCGCTCAGGCAGTCCTCGGGCGCGGCTTTCGATTGATGCGCCAACGCGGCCAACTGCTCGACAGCGAGCTGGGCGTGCGCGCGATCGCGACGCTGCACCCGTCAGCGGTCTTGCGGATGATCGAACCTCGGCAGCGGGCGCGGGCACTGGCGATGCTGATCGCCGACCTTAAGCTCGCGCGCGCCGCCGGAATGCGCTGATTGCTCTAGTGGCAGTGCTCGTCGTCGCGGTGCGCATCGCACCAATGCATCTCGCGATGACCACGGGAATCGATGCGATCACCGTTCTCATAACGGTATTCGACGCGATCGTGCTCATGCGCGGGCGTCACGATGCAGCCAGATAAACTCAGCAGCGCGCTGACCGTGAGGATTGCCAGTCGGCCGAGGTCCTTCATGTATCTCTCCTGATGCTGGACTGCGGTAATGGTCCTCGGCATAGCCCAAGCCTGTCGATTCTGGGGCGAGCGAATTCGCTGTAGGTGCAGGCGGCATTGACGCTTCAGCTTCACTCACACAAGCCGTCGTCACGCCGCCGCCAGCACCGCCTCGACCGCAGCCGCGCAGCGAAACAAGTGGGCGTCCTGGCCACTGCGGCAGGCCAGCGTCAGGCCGACCGGGGCGGCACCGGGCGCGATAACTGGAATCGAGATCGCGCAGCCGTCCCACAGGTTCACGATGCTGGGATTGCGCAACACCAGTGCATTGATGCGGGCATAGGCATCGTCGGCGGTGAGCTCGGACATCCGCGGGGGCACGATCGGTACCGTAGGCATCAGGAACGCGTCGAACGGCGACAGGCGCGCATCCACCGCAGCGATGAAGGCGCCGCGGGCCGCCAGTAGTGCGGCGTAGTCCTCGGCCGTCTGCTTCGCCCCCTTACGGATGCGCACCAGGACCCGTGGGTCATATTCGGTCGCGTGCTGCGCGATCAGTTGCCGGTGCCAGGCATAGCACTCATAGTTCGAGATCGTCCCCTTGGCGTTCATGGGCGCGATCTGGGCGAATTCGGGCACCTCGATTGACTCCAGCTGCGCACCCGACGCCGACAACCGCGCGAGCGCGTGCTCAAAGCCTGCGGTCACCGGCGCATCCAGGTCGTCCACGACCACGGTCCGTGGCACGGCGAAGCGCAGCCTGGAGTCCGCCATCTGAGTCAGCTCGGCCGGTGGCTCCCCGGCTAGCACGCCGTCCAGCCGGGCGCAGCAGTCGACCGTGCGCGCGATCGGTCCGAATGAATCCAGCGTCGTAGACAGCGGTACCGCGCCGGAGCGCGGCACGCGCCGCGCAGTGGGTTTGTAGCCGACAAGGCCAGTGAAAGCCGCCGGGATCCGGCACGATCCGCCAGTATCGCTGCCCAGCGCGCCGTGGGCCATGCCCTCGGCGACCGAAATTGCCGCACCCGATGAGGAGCCTCCGGGAATGTGTCCCTCGGTGCGCCGCCACGGATTGAGCGGAGTGCCGTAGTGGGGATTCAGACCAAGCCCGGAGAACGCGAATTCGGTCATATTGGTGCGACCGATGACGATGAATCCTGCGCGGCGCAAGCGCGCGACGCACGGCGCGTCGACGTCTGCCGGTGCGCGATTCGCCAACGCGGTCGAGCCAGCGCGGGTCACCTGACCGGCGATGTCGAACAGGTCCTTGATCGAGACCGGAATGCCGGCATGGGTGGGAACCGTCGCGCCGAGCTGGCGCTGTCGATCGACCGCATCGGCGGCGGCCAGAGCCGCGTCGCGGTCCACCAGCATGAAGGTACGGGGGCCTTCCCCACCGGGCTCGTCGATCCGCGCAAGGCAGGCTTGCACCAGCGAGCGGCTGCTGACCCGCCCTCGGGCAAGCTCCGCCGCGAGCGTTGCCAGTGTGGGCGCCGCATCATCGGTTTTGGTCATGCGCCGGGCTGCCGATTGCGAAGTCGGTCACAGATGGCGGCCGCACTGCGCCGGCAGCGCTTGTTCGAAATGCACGCAAAATTCGGCGCATGGGCAGGCTGTGATTCAATTAACGTCACCGCCGACCCGTCCCCTCTACCATCTTCCATAACACGGGTACCGGGAACCATCTCGCATGCCAAATGCATCGCCGCGCGCCACGGTTTCTGTCCGCGTGGCGAGCGCCAGGGGCCGCAGGATCTGACTATGATCCGCATTCGAAGTCTGCGCGTTCGCATGATCGTATTTCTGGTGGCGCTGCTGGGCGTCGTCCAGATCGCCGAATTCTCGCTCACCAGCCATGCCAGCTACAACGCCGCCCGCGGCAAGATCGAGGATGAGCTGGGCGTCGGTCAGAAAGTGTTTGCGCGCGTACTGCGTCAGAACGCGGATCGCGAGATTCAGGCTGCCGGCGCATCGGCCTCGGATTTTGCGTTTCGCGAGGCGGTAGCCACCGGCGATGCCGCGACCCTGGCGTCGGCGCTGGAAACCCAGCGTACGCGCATCAGCGCCGAAGCGGTGATGTACGTGAATCTCAAGGGTGCGATGGTCGCGAGCTCGCCGCTCAGCGGCAGTGCACCCAAGCCGGCGGATTTGCAAGCTCTGATCGATGCGGCCCGCACCGACGGCAGCGCCAGCGCCATCGGCATGCTGGGAACAAACGCCTATCAGCTGATCGCGGTAGCGGTGCGTGCACCGGTCACGATCGGTTGGATCATCGACTGCTATCCGGTGGACCGCGCGCTGGCTGCGGACCTGCGTCAGCTCACCGGGCTGGACGTCTCGTTTGCGGTCGAGCAAGCCGGCCGCTGGCAGCTGCTGGCCACCACCCTGGTTGCACCTGCCGGTGCTGCGCTCGTGGCGCAATTTCCGTCGTACCTCGATGCGCTCGATACCCGACTGTTACAGCTGTCGCGCGGTGAGGAGCAGGTGCGCTTCGTCGCCCTCGGATCTTCCGGCGACGAGCATATCGTCGCGCTGCTGCAGCGGCCGATCGCCGACGCGATGGGCCGCTTCGTCACGCTACGCACCACCCTGGTGGTGCTGGGCGTTTTGAGTCTGCTGATTTCGATTGCCGGCAGCGTCATGATCGCGCTGGGCATCACCCGTCCGATTGAAATGCTGCTCAATGCGGTCAAGCGCATTCGCCAGGGTGACTATTCCGCGCCGCTGCAGCTGCGGCGCGATGACGAGATCGGCGTGCTGGCCCAGGGACTGGATCACATGCGCGCCGGCATCGCCGAACGCGAGCAGCGAATTCTCAAACTCGCCTACGAGGATCCGCTGACGCAACTGCCGAATCGAGCGCAGTTCAGCGAGGCACTGGAACGCGGCATCGTGCAGGCACGGGAGCAGGACCGGTCACTGGCGATCCTGGTGATGGATCTGGACCGCTTCAAATTCGTCAACGACACCCTCGGCCACGGTGTCGGCGATCACGTGCTGCGTCAGGTCGGAATTCGGCTGCGGTCGCTGATGGGTGCGACCGGCTGCGTGGCGCGCCTTGGTGGCGATGAATTCGCGCTGCTGGTACCCATGCAACACAGCGAGCAGGTGATCGAACTGGCCCAGAGCATCATCG
>DASXYW010000061.1:0-5599 GCA_036502265.1 Steroidobacteraceae bacterium | reverse complement strand
GACCATCGGGCTGCATCCGCGCGACAACGCCATGTTGCTGCAGGCCCTCGACCAGCTCGCGGCCGCGGGCAACACCTTGGTGGTCGTGGAGCACGACGAGGACACGATCCGTCGCGCCGATCACATCATCGATCTGGGTCCGGGCGCCGGGGTGCGAGGTGGCCGCATGGTCGCCGCCGGCGACGCGCGCGCCCTGCAGCGCAATCCCGACTCGGTCACCGGACGATTCCTGGCGCAGCCGCTGCGTCATCCGGCAAAGCCGCGCCGGCACACCGGTGGCTCGAGCGCGGCGCTCGAGATCGACGCCGCCAACCTGCACAACCTGCGTGATATCGACGTGCGGATTCCGCTCGCCCGGCTGGTGGTGGTGACCGGTGTGTCGGGTTCGGGTAAATCTTCGCTGGCGCGCGATGTGCTGTTTGCCAATCTGCGGCGCCTGGTTGGAGCGAAGACCCGACCCCCGATCATCGGCGCCCGGGCGCTGCGCGGTGCCGATCAGATCGCGCGCGTGCTGGAGGTGGACCAGACGCCGATCGGGCGCACTCCGCGCTCCTGCACCGCGACCTACGTCGGCTTCTGGGATGACATCCGGCGCGTATTTGCTGCCACCAGCGAGGCGCGCGTGCGCGGCTACGACGCCAGTCGTTTCTCCTTCAATACCAGTGGTGGCCGCTGTCCGGACTGCGATGGAGCCGGAACCCGCACCATCGAGATGAGCTTTCTGCCGGATGTGAAGCTGCCGTGCGAACGCTGCGGCGGCAAACGCTTCGATCGCGAGACCCTCGAGGTCAAGTGGCGCGACCAGTCGGTCGGCGACGTGCTGGCGATGAACGTCGAGACCGCGGTGGAATTTTTTGCGGCGCACGCGCGCATCGCGCGACCGCTGCGGCTATTGGCCGACGTCGGGCTAGGCTATCTGACCCTCGGACAACCCAGCCCCACGCTCTCGGGCGGCGAGGCGCAACGCATCAAGCTGGTGGCCGAACTGGCACGGCTGTCGGATGCCTCCGGCGCGTGCCGCGGCCGCACGCTGTACGTACTGGACGAGCCGACGGTCGGACTGCACATGGCCGACGTCGAGCGCCTGATCGCGGTGCTGCACCGACTGATCGATGCCGGCCACTCGGTAGTGGTGATCGAGCACAACCTCGATGTGATGGCCGAGGCCGACTGGATCATCGATCTGGGACCGGAGGCCGGCGCCGGCGGCGGCAGGGTCGTGGCCGCCGGTCCCCCCGCCGCAATTGCGATGCGCCAGGCGCGCTCGCATACTGGCGCGGCGTTGGCCCGCTTCCTGCGCGAGCGCGCGGCCTGATCATGCAACACGACCTCGTATGCTGGAAATGCGGCGCCGCTCTGGCGGTCCTGACCCTGCCGCTATCGCGGCGTGACGAATGTCCCCGCTGCCGCGCCGAGCTGCATGTGTGCCGGATGTGCAAGGACTACGACGAGCACGTCGCCAAAAAATGCCGCGAACCGATTGCGGAGGAAGTCAGCGACAAGACGCGCGCCAACTTCTGCGATTACTTTGCGCCGCGCCTAGCAGCCTACGTCCCGCCGCAGACCGCAGCCGTCGAGCGCTCCCGCTCCGAGCTGGACAAGCTGTTCGGCGGCAAATCCTGATCGCTCTAGTTGCCCATGCGCTCGGACAGGCGCTCGAACAGACGGCCCAGGCGCGACGGTTTGCCGCGCGCAGATTTGGTGTTGGAGCGGGCACTGCCGGAATCGTTGATCAGCGGTGCGCGGCCATCATCCATCTTGAGTTCGCTGGCGCCAAGGATTTCCAGTGTCTCCTCGAGCGTGAGCGGCTTGGTCCTGGCGCGGCCCTGCACCACACCCTGAGTGCGCAGCTTGGCGCGCTTGCCCGGGGCGGCGCGCGCCGGGCGCGCAGCTGCTCCGGGTTTGGCACGCGCGCCCGGTGCCGACTCGCGGTCTTCGATAAATTCGAATTCGGTCTTGCCCGAAGCCACGGCAGGCGCGACGGCCGAGGTGCCGGGCGCAGTCGCAGGGGCGTGCGGCGCGGCCGTCGGTGCCGCCGCATTCACCGGTGCGATCATGTCGGGGTGGCCCGCGGCCAGCTTGGCACGCTCACGCTCGCGTGCGGTGACCGGCACCACTGATACGGTGGAAAACTCGGAGCGTACGTAGTGCGCCACTTGCTTTGCGGACACCGCATCGGTGAAGAACCCGAGTCGCAGGCCGTACCAGCGGCGTCCGTCGCGGTTACCCTCGGCACCGTAAAGAGTGTAGGCATTGAAAATCGCCAGCTGCGGCACCTGCGCAATGTCCAGCGGCTGCACCGACCACATCAATTGCACCGCGTAGTACGGTTTTTCGGTGCGTGGCTGGCCCTCATCGGTTGCGCTCGCCGGGTCGTGCGCCCGGCCGGCGCCCTGTTCCAGCACGGCGAGCGCCTTGCGATCGCTGATCGGGTCGGCTGGCTCGCTCCTCGCCGGCTGCGCGCGCAACGCGGGCTTAAGCTCGGGGATCGGTCGCAGCACCGGGGTGCGCTCGCTGGTGTCCTCGAGCGAGGCGATCGCAGCCCGCACGTCGCTGAGCGAGCGTGCGGCCGCTTCGTGCTCGGCATTGGGTCTGGCCGTTTCCGGCCGCGTGCGCCCCGTATCCGGTAGCAGCGTCAAGGTTTGAGCGGCGTTTGGGGCGGGCGCCAGCTCTGCGCTCATGCTGGTCTCCCCCGCCATGGTCGCTTCGGGCGCGAGCGGCGGTAACGGCGAGGCCTGGGCGTGCTCGGTGTGCTGGCTGTGCTCAGCAGCAATCGGCGAGGGATCCGGCGGCGGCAGTGTCGCCGGCGCGACCTCGTGCGCTGTAACGGCTGCGACGGCCGGTCCGGTCGCCGCGCGCAGTCGCTGCCCCGGCGCCAGCCCGGCCCAGGCGCCCGGGTAGATCTCGCGCACGATGTCCAGCAGTTTCTCGGCTTCTTCCTGGGTATCGAAGTAGCCCATGTGCAGCCGGAAGCGCTCGCGCTGCTCCTCGCGCCGACGTGAGACGAAGAACGAAAAGCGCTTCAGTCCGGCGTGATCGGGCGGAGTGAGGGCGACTGGCGAGGTCGATGAACACAGATTGATGACGAACGTGTTGCACGGAGCGGCGCCCGGCAGTGCCGTGGTGGGCGTGTCTGTCATACGTTGCTCCGTGGAATCTGCCTGCTGCATTAGCTGTTCCCCGATGCCCTGGGACCTGAATCTCGAGTGGCACCCGAAAACATGGAGCGTGATTGACATGAGAGGCCGACGATGCCCAATGCGGCGCGATCACCGGTTCCCCTGGCAACCCCGCTATCCCAACCCTGCTTCGGGACCGGTGGCTTTGCGTCCCTGCCTTGCGACAGGTTTGCCCACTAATTGACGCTGCGAGTCTGCCACCTTTCGAAAACACGTCAAGGTCGCATTGCGCGCAATTTGCGCCGATACGCATCGCGCGGATGCGCAGGCGCTGTTCTGTTAAATGCAATTCGGTTAAATGCCGGCGCACTCAGCCCGCGCGCCGCAGGAGGGCGGTGGAACCGCTGCGCTGAGCCAGCCGCTCGGTCGCATCAGCCACCGATAGCGGCCGCGCCAGCACGAAGCCCTGCGCAATATCGCAGCCACGCTGGCGCAGAAGATCCAACTGCGGCAAGGTCTCGACACCTTCCGCAATTACCTGCTTGCCGAGTGCGTGCGCCATATCGATGATCGTGGCCAGCAGGGTCGTCGCCTGGTAATTGTCGGGCACCTCGCTCATGAAGCAGCGATCGATCTTGATGGCATCGACCGGTTGCTGGCGCAGATGATTCAGCGACGAGTAGCCGGTGCCGAAGTCGTCGAGCGCCACGCGCACGCCCAGGTCCGCGACCTGGCGCAAAGCGGTGCGGGCGTCGTCATCGGCAAATACCGCCTCGGTAACCTCGAGCTCCAGAATCTGGGGCGGCAGACCGGCGCGCCCCAGCGTCTGGCTCACCAGTTGCACGAACTCAGGCGCGCGCAGCTGCTGCAGTGAAACGTTGAGCGCCAGACGCCCCGGCGCGATGCCTTGCTCGCGCCAAAGCATCAGCTGACGGCACGCGCTCTCGAGTACCCAGGTGCCGATCTCCACGATCAGGCCGCACTGCTCAGCCGCCGGCACGAAGTCTTTCGGAAAACGCAGCCCCTCGCGTGGATGCTGCCATCGCACCAGCGCCTCCATCGCCACCAGCTCGCCGTGCTGCAGCGCGAACTGCGGCTGGTAGAACAGCGCGAACTCGCGCCGACGTACCGCGCGAAACAGACCACTCTCGGCCAGCTGCACCGAGGCGCGCGCCATCTTGCGATCGAAAAACACCGCACACGAACGGCCGCTGTCCTTGGCCTGATACATCGCCAGGTCGGCGTTGCGTAGCAATTCGTCGATGTTGCTGCCGTCGTCCGGGAAGCGGGTGATGCCGATGCTGGCACGTACCTGGTGATCACGGCCGGTGATGTTCACCGGCCGCTGCAGCGCCTCGATGATGCGGTGGGCAATCTCGTTAGCCGCCTCCGCCGAGGGCACCTGACGCAAGATGACGGTAAATTCGTCCCCGCCCAACCGCGCGACCGTATCACCGTCTTTGACGCAGGAACGCAGGCGCTGCGCGATGATCGTGAGCAACTGGTCGCCGGCTCCATGGCCGACGGTATCGTTGACACGCTTGAAATGATCCAGGTCGACATACAGCAGCGCACCGCCAGGTGAACCGCTGCCGACGCTGGCCAGTTCTTGCGACAAGCGATCGCGGAACAGCACGCGGTTCGGCAGCGAGGTGAGCGAATCGAAGTGCGCCTGCTGATACAAGCGCGCATCGCTATCCTGGTTGCCGAGCGCGATCTGCAGACGCGCGGCGCACTGGGCGCCGTAGCGCAGCAGCTCGGCAGCCGGTTCCAGGCTGCCGCGATAGCCGACGGACAGCATGCCGGCAACCTCGCTGCCGGCGAAGATCGGCCACACGTGAAAGATCTCGGCACCGCGCTCGCGCAACGCCTCCAAAAAGCCGTAGCGATCAAGTTGATGGGCCGGCACCAGCAGGCCCTGCGGTGCATCCTGCAGCGCCAGCGTGGTCTCCGGCTCGAGATTGATGCGCGTGATCGGACAGATCGCGCCGTCGCAACCGGCCATGAAGGAGCGCGCATGCGCCGGCGCGTCGCGATCGAGCAGCGCCATGGCGGCGACCTGCGCCTCGGTCACGGTGCACACGCGCAGCAGAATGGGTTCGATCGACTGCTCCAGTTCAGTGGCCTGAAGCAGCAGGCGGTCAATCTCGGACAAGCGCTCCTGGGCGCCAAAGCGGCTCTCGAGCGCCATCATCGTCAGGTTGAACGACTGGGCGATGGCGCGCGGCGTGTCGGCGCTGCCGCTGAGGTTCACGCGCCGAAACTGTCCCTGTCGCAACGCCTGCAGCGCGGCCTCGAGTCGCAGCAGCGGCCGTTGCCAGCAGCCGCACAGGTACCAGGTGGCCAGCGCAACCACCAGCGCATCCAGCAGCAATAGCGGCAGCAAATCATCCGCGATCGATCGGGCGGCGGCGCGCAGCGACGATGGCTGCCCGTAGGCCGCGATGCTCCAGACCGGCCCGCTCAGCCGGCCGATGCGG
>DASXYW010000060.1:0-24952 GCA_036502265.1 Steroidobacteraceae bacterium | reverse complement strand
CAACAATGCCGGCATCAACCTGTTCCAGACCATCGAGGATTCCAGCTACGACGACTGGGACTGGGTCACGGGCGTCAACTTGCAGGGGCCTCTCAACGGCGTGATGACCTTCGCCCCGCGCATGGTAACCGCCGGTAAGGGCGGCTACATTGTCAACACCGCCTCGATGGCGGCGTTTCTCGCCGCCGGTGTGCCAGGCATTTACAACACCACCAAGTTCGCGGTGCGCGGCATGTCAGAGTCACTGCGCGCGAGCCTTGCCCCGCACGGCATCGGTGTCTCGGTACTGTGTCCCGGTCTGGTCAAGTCGTACATCTACGCCAGCGATGACATCCGCCCGAAGCGTCTCAAAGCCGGCGCCAAGCCGGTCGATCACAACAACGTGCAACGCCTGGCCGAGATTCATGAGTTTGGCATGGAACCGGACGTGATTGCGGCACGCGTGCTGGAGGCGATCCGCGAGAACCGCTTCCATATTTTCACGCACCCGGAATTCAAGGACGAGCTGCGCGAGCTGTTCGATGAGGTGTTGGCGGACTTTCGCGACTACCCGCCCGATGCCGGCTACGACCAGCGCACTGGTTTCGAAAAGACGCGCCGCGCGAGCTACGCGCGCCAGCGGCGAGGACTGAAAGCGCCCTAGCGGACGTGGCCGGACCAGGTGCGTAGCCCCGGTTCGGTGCGATCCTCCTGCTGTAGCGCCGTCACGATCGCCGGACGCGCGTTCATCTTTTCCCGCCACGCGACCAGCTTCGGACAGCGCCGCGCGATGTCCATCTCCGGAAACATGCGTTCGACCATCATGCCGCACATCGCGTAGAAGTTGATGTCGGCCAGTGTGTAGGCATCCCCCGCCAGCCAGGCGCTCCGCCCAAGCTGCTTTTCGACCTTGTCGACCGCGTACAGAATCTTCTCAGTGGCATTGGCGAGAGCCGCATCGCTGAAACCCGAGCGCGCCGTGCGCCATTTCTTGCGCTGATCCGGCAGCGGGATGCGCTCCATCAGCTTTTCGAATTCGCCGCTGTCGACCTTGCGCGCGATCACTCCGACCATGCGATGCCAGCCGTGCATCGAGACGTAATTCATCACATGCTCGTCGACAAACTTGTTCCAGTAACGCATGCGCGCTGCGCCGAGCGGGTCGCGCGGACGCAGCGGCACATCCGGGAACACATCCTCCAGGTACTCGTTGATCACCGTGGTATGCGTGATGATCAGCCCGTCGTGATCCAGTACCGGTACCTGGCCTTCGGGGTTGATGGCCACGAACCATTCCGCATGCTGCTCGAACTTGTGCAGGTCGACGTAGATGCTCCGGAACGGCAACCGCTTCTCGTATAGCGGCGCCATCGATTTGAGCGAATTGGCGAGTGGCTCGGCGTGATAATACTTAAGTGTCATGGTGATCCCTGCGCGGTCGTGGCAATCAATCAGACCAGCATCTGCGGTCCGGTCTTTCTGGCGCTCTCGATTTCCGCGGCGCGGTCGCGCTTGATCGGCACGTCACGCCCGGCCTGGACCGCCGGCCGCTTGGCCATCCGATCGAGCCAGCGTTGCAAATGCGGAAACTCATCGACGCCGACGCCGGACCACTCGTGCCCGGAGACCCAGGGCCAGCACGCGATGTCGGCGATTGAGTAGTCGCCGGCAATGTAGTCGTGATCGGCGAGCTGGCGGTCCATGACGCCGAACAGGCGAGTGACCTCACGCTGATAGCGGTCGATCGCGGGCTGGATCTTCTCGGGGAAATACCGAAAGAAGACGTTTGCCTGACCCATCATTGGGCCGATCCCGGCCATCTGGAACATCAGCCACTGCAGCACACGGCTGCGGCCCTGCACATCGTGCGGCAGGAACTTGCCGGTCTTCTCGGCCAGATAGACCAGGATCGCACCGGATTCGAATAGCGCAAAACCGTCGTCCACCAGCGTGGGAATGCGCCCGTTGGGATTGAGCTTCACGTACCAGTCGGCCTTCTGCTCGTTCTTGCCAAAGTCGATCAGCCGGACCTCGTAGGGCAAGCCCAATTCCTCCAGTGCGATCGAAACCTTCCAGCCGTTGGGGGTGGCCGCGGTGTAAAGCGTGTATGCCATCATCGATCTCCCGAGTTGTATTGCCGCTCGCGTCAGGCGCGCAATGCGTCGGCCTGTGGCGCGAATCGCGGCCGGCCGCGCAATCGAGGCGGCCGCAGAATCAACAGCATCGCGCCGCCGAGCACGCACCAGCCGGCCAGGAAATGAAAACTCGACCCGTAGCCGCGGCCGCTGTCGTACAGCCAGCCGGCGACATATGGCGTGACCGCGCTGAGCGTGGTGTTGATCGCGACCGCCAGCCCCGACAGCGAGGCGAAGGCACGCGTGCCGAAATAATTGCTGAGCACCGTCATCAGGCATACCAGCCCACCGCCGAAGCCGATGCCGAGGCACACTGCAAACCCAATTACCGCCTGGTGGCTGCTGGCATGGACGATCAGGGCCATGCCGAGACCGAAAATCAGTTGGAATACGGCCCACAGATAACGCGGATCCAAGCGGTCGCCAAGGCTGGCGACCAGCAGCTTGGCGATCAGTCCGCTCACCGCGACGATCGAAATCGCCTGCCAGGCCTCGGTGGCGGGATGCCCCAGGTCGCGCAGATGCACGAAGCCGTGGGCCAGAAACAGCGTGTATCCACAGCTTACGCCGAGCAGGCTTCCAACCATCAGCCAGTAGGCCGGCGATGCCAGGGCCGCGGAGTAGGTCCAGTCCTCGATGGTGCGAAAACTGCGGGCGCCACGCACTGGCGCCGCCGCGCTTGACTGCGGCAGCTCGCCATCCGCTGATTGACCTACGTCCGATGGCCATTCCTTCACGCACAGCGCCGCGACCACGCAGGCCACCACCGACAGCGAGGCAATCACCCACCAGCCGGCGCGCCAGTTTCCGCCCGCCAGCGTGACCACGCGGTCGAGCAGCCGGCCGGATACAAAGCCGCCGAGGGCGCCCGAGGAGTACAGGATCGAGAGCACCAGGGCACGTTTGCGCACGAACCAGCGCGCCAGTCCGGCCTGAGTGGCCAGCGCCGCGCCGGTCGCCACACCACTGCCGACCAGCAGTCCGAATGCCAGCAGCGCGGACGCGAACGAGTTCACCAGTGTCGCCATCAACAGCGCCCCGACAATCAACAGCACACTGCCCAGCATCAGTGTGCGCCGCACCCCCAGCCGATTGACCGATATCGCAACCAGCGGACCCGGCAGACCCGACATGATCATGTAGGCACTGAACAGCAGTCCGAGTGCGCTGCGATCCAGGTGCAGCGCCGGAGCCATCAGTGCATTCAGGCCACTGGCGCCGTAGGCCGGAATGCCAAGGTTCACGAACATGATGAACCAGCAGGCCGCCAGCAGCTTCCAGCCATAGAACCGTTCGGTGACCATCTCTTCTAACCCCAGCGCGAGGCCTCGGCGCCCGGCACGAATGCTTCTGCCGGCCGGCCGGTTCGGCTGCGCGCCAGCGCCGCGCGCACCCCGGGCCGTGACTGCATGCGCGTGAGAAATGCCGTGATGTTCGGTGTTGCGCTGCCGCTGACTACATCGGGCGCCAGTGTGGGCAGCGGCGCCAACAGCGCATAGGCATCGATATCGGCGATCGAGTAGTCGGTACCCGCCAACCATGGCGATCCGGACAGGGCGGCCTCGATGCGCTCGACCGGACGCTGCAACCGCCCGAGCGCAGCGCTCACTGCTCCTTCCTGGCTATCCTCGAGCAGCGCCGCCCAACGGGCACGCCGTTCGGACGGCTCGATTGCCGCTATCCGAGTGCGCAGCGCTCCGTTTGAATGCCGGCGCAAGGCCGGACCGAGGTATCGCGCGCACCCCAAGGTCGCGACGGCACCTCCGAGCAGCACAGCCCCGCTCTGCCCAAAGGCACGCATGCGGTAGCGACCATGGGCATCGCGCGGCAGCAGGCTCGGACCCGGCAGTGCCTCGGCGATGTATTCGAGCATGAAGAACGAACTGGAAATGATCGCACCTTCGTGCACCAGCACCGGCCCCTCGAGCTCGAGCTGCAGTCGCGACTCGGCATTGCCGGGAAAGTCGACGGCAAACTGCTCAAACTGCATCGGATCGAAATAATGACTGTCGAACTCGATCCCCTTCTCAGCCAGAGCGATCAGCGGCTTGAGGAAATACAGGTTCGGTTCCCAGTGATACAGCGCAAGCATGATCGGCGATCTCGTCAGTGGCCCTTGGGGCGCTCGAGCATTGCCATCCGCTCGACCAGCCGCGTGCGGCCTTTGCTCCAGGTGGCGCGCGTCGCGGGCCGCTCGTAGATGGTGCGCAGCCACTCCATGAGATGCGGCGTGCTCTGATCGTTACAGTGCTCCGGCTGCGTCAGCGGAAGGCCATAGGCGATATTGAAGCCGTTGGTGTCGCCGAGACTGTAGCTGTCGCCGCAAATGAATCGATGCTGGCTCAGGTGCTGCTCCAGCGCGGCAGTCGCGAACCGCACCCGACGGCGCGATTCGTCCAATTCCTCATCCGAGAATTCGTTGAACATCGCCTTGCGCCAGGCAATGCGCCGAGTCTCGAGCGGGATGCGCTCGATCGCCGCGCGCAGCTCCGCCGGGTCGCGTTCGCGCACCGCCGGTCCGACAAATACGCTCCAGCCGATCATGCTGAGCGACGGACCGCAGTAGGAATCGAAGAATCGCATCCACCAGCGCATGCGCCAGCGCTCGCGTGGGTCGCTCGGCCGCAGCGGCGGTCCCTCGAATGCCTCGTCGATGTACTCCATCATTGGCGTGGATTCGGTCAGTACCAGGTCGCCGTGCACCAGTGCCGGGATGGTGCCATCCGGGTTGATCCGAAGGTACTCGGGTTGGTGCTGCTCCATCTTGAGCAAGTCGAGGTATTCGCTCTGGTAGGCCACACCCTTTTCTGCCAGAGCAAGCATGGGCTTGCCCGAATTGGCGTTCGGTTCCCAGTGATAGAGCGTCACCATAGATGCCGTCTCAGCCTCCGCCCATTACCCTATCCTGACTCTACCGAAAGGGAAACCCGAGTGGCTGGGCAGCGCATGCTGCCGCTGCTGGCGTGCGGGTATCATTTGCCGCGGCCCCACTGCGCCCCCCCCGCTGCGCGCGACAGGTTGCAAGGAGTCTATGAGCAAGTTCCAGATGGACCGGGACTGGCTGGAGTTTGATCCGCATCCGTCCAAACCCCGATTTCAACCTCCTGCCGGATCCGTGGACGCACACTGCCATGTGTTCGGACCCGGCGATGTGTTCCCGTACGCGCCCGAGCGACGCTACACGCCCGCCGATGCGCCGGCTGCCAAGCTGTTCGAGTTGCGCGACTTCCTCGGCTTTACGCGCAACGTCATCGTTCAGGCCAGCTGCCACGGCGTGGACAATCGGGCACTGGTCGATGCACTGGAGCGCTCCAACGAACGCGCCCGCGGCGTGGCGAGCGTGCGCGCCGATATCAGCGATGAAGCGCTGCGCTCACTGCATGTCGCCGGCGTGCGCGGTGTGCGCTTCAACTTCGTCAAGCGCCTGGCCGACAGCGTGCCGCACGCGATGCTGGCATCGATCGCCGCGCGGATCGCACCGCTGGGCTGGCACGTCGTCGTCTACTTCGAAGCCCCAGATCTACCTGATCTGGAGGGCCTCATCACATCGCTCCCCACCACGGTGGTGGTCGATCACATGGGACGACCCGACGTGAGCCAACCGGTCAATGGACCGCAGTTCGAACGCTTCGTGCAGCTGCTGCGCCAGCACCCGAAGGTGTGGTCCAAGGTCAGCGGCACCGAGCGGCTGTCAAAATCCGGGCCACCTGGCTATGACGATGTCGTACCGTTCTCGCGCCGCATCGTCGAGAGTTTCCCCGACCGCGTGATCTGGGGCACCGACTGGCCACACCCGAATCTGAAGTCGCACATGCCCGATGACGGGGCCTTGGTGGATTTCATCCCGCGCATCGCTCCGAGCGCGGCCTTGCAGCACTCATTGCTGGTGGACAATCCCATGCGCCTATACTGGGACACCTAGAGGCAGCTGCCCATGTCGCTCGACAAATCATACAAGCAGATTCCCGGCACCACGGTGTTCGACGCCGAGCAGGCCCGAATTGGCTTTCACCTGAACCAGTTCTGCATGTCGCTGATGAAGGCGGCCAATCGCGAGCGCTTCAAGGCCAATGAGCGCGCCTACCTGGACGAATGGCCGATGAGCGAACAGCAGAAACAGGCGGTGATGGCGCGCGACTATAACCAGATGATCAAGCACGGCGGCAACATCTATTACCTGGCGAAGCTGTTCGCGACCGACGGCAAGAGTTTTCAGTACGCCGCGGCGTTGATGACCGGCATGAGCCAGGAAGAGTACGCGCAGATGATGCTCGCCGGCGGCCGGCTGCCCGACGACCCGGGCACACGTGGCGGAGGTCGAGCGCGTGGCTAGAGTGACCGCCGGGGTCACCACGTCGCATGTACCGGCGATCGGAGCGGCGATCGACCTGGGCAAGACCCGTGATGCCTACTGGGCGCCGATGTTCCAGGGTTACGACTTCTCCAAGCAGTGGATGCGCGAACATGTGCCGGACGTGGTGTTCCTGATCTACAACGATCACGCCTGCGCATTTGATGCCACCATCATTCCAACCTTTGCGATCGGCTGCGCCGTCAGCTTCAACCCGGCCGATGAAGGTTGGGGGCCGCGCCCCGTGCCGGTCGTGCAAGGCCATCCGGAACTGGCCAGTCACATCGCGCAGTCGGTCATACAACAGGATTTCGATCTGACAATCGTCAATCGCATGGACGTGGACCACGGGCTGACGGTGCCGTTGTCGCTGATGTTCGGACAGCCTGCGGAGTGGCCCTGCCGCGTGATTCCGTTCCCGGTGAACGTCGTGCAGTATCCGCCGCCCTCCGGCCAGCGCTGCTACCAGCTGGGCAAGGCATTGCGCCGGGCGATCGACAGTTTCGATCAGGACCTGAAGGTGCAGATCTGGGGCACTGGCGGCATGAGCCACCAGCTGCAGGGGCCGCGTGCCGGTCTGATCAATCCGGAGTTCGACCAGCGCTTCTTCGAGCTGCTGCTGAACGATCCGGCGCAGCTGGCCAGGATGCCGCTGCTGCAATATCTGCGCGAAGCCGGCTCCGAAGGCATCGAGCTGGTGATGTGGCTGATCATGCGCGGCGCCCTGGATGCCAGCGTCAACGAGGTCTACCGCTTCTACCATGTGCCGGCCTCCAATACCGCGGTCGGCCATGTCATCTTCGAGAATCCACCCCGAACATGAAGATCGTGCTTGCAGGCGCCGGCGCCTTTGGCCAAAAGCATCTGGACGCGTTGCGGCAGATCGGCGGCGTAGAGGTGGTATCGCTGGTCGGGCGCGAGCCCGACAAGACCCGTACGATCGCCGCCAAGTACGGTGTCAGGCACGCGACCACCGACCTGGGCGAAGCGCTGGCTCTGCCCGGCGTCGACGCGGCGATTCTGTGTACGCCGACGCAGATGCATGCGCGCCAGGCATTGCAGTGTCTGAAGGCCGGCAAGCACGTACAGGTGGAGATTCCCCTGGCTGACAGCTGGGCGGACGCCGAAGCGGTGGCCGAGGCGCAGCAACGCAGCGGCCTTATCTGTATGGTCGGTCACACGCGCCGCTTCAATCCGTCGCACCAGTGGGTGCACCGCAGGGTGCGCGGCAATGAGCTGCATGTCCTGCAGATGGATGTGCAGACTTACTTCTTCCGGCGCACCAACCTCAACGCGCTCGGACAGCCACGCTCGTGGACCGATCACCTGCTGTGGCATCACGCCGCGCATACGGTGGATCTGTTTGCCTACCAGACGCGCGCGCCGACCGCGATCGCGCATGCGATCGAGGGTCCGCACCATCCGCAGCTGGGCATCGCGATGGACATGTCGATTCAGTTGAAAGCCGCGACCGGTGCGATCTGCACGCTGTCGCTATCGTTCAACAATGAGGGCCCGCTCGGGACTTTTTTTCGCTATATCTGTGATCACGGCACCTACATCGCCCGCTACGACGATCTAGTCAATGGCAAGGAAGAGAAGATCGACGTGTCCAAAGTGGACGTGTCGATGAACGGCATCGAGCTGCAGGACCGTGAATTCCTGGCGGCGATCCGCGAGGGCCGCGAACCCAACGCCAGTGTCGCGCAGGTGCTGCCCTGCTATCGCACCCTGCGCGATCTGCAAGCGCAGCTGCATGCCGGGGACTGATCCGCGTCTCATTGCCGGCATGGCGGCCGGACCGCTGGGCCTCGGCTGCATGAGCCTGAGCCACGCCTACGGAGTACCGCCGCCGCCGCATGAAGGCGTGGCCTTGCTGCAGCGGGCGCTGGATCTGGGCGTGCGGCATTTCGATACCGCGGCGCTGTACGGCTTTGGCAGCAATGAGATGCTGCTGGGTCGGGCGCTGGCGCCACACCGCTCGCGCATATTCCTGGCCAGCAAATGCGGCCTGACAGGCGTGGACGGGCGGCGCGTGCTCGACGGGCGGCCGCAGACGCTGCGCCGCACCTGTCTGGAATCGCTGGCGCGGTTGCAGACCGAGGTCATCGACCTGTACTACTTGCATCGCTGGGATCGCAAGGTGCCGATCGAGGACAGCGTCGGGGCGCTGGCCGAGATGGTTGCGGCGGGCCATATCCGCGCGATCGGACTGTGCGAGGTCTCGGCTGCAACGCTGCGCCGCGCGCACGCGGTCCATCCGATCGCCGCGGTCCAGAGCGAGTATTCACTGTGGACGCGCAATCCCGAAGTGGCGGTGCTGGACGAGTGCCGACGCATCGGTGCGGCGTTGGTGGCCTTCTCGCCGCTGACGCGCGGATTCGTGACCGGCGCAGTGAGCGACCCGTCGGCGCTGACCGCCAGCGACCTGCGACGCGACATGCCGCGCTTCACTGAGCCCAACTTTACCGCCAATGCCAGGCTGCTGGCCGCGTACAGCGCGCTGGCGCGCGAGGCGGACTGCACTCCGGCCCAGCTTGCCCTGGCATGGCTGCTGCACAAGGCGCCGCACGTGATTCCGATCCCGGGCACGACCTCAGTCGAGCACCTTAAGGATAATCTGGGTGCCGCGGGCGTGCGGCTCGAGCGCGGACTGATCGCCCGCCTCGAGGCGCTGATTAATCCAGCAACCGTGACTGGGGCGCGCTACAACGCCGCCGCCCAGGGCGACATCGACACCGAAGAGCTCAGCGCCGCCTAAAGCGCCGTGAGCGGCGGCCGCTAGGCCAGTCCCAGCGCGGCGACCGCGTTGTCCTTGAGGATCAGATCGTGGACTTCCGGCCGAAAGGCCGCCTCTTTGAAGTCCTTGATCCAACGATCGGGGGTGAGCAGCGGGAAATCCGACCCGAACAGCATCTTGCGCTTGAGCTGGGTGTTGGCGTACTGCACCAGCTGCGGCGGAAAATACTTCGGCGACCATCCAGACAGATCGATATAGACATTCGGCTTGTGCAGGCACACCGACAGCGCCTCGTCCTGCCACGGCCAGGACGGATGCGCAATGATGATCGTCATGTCGGGAAAGTCCGCCGCAACATCGTCCACGTGCATCGGATTGGAGTACTTGAGGCGCAACTTGCCGCCGCCGGGCATGCCGGTGCCGATACCCGAGTGGCCGCTGTGAAACAGCGCCGGCAGCTTGTGCTCGGCGATCACCTCGTACAGCGGATAGGCCATGCGGTCGTTGGGGAAAAAGCCCTGCGCCGTGGGATGGAACTTGAATCCCTTGACGCCGTGCTCGCGGATCAAGCGGCGGGCCTCGCGCACCCCAAGCTTGCCCTTGTGCGGATCGATGCTTGCGAACGCGATCATGATGTCGGCGTTGTCACGCGCGGCGTCGCAGATCTCCTCGTTGGCGATGCGGCGGATGCCCATCTCGAATTCGGTATCGACCGTGAACATGATCAGGCCGATGCGCCGCTCACGGTAGTAGGCGATGGTTTCTTGGATAGTCGGGCGCTTGCCGGCAGCCTTGAAGTATTTCGAGGCCGCGTCCTCGTACTCCTTCCACACCTCATCGACCGGCTGGCGACAGGAGATCTCGGCGTGGGTATGCACGTCGATGGCGATCAGGTCTTTGACATTCATCCGTGCATTCCCTCGCGGGCCTTAATCGCGCTGGCGGTCCCAGTCCGCAAGCGTACGCCCTTCACGCGCCAGGCGCGCCAGCAGTGACGCGGGCTGCCAATGCATCGGGCCGAACAGTTCCTGGTAGCGCAGCATACCCTCGTAGACGCGCTTCAGGCCCACCGTGTCAGCATAGAACATCGGGCCGCCGCGAAAGCGCGGGAATCCGTAGCCGGAGGTCCAGACCACGTCAATATCACCGGCGCGCATCGCCACGCCCTCCTCGAGGATGCGGATGCCTTCGTTGATCAGCGGCAGCAGACAGCGATCGAGGATCTCGGTGTCGGTGTGGGCGCGCGGCGGGACCCCGAGCTGTTGCGCCTTGGTCTGCAGCACCGTGAGCGCCTCCAGATCGTCGTGGCGGGTGCGGTCCCCGCTGACGTAGCGATAGTAGCCGCGGCCGGTCTTTTGCCCCAAGCGCCCGGCCGCGTGCATGGCAAAGTCGGCCTGGTAGTAGGCCGGATCGGGCGGGTAGCGCTCGGCGTGCGCGCGGTGCACGTTCACGCTCACATCGATGCCCGCCATGTCGAACACCGCCAGGATGCCCATCGCCATGCCGAAGTCCTCGAGCACGCTGTCGACGCGGCGCGGTGTGGCTCCTTCCAGGACCATGCGCTGGGCTTCGCGCGCATAGCCCTCCATCATGCGATTGCCGATGAATCCGTAGCACACGCGCGCCAGCACCGGGGTCTTCTTCAACACTCGCGCCAGATCCAGCGCCGTGCGGATCGACTGCGCCGAAGTGCTGTCGCTGCGTACCACCTCGAGCAACGGCATGACGTTGGCGGGTGAGAAAAAGTGTAGGCCGATGACGTCCTGCGGCCTGCGCGTCGCCGCGGCGATCGCCCCGACGTCCAGCGTCGAGGTGTTGGTCGCCAGCAAGGCCTCGGGCTTGGCCACCGCATCGAGCTTGGCGAAGATGGCGCGTTTGAGGGCCAGGTCCTCGAATACGGCTTCGACGATGACGTCGGCTTGGGCCAACGGCGCGTATTCCAGCTCCTCCTGGATCAACGCCGTGCGCAGGTCCTTTTCCGCCACGGTAATGCGGCCGCGTTTCACCATCGAGTCATAGGTATTCCAGATCATTTGCCGCCCACGATCGAGGGCCTCGCGGCTGCTGTCGATCAGTGTCACCGGCAATCCGACATTGGCGAAGCAGATCGCGATGCCCCCTCCCATGGTGCCGGCGCCAATCACGCCGGCGCGCGTCACCGCACGCCCCTGAAGATCGGCTGGCAGCCCCGGCACCTTGCGTGTCTCACGCTCGGCGAAGAACACGTGCACCAGCGCCTTTGATTCCACCGTGCGCTTGGCGCGATTGACCAGTTCGGTCTCGAGATCCAGTCCCTGTAGAAATGGCAGCTGCGCTGAGGCGGCCACGGCTTCGATCGCGGTCAGCGCGGCCTGCCGATGCGGATACTGCGCGCGCGCCTGGGCACTGAGGCGCTCCACGACTGACGGGGCGGCAGTGGCGGGATCGACCAACAGGTCACAGGTGCGACGTGGACCGGCTCCCTTACGCACCAGCGCCTCGGCGTAGGCGATGGTGCCGGCGCGTAGCTCGCCTTCGATGGCGGCATCAAGAAAACCGAGCTCCAACGCCTTGGCCACGTCGACCGGACGGGCACTGAGAATAAGATCAAGCGTGCGCTCCACGCCGATCAGACGCGGCATGCGCTGCGTGCCGCCGCCACCGGGGATGATGCCGAGGGTGACTTCCGGCAGACCAAAGCGAGTGCCGGCGACCGCCACGCGGTAGTGGCAGGCCAGCGCCAGTTCCAGGCCGCCGCCCAGCACGGTGCCATGCATGCCGGCCACCACCGGAATCTGCAGTCCCTCGAGCGCGGCAAACAGCTCCCGATAGGCCAGCTCCTGCGGCGGACCGGAGAACTCGTTGATGTCGGCGCCCGAGATAAAAGTCTTGCCGGCGCACACCAGCGCCAGCGCGCGCAACTCCGGGCGGTTACGGATCTGATCCAGCACCGCCAGCAATTCGCGCCGCATCGCACTGTTGAGCGCATTGACCGGCGGATTCTCGATCGTGACCAACGCCACCGCGCCGCTGGCCTTCCAGGTGACAATCACTCGGTCACCAGCGCCTGCCGCGGTGGAACGCGCATCAGCGCGATGGCGGCAGCCGCCAGCACCGAACCGAACGCCATGATCAGCGCCACCGCCTGCAAGCCCCAACCGGCCTGAAACAGAATGCCGGCGACAATCGGCGCCACGATTGCGCCACCCCGACCGATGCCGATTGCAAAGCCGGTGCCCGCCGCGCGCGCATCGGTCGGATACACGCGCGCCAGGATGGCATACAGCCCGATGATGCTGCCGTTGGTGCAGAAACCGGCCACTGCGCACACCAGCGACAGCTGCCAGAGCTGCGGCTGCGCGTGCCCGATCATCGCGACCGTCACTGTGGATGTGATCAGCCAGGCGATAGTCAGCGGCTTGAGATCCAGGCGCTGCGTCAGCAGGCCGACGACCGCGCCACCGGTGGCGCCGCCGACGTTGGCCCATACCAGCACCCCGGCGGCCAGCGCCGGTGTAAATCCCATATCGACCACGATCTTCGGAATCCACTTCAGCGTGAAGTAAAACGTCAGGATATGCAGCGCGTAGGCCAAGGTGGCCAGCACCGTGGTGGTCAGGTAGCGAGGGCTAAACAGGGCGGCGGTCCCGAGGCTGCTGCCGCGCTCGGGCGGGGCCGGCAATGCGCTGACCGGAGGGTAACCCATGCGCGCCAGACTGACGTTCAGCTGTGTCAGCGCACCGGGCCGCTGGCGCCGGCACAGCCATACTATCGACTCGGGTACCCAGAACCACACCAGCGGAACCATCAGCGCCGAGACGATGGCGCCGAATTCGAATACCGAGCGCCAGTCGTGGTGCGCCAGCAGGCTGGCAGCGATCGAGCCGCCGACGATGGCCCCGAGCGGATAGCCGATCGCCATCAGCGACACCGACAGATCGCGGCGGCGCAGATTCGAGAATTCCGGCGCTATCGCATTCAGCGATGCCAGCATACCGCCGATGCCAAGCCCGGTGAGCACGCGCCACAGCGACAGCGTCAACAGACTGCTGGCGGTGGCTGCAAGCGCCATGCCCAGGCTCATGAGCAGCAGACAGCCGAGCACCGTGCGGCGGCGGCCGCTGTGATCGGCAATGCCACCGAGCAGAATCGAGCCGATGCCCATGCCAATCAATTCCATCGATAGCACCACGCCCAGGGCCGCACGGTCGATGCCCCACTCGCGCGCGATCCCCGGGGAGGCAAAGCTGATCGCCAGCACGTCGAAACCATCCAGCGCGCACAAGGCCACCGTGATCGCGACTACGCGCATCTGCGCGACCGTCATGGCGCCATGCGCCAGCGTGATGCGCGGATCGTCGGCAGCGAGCGGGCCGGTTGTGATCACCAAAGTGATTCCCCAGTGTTTCGAGGATCATACTGTGGCGCCACAGGCGGCAACCTTGCGGCGTTGTGTGCAACCAACGTCAGACTCGATTCACAGCGATGTTGCAGGGCGTCACCGAGAGTGCGTGATCCTGCCACCGATCCGGCAACCATGGGCCAGAGGCTTGAGTTCGTTCCGAAAAAGGGCGCGCCCCGAGCCGGCACTCAGATCGACGAATATCTACCATAAGCGCAACATACTAGTTGGCATAAACGATCCTACCGTATAACGGCTGTCAGAAAGAGATCACAGAGGCTCGCGCGAGGGATTGTCATGGCTGCCATCTTGTCGTTCTCGACGGCCGGTCTGGATCCGCGTCGCAAGCTCACACTGTGGAACGATCAGGCCTCGGAGAGCTTCTCCCCGCTGGTGTCCGATCCGGTCGACGTGCGCAGCTTCCATGGTTCGATCGAGCGCACCACGATCGGCGATCTGACGCTCGCCGAGGTGTACTCGGAAGCACAGCTGGTGCGTCACTCGCGCGCCCACGTCGCGCGCACGCGCAGCCCGCTGTTCTTTCTGCATCTGCAAGTGGAAGGTACCAGCATCAGCCGGCAGGATGGGCGTGAGGCGCTGCTGAAGGCGGGCGATTTTACCCTCTGCGACAGCACCCGCCACTACGACATCGTGTTCCCGGGCGCCAATCGCATGCTGGTGCTCGGGATCCCGGACGCGCCGCTGCGGCGACAGATCGCCTGCCCGGAATGCCTGGTGGCGATACCGATGCAGGCATCGCTCGGAGTGCGAGGGCTGTTTTCGCGCTTTCTGCGCAGCTACTGGGGCGAATGCCGCGATCAGCTCGACGACCTGGTCGCCGGACGGCTCACCGTGGCGATCCTGGACCTGCTGGGGGCCGCCTACGCCGACGTGCCGCGCTCGCAGACCGGTCGCTCGTCGCTTGCGAGCGCGCACCGCCTGCGCATCATCAACTACATCGAGGCGCATCTGCACGATCCGGATCTAACGCCGACCAAGATCGCGGCGGCGTGCAAGATGACGCCGCGCTATCTGCACCATCTGTCGTCCGACCAGGACGAGACAGTCGCGCGCTACATTCTGCGACGGCGCCTCGAGGCCTGCTCGCGCGCACTGGTGTCCGAAGCCCAGCGCGGCCGCACGGTGACCGAGATCGCGTTCGACTCCGGGTTCAACAGCCCGACACACTTCGGGCGCGTATTTCGCGCCAAGTTCGGCGTAACGCCGCGCGAATTCCGGCGCCTGAACTCCGCCGCCGCCTGAACGGCCCTCAGATCTGGATGCACACCGACTTCAGCTCGGTGTACATCTCCAGACCCACGCGGCCGTGCTCACGGCCATCGCCGGACTGCTTGTAGCCGCCGAACGGCATGTTGGCATCCACGAAGTTGTGACAGTTGACCCACACCGTGCCGGCCTTGATGCGCGGCACCAGCCGATGAGCAGCTGACAGATTGCTGGTCCAGACGCTGGCGGCCAAGCCGTACGGTGTATCGTTGGCCGCCTTCACCACCTCGTCGAGCTGGTCGAAACGCTGCGCCACCACCACCGGTCCGAAGATCTCCTCCCGCACCACCTTCATATCGGGTCGCACGTTGACCATCACTGTCGGCTTGACGAAATAGCCCGGATGAGAGGGCGCCTCGCCGCCGGTAATGATCGAGGCGCCTTGCTTGCGCCCGGACTCGATGAAACCGAGCACCCGGTCCTGTTGCTCCTTGGAGACCAGCGGCCCCATCTGCGTGGCCTGGTCCAAACCCGGCCCGAGACGAATGCCGTTGGCCGCACCATTCAGGCCTTCGAGCACCTTGTCGAAAATCTTGGCGTGCACGTACAGGCGCGATCCGGCGGTGCACACCTGGCCGGAATTGAAGAAGATCGCCATCGCTGCCCCGCCGATCACGGCGTTGACGTCGGCGTCCGGCAGCACAATCACCGGTGACTTGCCGCCCAGCTCGAGTGACACGCGCTTGACGGTCTCGGCCGCGCTCTTCTGAATCAGCTTGCCGACCTCTGTGGAACCGGTGAAGGCGACCTTGTCGACGCCGGGATGGGCCACCAGTGCCGCCCCGGTGGTTTCGCCCAGACCGGTCAGAATGTTGACCACTCCCGGCGGGAAGCCGGCCTCGACAATCAGCTCCCCCAGCCGCAGCGCCGACAGCGAAGTCTGCTCGGCCGGTTTGAGGATGCAGGTGCAGCCGGCCGCCAGTGCCGGTGCCAGCTTCCACGCCGCCAAAGCGAGCGGGAAGTTCCACGGCACGATCTGCGCCACCACGCCGACTGGCTCGCGCGATACGTAGGTATGAAATCTCGCGCCCGGCGGCCCGTGGATCGAAGTCTGCATGGTCGTGCCTTCGATCTTGGTGGCCCAACCAGCCATGTAGCGGAAGTAGTCGCGCGTGCCCGGTACGTCGACGATGCTGGCCATCATGCGCGTCTTGCCGTTGTCGATACTCTCGATTTCGGCCAGTTCGCCGGCGTGCTGCTCTACCAGATCGCCGAGCTTCCATAACAGCGCCTCGCGCTGCGCCGGCAGCATGTCCGGCCATGCCCCGGATTCGAACGCCGCCCGGGCCGCGGCCACCGCCCGCTCGACGTCGTCGTTGCCGGCCTGCGCGATGCGCGTGATTTCCTTGCCGGTGGCCGGATCGAACACCGCCAGGCTCTCGGCCGACCGTGGCGTGATCCATTCGTTGTTGATCAACATGCGCGGCTTGCGCGCCAGGAATTGACGCACGCTGGCGCCAGCAGCGGGCTGTGCAGCGATGCCGGCGGCGGCACCGACTTGGATGGGATCCGTGCTCACGACAACTCCTCCAGCTTAACCGATGGGCCTGGCCACCGGCCATAAGGCGCGACCGCGGCGTCCCAGGCTCAACCGACGATGACGGGCGATTCGACTGGCGGTGAACCCGAAGCTCGCTGCCTTGCAAGCAAGCATGGAGTTTCGGACACTCGCGGTCTCATTTCAGGTGAGCTTATGAATGAAGTCAAACTTTTGATCGGGGGACATCAGGTAGCGGCCCGAAGTGGCGTCACCTTCGAGCGTCGCAACCCGGTGAGCGGCGCCGTGGTGACGCGGGCGGCCGCGGCGCAGGCAGCGGACGCCATGGCGGCCGCCGACGCGGCCGCGGCGGCGTTGCCGGCCTGGTCGGCGCTCGCTCCGGGTGCGCGTCGGGCCAAACTCAATTGCGCCGCCGACCTGTTCGAGGCCCGCGCGAGCGACATCGCCGCCGCGGTTCGCGATGAGACCGGTGCCACCGCCGGTTGGGGCCATTTCAATGTGCATTTTGCGGCCTCGCTGCTGCGTGAGGCCGCCTCGCTGACCACGCAGATCGGCGGCGAGGTGATTCCCTCGGATGTGCCCGGCAGCTTTGCCATGTCGTATCGACAGCCGGTCGGCGTGGTGCTCGGCATTGCGCCGTGGAACGCCCCGGTCATTCTGGGCGTACGTGCGATCGCGATGCCGCTGGCGTGCGGTAACAGCGTAATTCTGAAGTCCTCGGAGGTGTGCCCGGCCACGCATGCCTTCATCGGTTCGGTGCTCGAGGAAGCCGGACTTGGCGCCGGCGTGATCAACGTCCTCAGCACCGACGTCAAGGACGCCGAGGCGGTGGCCGAGTCGCTGATCGGGCACCGCGCCATCCGTCGGATCAATTTCACCGGCTCGACTCGCGTCGGACGCATCCTGGCCCAGGTCGCCGCCAGGCATCTGAAGCCGATCCTGCTCGAGCTCGGCGGCAAGGCGCCGCTGATCGTATTGGCTGACGCCGACATAGATGCCGCCGTCGATGCCACGGTATTTGGCGCGTACGCCAACGCCGGGCAGATCTGCATGTCCACCGAGCGCGTGATTATCGAACGCAGTGTCGCCGACACGTTCGCCGCCAAGCTCGCAAAGCGGGTCGCGGCGCTGCCGGTCGGCAATCCCAACGAAGGCGAATTCGTGATCGGCTCGGTGGTCGGAGTGGCGACCGTGGAGCGCATCAAGCGCCTGATGGATGATGCCGAGAAACAGGGTGCAAAGGTACTGACCGGCGGCAAGACCAACGGCACCATCATGTCGGGCATCGTGGTCGATCACGTCACCCCGAAGATGGCGCTGTTTCGCGAAGAGTCCTTTGGCCCGCAGGTATCGATCACCCGCGTGGATTCGGCCGACGAGGCCGTGCGGCTCGCCAATGACAGCGATTATGGTCTGTCGGCTTCGGTGTTCACGCGCGATCTGGCCCGCGGCCTGGATATCGCGCGGCGCATCGAATCGGGTATCTGCCACGTCAATGCACCCACGGTGCACGATGAGGCCCAGATGCCGTTCGGTGGTGTCAAGGATTCCGGCTACGGTCGCTTTGGCGGCAAGGCCGGCATCGATGCCTTTACCGAGCTGCGCTGGATCACGGTGCAGACTGCGCCCCGACACTACCCGTTCTGAGCTGCTGACCTCACGCGCGCCTTTGCTGCTATCTTCTTGGCATGATGCAGCTCAATCGCTTCGACCTCAATCTGCTCATCTCGCTCGATGCGCTGCTGCGCGAAAAAAACGTCACGCGGGCCGCCGAAAAGCTGTGCGTCTCGCAACCGGCGATGAGCGCCGCGCTCCACAAGCTGCGCGACTACTTCAACGACCAGCTGCTGGTGCGGGTCGGCCGTGACATGGAACTGACTCCACGCGGCCTGTCGCTGGTGGAACCGGTGCGCGAGGCACTGCTGCGCATTCAGGCCACCCTCGGCACCCAGCCGACATTCGAACCGGGCACCGCGCGCCGCGAGTTCACCGTAATCGTGTCGGAGGAGGCCGTGCCGGGCTTCCTGCCGGTGATTTTGCAGCAGGTCGCGGCGCAGGCACCCCAGGTGCGCTGTCACATCGAGCTGATATCACAGACCGCGCTCACTCGGCTCGAGTACGGCGAGGCTGACCTGTGCCTGTGCCTGGACAACCTGCGCCTGTATGAGGCGCGCGCCTACCCGGACAGCCTGCGCAGCGTGCGCCTGCGGCCGGTGCGCTGGATCTGCGCAGTCGATCGCGATCACCCCAGCGTCGGCGACCGCCTGTCGATCGAGCAGTACTACGCGCTGCCGCACGTGTTCGGTCGCCCGGGCGGCTATACGGCGACCGCCGAGGAGCTGGTGCGTCGGCTGTTCGATATCGATCTGACCGTGCAGCTGACGGTGCCCAGCCTGCTGCACCTGCCGCTGGTGCTGGCAGGCACAACCTACGTGGCAACCTTGCCCGAGCGGGTCGCGAAGATGTTCTCCGGCATGCCGATCAAGACCTTTCCTTTGCCGTTCCCGATTGCACAGCAATACGAGATCCTGCTTTGGCACAAGCGGCACGAGCCCGATCCCGCCCACGCCTGGCTGCGCGAGCTGATCGTGAGCCTGGCGCACGCCGACTAGAGCGCCGCGGCGCGGCCTTTCGGGTCCGGCTTCAAGCCTGGCGCGTGCGCCAACCCTCGTGGTAGCCCTCGCGCGCATCGCGCGCGTACGGCACCGCTGCGACTCTGACGCGCACCTCGAGTTGCTTGTGGCGCTCGACCGTGGGCTTGCGCGTGCCGCCGCCCTCCTCACCCCAAAGCAGCGTCACCGTCTCTCCTGCCTGAATGTCCGGATCGACCACGCCCAGCGACAGCGCGGTGCGCTCGTTGTAGCTGTAGCCGCCGAACATCGAGAAGCCCACGGTCTTGCCGCCCTTGCTCACCTGATCGTAGGACGCCGAGGCGTAGTTGGCGATCGGGATATCGAAGAATTTGTACGACTCCACGCCCGGGACGAACAGTGACGCGAAGATCTTGGCCATATCGTCCCCATGCCAGGCGAAAGTCACTTTTTTACGATGCGGCGCCTTGGCTTTCTTCTCCAGCGCCTCGCGACCGATGAAGTCGTGATCGAATTTCACGAATGGACCGTAGCCGAGCTCATACGGGGTGACGTAGTAGCCCTCGATGCTGCTGGCGATGTAGCTGCCACCGATCGAGCCGGTGGCCTCATAACCGCTGGCCGGCAGCCATAGCCGGTATTTTTTCATCGATTCGCCGGTATAGACCGCAGGCAGCGGCGAGGGAATCCACCCGGATTCGAGCGTGTTGCTGGCGTAGGCGCGTGAGCCCACCGCCACGATGCCGAACTCCTTGCCGGCCTCGAGGATGGCATCGCGGATCTCGTCGCCCTGCTCGTACGGTCCCCAGATCTCCAGCCCCGGTGCTCCGGCCATCCCGTGGCGCAGCGCCCGAACTGTACGACCCTTGATCTTGATGACGTCCATGGTGAAGAACTTGACGTCCGGGATCGGTCCGCCATTGAGCTTGTTGAGAATCTTGGCAGCGTTGGGACCCTGGATCTGATAGCGATAGCGCTTGCGCACCACCGCCTTGCCGCGCGGGTGCGACGGCGAGCGATCGTCGCGCTCCAGCTCGACCTTGAAGCCGCCGGTCAGTCCGTGAAACTCCACCCAATTGACGGTCGGCGCCCGGCCGACGAACAGCAATTGGTCCTTGTCCAGGTAGAACAGGATGCCATCGCCGATCACATAGCCGTCGTAGCTGCACGGCACCATCTGCTTGGCCTTGTTGGGCGCGAAGTTCGCGAAGCTGTTGATGGTCAGGTAGGACATCATCTTGAGCGCATCCGGGCCCTTGACCAGGATCTCCGCCATGTGATGCGACTGATCGAACAGCACGGCGCTCTCCTTCCACGCACGCTGCTCGTCCCGCCAGTTGCTGAATTCGCTCGGGACCACGGGATACACATAGGCGCCGAGCTGCGAATTACGCAGCAACTTGACCGGATCGCCGGCCTTCTGCAACACACTCTCTAGGCTTTGCTCGCTCATGATGCTGATGACCTCTTGTACTCGATGTTTACCTGATACGCTGATGCGCCCTAGGATGACTACGTCGGTTCGATCCGGCCGAGCACGTGACTGCGGCCCACCACCGTCTCGGGAGCCGTCAGGATGCGCAGGCGTCCGGTAGCGGGCGCATGCAGCTCCAGCTGCGCCTTCTCCACCATCAGCTCGCCGATGACCTGGTCCTTCTGAACGGTCGCGCCGTCCTGGTAGATCCAGGTCAGCATCACACCCTCGAGACTGTCGCCCCAGAGCTCCTCGGGGACCACGATATCCACGCTCATCGCTTGCTGCCGTTCATGACACTGCGCGCGGCCGCCAGAATACGCTCGACGCTCGGCAGGCACGCCTCTTCCATCGGGCGCGAGAACGGCACCGGTACATCGGGATAGGCGACGCGCACCGCCGCGGCCTTGAGCACCGATGGATCGCGTTCGGCCACCACCGCGAGCACCTCGGAGGTTACCCCGAAACTCAGATAATCCTCGTCCGCGACCACCAGCCGCCCAGTCTTGGCGACCGAACGAAAGATACCGTCCCGATCCAGCGGGACCACGCTGCGCAAGTCGAGCACCTCGGCCGAGATGCCCTGGGAGGCCAGCTGCTCGGCTGCCTGCAGTGAGTTGTGCACGGTCAGACCCAGGCCCACCAGTGTCAGATCGGTCCCCTCCCGCCAGACGCGCGATTGTCCCAGCGGCACGGTGTAGTCAGCCTCCGGAACCCTCGACAGCGCTTTCGGCAGAGGAAAACCGAGCCAGCCCAATCCCCACAGCCGTTTGTGCACCATCCAGACCGTGACGTTGTCGTCGCGCAGACAGGTGTGCATGAGGCCCTTGGCATCGTAGGCATCCGCGGGCGTGACGATCCGGATGCCCGGCACGTGCGCCAGGGTTGCGAACAGCGTTTGCGAATGCTGCGCGGCGTCGTTGTAGCCGCCGCCATAGCCGATCATGAAAGTCATCGGGACCTTGTACTGACCGCCCGACATGTAGTGCGTCTTGGCGGCGAAATTAAAGATCTGGTTGAAACACACGCCGATGAAGTCCACAAAGGCGATCTCGACAATCGGCCGCATGCCCGCCATCGCCGCGCCAGTGGCAATACCGACGAATCCTGTCTCCGAGATCGGCGTATCGATGACCCGCTCGATGCCAAACTCATCGGCCATCCCGACCGCGGTCCCGAACACGCCGCCCAGCTTGGCGATGTCCTCGCCGATCAGGAACATATTCGGATTGCGGCGCATCTCGCTGAATACCGCTTCGCGACCGGCGCGCGCCATGGTCAGCGTGCGCTCGGCGCTGGAGCTGCCGGTGTCCGCGTTGCTATGCGCCATCGTCGCTCGCCTCAGGCGTACAGGCATTCGAGCGCCTGCTCCGGTGTCGGGTAGTCGCTATCGCGGCCAAAGCGCATCGCGGCATCCACGTCCTGCTGCACGCGCGTCTCCAGCACAGTCATGTCCGCGGCTGACACCACGTGTTCGTCCAGCAATCGCTGCCGATAGCTGGGCACCGGATCGCGCATCGCCTTGCGCTCATGCTGCGGACGATAGCCACCGCTGTCGCCGATGAAGTGGCCCTGCAGCCGCTCGGTCTCTAGCTCCAGGATGGTGCCACCCTCACCGGCCCGGGCGCGCTCGATCGCACGACCGGCGGCCGCGAAGAACAGGTCCGGATCATTGCCCTCGACGTACTCGCCAGACATCGCGTAGGCCGGCGCGCGATCGGAGTTGCGCTCCACCGCGGTGGACTCGCGCTTCGACACCGACACGCCGTAGTTGTTGTCCTCGATCACCAGCACGAACGGCAGCTTCCACAGACCGACCATGTTCAGGACTTCATGAAACGCTCCCTGGTTGGCGGCGCCTTCGCCGATGAATGCGACCGCGATTCCGGACCGGCGCTGCATCTTACGGGCCAGCGCCATGCCGGCCGCCGGGCCCATGCTCTCGGCGATGATTCCGCTGCAGAAGAAATTCACCGCCGCGTCGTACAGGTGCATGTGACCGCCGCGACCGCCGGACAATCCGGTCTTCTTGCCGAACAGCTCGGCCGCCATGCGCTGCAGATTGACGCCGCGAGCGACCGCCACGTGATGCGGGCGATGACCGGCCGCTACCGCATCGTCCGGCCCAAGGTGCACGCACACCGCGGCGGCGCACGGTTCCTGCCCGAACGATTGATGCATCTCGCCAGGCAGCGGACCCTTGCCCATATGAAACACCGGCGTCTTGCCTTCCCGGTAGGCCGCCAGCACCGCGGTATCGAGTTGCCGGCTTCGAAACATCGCCTCGTACATCCACAGGCGCTGCTTGGGTTCAGGTCGCATCCACTCTCCGTCAAAAACAAGACGGTGCCGCACCGCCGGGCGCGCGGCACCGTTGAGTTCAGTATGCACTCCAGCGCAGGTTAGTTCGAGCGACGCTCAGGACTCGACCGACAGCGAAATAGGGGTGGCCATCGAGCGAAGGCGAGTCGCACGTCGATCCGGCGATGGCGCTAGAGTAGCTGATTGACTGTGAAATTCGGTCAGCCGGGGAGCGGTCGGATGACATATGAGAAGCGCCTGATCTGGGTACTGGGCATCGCGTTCGGCGTCGTGTTCTTCGACCGCAACGCGGTCACCAACCTGATGCCGTTCATCATCGATGATCTGAAATTCTCCAATCAGCAGGCCGGCATGATCGTATCGGCCCTGTCATTCACCTGGGCGACCATCGGTTTTCTCGGCGCCGCCTATTCCGATCGCAGCGGCAATCGCAAGGGACTGCTGGTGGTCGCCTATATCGCGTTTTCGCTGTGCTCGTTTCTGTCCGGTCTGGCCGGCTCGTTCATGCTGCTGCTGTTGGCTCGCCTGCTGATGGGGACGGCCGAGGGTCCGATCCTGCCGGTGGCCCAGTCGCTGCTTGCGGCCGAATCGCCCGAGGCGAAGCGCGGCCACAACATGGGTGTCATGCAGAATTTCGGCAGCAATCTGTTGGGGTCATTTTTGTGCCCGCTGGTTCTGGTCGCGGTCGCCAGCGCCTACGGCTGGCGCGTCGCCTTCTTCGTTGCCGGCATTCCCGGCCTGCTGATGGCGCTGTTGATAGCGCGCTACGTTCGCTCGCCGGCGCCGGCCCCCGTCGCAACTGCGACGTCTCACGAAGCGCTGCGCTACGGCGAGCTGCTTCAGCATCGCAACATCGTGCTTTGCATCCTGATGGCCATCGTCATGGTGGCCTGGATGGTGCTGGGCTGGGCATTTCTGCCACTGCTCTATGTCAAGGTGCGTCTGCTGTCAGCCTCGCAGATGAGCCATCTGATGAGCGTGCTGGGCCTGTCGGCGGCATTCTTCAGCTTCGTCGTGCCGTCTCTGTCCGACCGCTTCGGTCGTCGCCCGGTCATCGTCGTCTTCCATCTGATCGGCTTGCTGACGCCGCTGGCGGCCCTCTACTTTCAAGGCTCGCTGTTCATGCTCGGCAGCCTGATCTTCATCGGTTGGTCGGCCAGTGGCACCTTCCCCTTGTTCATGGCGACCATTCCGGCCGAGACGATCCCGGCGCGCTATCTGGCCACCACGGTGGGTCTGGTCATGGGCATCGGTGAGGTGCTCGGCGGCGTCAGCTCGCCGTGGATCGCCGGCTGGGCCGCCGATCAGTACGGACTTCAGGCCACCATGGTGATCATGGCCGGCTGCGCCGTGGCCGGCACCATACTGGCCCTGTTTCTGCGCGAGACTGCGCCCGTGCGCCTGTCCCGGCGACAGCTGGCGCCGATGTCGGCCTAGCGGCTGGTCGACTATCCTTGGGTCGCCCGCAGCTTTAGGAGTTCATCAATGACCGATGGTGTGCATCTGGTTGCATCGTACTGGACCTTTGCGGTCGGCGCCGAACCGCACAGCGATCACGAGTACAGCACCGCCAGCTTTCGCGATCGAGTTGCGGCCGCGGCGACCGCCGGTTTCGACGGCTTCGGGATCTGGCACGCGGATCTGGAACACGCCTTGAAGTCGCAGTCTCTGCGCGACCTCAAGCGCGTGCTGGACGATCACGGCATGGTGCACATCGAGCTGGAATTCCTGAACGACTGGTGGTTTCGCGACGGCGAGCGGCACGCGGCCTGCGAGCTGCGCAAACGGCTGCTGCTCGATGCTGCCGAAGCGTTCGAGGCACATCACATCAAGGTCGGTGACTTCTTCAACACGCCGGCGCCCATGCCGCAGCTGATCGATGCCTTCGGTGTGCTGTGTCAGCAGGCGGCCGGGCGTGGCACCGACATCTTGTTCGAGCTCATGCCCTTCGCCAACGTCAAGACCCTGGCCGGTGCGCTCGAGCTGATCGAGGGCGCGGCCGCGGCCAACGGTGGCATCATTCTCGACCTGTGGCACATGGTGAAGTTGGGCATTCCGTATGCCGAACTGGCCCGCATTCCATTGAGCTATCTGGGAGGTATCGAACTCAACGACGGCACCTTAGAGGCGCCGTGGGATCTTCACGAAGACACGATCAATCACCGGCGTCTGTGTGGCGAGGGTGAGTTCGACG
>DASXYW010000059.1:0-40843 GCA_036502265.1 Steroidobacteraceae bacterium | reverse complement strand
ATATCGGTCTGCACCAGGGCGACCAGAGCGATATAGAGGATCGCGATCAGTGACAGCGCCAGGATCAGCCAGTCGAGCTGGCGCGAGGCATCGGGCACGATCGGCAGGCTGAAGCGGATCAAGCCGTAGCCGCCCATCTTGAGCATGATCGCTGCCAGGATCACCGAGCCGCCGGTCGGTGCCTCGACGTGCGCGTCCGGCAGCCAGGTGTGCACCGGCCACATCGGCACCTTGACCGCAAACGCCACCAGGAACGCCAGGAAAATCCAGCGCTGCTGCGCCAGGGTCAGCGGCAGCTGTTGCATCGAGGCGATGCTGTAATCGCCCGCCTTGAGATACAGGTAGATCAGCGCCACCAACATCAGCACCGACCCCAGGAACGTATACAGGAAGAATTTTAACGTGGCGTAGACACGCCGCGGACCGCCCCAGATGCCGATGATCACGAACATCGGGATCAGCATCGCCTCCCAGAAAAAATAGAACAGCAGCGAATCCAGCGACGCGAACACACCGATCATGAGGCCTTCCATGATCAGAAATGCGGCGTAGTACTGGGCGGCGCGCTTCTCCACCACCGACCAGCCGGCGATCACCACCGGCACGGTCATGAATGCCGTCAGCATGATCAGCGGCAACGAGATACCGTCCACCCCCAGGTAATACTGCGCATGCAGCGCCGGGATCCAGGCCATCCGCTCGACGAACTGGAAATCGGGTGTGCCGTCACCGAATCCCGTGTACAGCGGCACGCAGGCGGCCAGAACCGCCAGCGAACTCAGCAGTGCCGCCCAGCGTGCTGCGCGTGCGTGCCGCTCACCGAAGGCCAGCGTGATCAGGCCGCCGGCGATCGGCAGCCAGATCACCAGCGAGAGCAAGCCAAGATGCTGCATGCCGTTCCGATCCTTCTTGCGTCAGATATGCAGCAGCAACCAGCCGAGCGATACCGCCAGGCCGATCACCATCCAGAAGGCATACGAGTACAGAAAGCCGCTCTGCAGGATGCGCGTTCTGAACGCCGCGCGCCCGACCATGCCGGCCGATCCGTTGACCAGTGCCCCGTCAATCACGGCCTGATCGCCCGCGCGCCACAGCAGCAGACCGAGTCCGCGCGCCATTGGCGCCAGCACGTTCTCGTTGAACCAGTCGAAGTAGTACTTTTGATCCAACACGCGCACCAGCACGCCGAAGCGTCGATGCATCGCATCGCCCCACTCGGGATGGCGCAATACGCCCCACCAGGCGGTGAATACACCGATCGCCGCCAGCCACATCGGCGCGGACACCAGTGCTTGCAGCGCGAACAGGGCCGGACCATGCCACTCGCTCTTCAGACCGGCCCGTACATCGTGGCCATCGAGCACCTTGATCGAATCACTGAAGTAACCACCGAACAGGATCGGCTCGACGGTAAGGTACCCGATCACCAGCGATGGTATCGCCAGGGCAACCAATGGTCCCTTCATATCCCAGCCAACGTCGTGAAAATGCTCACGCGCGTGATGATCGAGCCGCTCCTGCCCATGAAAGGTCAGGAACATCATCCGGAACGTGTACAGCGCGGTAACGAACACACCCAGCAGCAAACACACATAGGCGTAGCTGGAGCCGGCGCGCTGCGAGGCGTGCACCGCGTCGATCAATGCGTCCTTGGAATAGAACCCCGAGAAAAACGGCGTGCCGATCAGAGCCAGCGAACCGATCAGAGCAGTCCAGTAGGTCACCGGCATACGGTGTCGCAGCCCGCCCATTTTGCGCATGTCCTGCTCGTGATGCATCGCGATGATCACCGCGCCCGCCGCCAGGAACAGCAACGCCTTGAAGAAGGCATGCGTCATCAGATGAAAGATCGCCACGCTGTAGCCGGACACACCGAGCCCGGCGGTCATGTAACCGAGCTGCGATATCGTCGAGTAGGCAATCACGCGCTTGATGTCGTTGTTGACAATGCCGAGGAAGCCCATGAACAGCGCCGTGGTCGCGCCGATCACCAGCACGAATGACAGAGCAGTATCCGAATATTCGAACAGCGGTGACATGCGCGCCACCATGAAGATCCCGGCGGTCACCATTGTGGCGGCGTGAATCAGCGCCGAGATCGGCGTCGGGCCTTCCATCGAGTCCGGCAGCCACACGTGCAGCGGAACCTGGGCCGATTTACCCATCGCGCCGATGAACAGGCAGATGCAGATCACTGTCATGGCCGACCAGGCATGCCCGGGAAACAGGGTCAGGGTCTGGGCAGCGATCTTCGGCGCGGCGATGAACGCCTGCTGGTAGTCGAGCGAACCGGCAAAATACAACACTCCGGCGATACCCAGCACGAAGCCGAAATCACCCACGCGATTGACCAGGAAGGCCTTCAGGCTGGCGAAGATCGCGCTCGGGCGCGTGTACCAGAAGCCGATCAGCAGATACGACACCACCCCAACCGCTTCCCAGCCGAAGAACAGTTGCATGAAGTTGTTCGCCATCACCAGCATCAGCATCGAGAACGTGAACAGCGAGATGTAGGCGAAGAAGCGCTGATATCCGGGGTCATCGTGCATGTAGCCGATGGTGTAGACGTGCACGCACAGAGACACGAAGGTCACCACCGCCATCATCAGCGCGCTCAGGTGATCGATCAGGAATCCGACCTGCATGTGCACGCCGTCGCTGACCAGCCAGGTATAGAGCGTGGCATCGAAGGTCGGCAGCTGATCGACCAGCATGCGCTCGAGCACGATGCAGGACAGCAGGCAGGAGATCGCCACCGCACCGATGGTCAGTGCCGCCGCCCCGGTGCGCCCGATCCACTTGCCGGCCAGACCGGCCACGATGGCCGCCGCCAGCGGCAGGATCGGGATGGCGGCCAGCATTGTCAGATTCATGCCGCTCTCAGCCCTTCAGTTGGTCAAGCTCTTCGACATTGATGCTGCGCCGCTCGCGGAACAGCACCACCAGGATCGCAAGGCCAATGGCCGACTCGGCGGCCGCGACCGTGAGCACAAAGAACACGAACACCTGACCGTCGAGCTGGCCGAGATAGCGCGAAAAGGCCACGAAGTTGAAATTGGCGGACAACAGCAGCAGCTCGATGCACATCAGCAGCAGCAGCACATTCTTGCGGTTGAGGAAGATGCCCGCCACCGCAATCGCGAACAGCACCGCAGACAGCGTCAGCATGTGCGCCAGCGTGATCACTTGCGGTCCTCGGGCGGCATCTTCACCAGATGCACGCGCTCGCTGGCGCGCGCCGCGACCTGCCGCGCGATGTTCTGCTTCTTGAGCCCCACACGATGACGCAAGGTCAAGGCAATCGCCGCGACGATCGCCACCAGCAGCACCATGGCTGCGATCTCGAACGGATACGCGTACTTGCTGTAGATCAGCGCCCCGAGCTCCTGCGTATTGCTGTAGCCGGCCGGCAGCGGTGCGGCCCCGCGCGTGACGTCGATGCCGAGCTTGCGCGTGGCCACCACACCGACGATTTCGAGCACGATCACCCCTGCCGTCAGCCAGCCGAGCCAGGCAAAGCGGGTGAACCCCGCACGCAGCTCCTCCAGATCGATATCCAGCATCATCACCACGAACAGGAACAGCACCATGACCGCCCCGACGTACACCAGCACCAGCACGATGGCGAGAAACTCCGCCTCGATCAGCAGCCACAGCCCCGCGCTGGTGACGAAGCACAGCACCAGGCTGAGTGCCGCATACACCGGATTGCGCGATACGATCACGGTCAGCGCCGCGGCTACCAGGATGGCGCCGAAGACGTAGAACAGGATCAGAGGCAACATCAGAGCTCAGCGATACGGTGCGTCGGCGCTCTTGTCGGCGCTGATCATCGCCTCGTAGCGCTCGCCCACCGCGAGCAGCTTGTCCTTGGTCATGATGTTCTCGCCGCGGTTCTCCATGTGATATTCATGGATGCGAGTCTCGACGATGGCGTCCACCGGGCAGGCCTCCTCGCAGAAGCCGCAGTAGATGCACTTGAAAAGGTCGATGTCGTAACGCGTGGTGCGACGGGTGCCGTCCGCGGCCACGTCAGAATCGATCGTAATCGCCAGCGCCGGACACACCACTTCACACAGCTTGCAGGCGATGCAGCGCTCCTCGCCGTTGGGGTAACGCCGCAGCGCGTGCAGCCCTCGAAAGCGCACCGATTGCGGAGTCTTCTCCTCCGGGTATTGCACCGTGACCTTACGACGGAACAGCGAGCGCGCGGTGACCGACAAGCCGGCGATCAGCTCGGTCAGCAGGAAAGTCTTGATTGGGCTGGGCAGTCGCATCGTGGTTTTCCAGTCGGCCGCTACAGCTTCCAGGGGCCGACGTGATACCAGCTCATCAGGGCCTCGGCCGCGATCCACACCAGGGTCACTGGAATCAGGATCTTCCAGCCCAGCCGCATGATCTGGTCGTAGCGGTAGCGCGGAAAGGTGGCGCGAAACCACAGGAACAGGAACAGCAGCAGAAAGATCTTGAAGATCAGCCAGTGCGTGCCTGGAATGGCGAGCCAGCTGGCGCCACCGAGCCAGCTCGGAAAGCCGTCTACCGGGCTGAGCCAGCCGCCAAAGAAGAACACCGCGGTCAGACCGGCGATCAGGATCATGTTGGCGTACTCGGCCAGGAAGAACAGCGCGAACGCCATGCCGGAGTACTCGACGTGAAAGCCGGCCACGATCTCGGATTCACCCTCGGCCACGTCGAATGGAGCGCGGTTGGTCTCGGCCACCCCGGAGATGAAGTACACCAGCAGCAACGGCAGCAGCCAGAACCAGTTCCAGGACAGCGGGCCGCCGTGCTGGTGCGCGACGATGAGCCCGAGGTTGAGGCTGCCGGCAGCCATCAGCACGCCCACCAGCGCAAATCCCATCGCGATCTCATAGGCGACCATCTGGGCCGCCGAGCGCATCGCCCCAAGAAAGGCGTATTTCGAGTTCGAGGCCCAACCGGCCAGGATGACGCCGTACACGCCCATCGAACTCAGTGACAGCACGTACAGCAATCCGGCATCGACGTTGGCAATGGCATAGTGCGGGGCGATTGGCACCACCGCCCAGGCGGCGAACGCCGGAATCAGCGCGATCGCGGGCGCCAGCCGGAACAGCACCTTGTTGGCGCGCGCCGGGATCACGATCTCCTTGATCAGCAGCTTGATCACGTCGGCGAACGGCTGCCCCATGCCGGGCAGCAACCCGAACAGTCGCACCCGATTGGGTCCGATGCGCATCTGCATCCAGCCGATGACCTTGCGCTCCCACAGCGTCAGGTACGCCACCGACACGATCAGGATCACGGTGAGTACCAGCGTGATCACGGTCGAGTGCACGTAGCTGGGCAGGTTGCCCCAGAAGTTGTTGAGCTCGTTCAACTGCTCGCTCCGTACACTTGCGCGCCGGTACGCCCATCACGGGTGCGCGCCAGCGGCCCGGAGCGGCGTAGCACCGGATCGACCTGGTACATCGGCAGATCGATCACCGGCTCGCTCGATGCCGCGGGCAAGCTGTCCGCGGTGCGCGCCGGGCCGGGCGCAGCCGAGTCCAGCCGCGCCTTGAGCTCATCGCGCACCTGCTCGGAGCTCTGATAGTCGAACCCGGCCAGCTCCAGCAGATTGCCCAGCACGCGCAGAATCTTCCAGGCCGGTCGCGCACTGCCCAAGGGCTTGGCCGCCCCGCCCTGGCTCTGCCAGCGACCCTCCAGATTCACATAGGTTCCGGAGGTCTCGGCAAAGGTCGCCGCGGGCAGCAGCACATGCGCGATGCGCTTCATATCCTCGCTCGCATAGGCGCTCACGCTGACCACGTAGCGGGCTCGTCCGAGGCAATCCAGTGCTGCCGGCAGGGCCGCATCAGCCCATGGCTCGACATTGAGCAGCAGGTAACCGGGCAGCGACTGCTCCAGCATCTGCCGGGCATTGCGTCCCGGGCGCGAGCGCTCGGCGGCGCCGATTCCGCGATGGGGCAGGACGCCGGCCAGGCAGGCGCCGGCCGCGTTGCCGCCCTCTGCCAGTTCGCCGAAGCTCGCTCCGGTGGCCTGCGCCAATGCCCGCGCCAACGCACGCAGCTCTGCATAGCGGCTGCCGCGGGCAGCCAGCGCCCCCAGCCAGATCGCCCGCTGCTCACCGTTCTTGAGCGTAGCCGCGATCGCCCGGTGCGTATCGTTCGGCGTGATCGAGGCGAGCTGAGCGTGCAAAGCTGCCGGCGCCGCCGAACCGTCCAGCGCCGCGAGCAGCACTGCGCCCAGGTCTGCCACCTGCGCGGACGGCGAGGACTCCAGCTGCTGCGCGACCGGAAAGAAATACTCAAAGCGCGCCGGGTTGATAAAACTGATGCGCGCGCCGCGCAGCGCCGCCTTGCGCACCCGGTGCGCGAGCATCGGCAGCTCGCGCCGCAGGTTCGATCCCACGATCAGCAGCGCACTGAGCTTTTCGATGTCGGCGATCGCCAGTCCCAGCCCGGGCACGTCCGCGTCGTTGGCCTGGTCGCGAAAGTCGCGCTGACGCAGGCGATGATCGATGTTGCCGCTGCCCAGGCCGTCAGCCAGCCGCGCCAGCAGATACAGCTCCTCCAGGGTGCTCGAGGGATGCGCCAGCAGCCCGACGTCACCGACCGTGCCGGCCGCGGCCTTGAGTCCGTGCGCGGCCGCATTCAGTGCCACGTCCCACTCGACCTCGCACCAGCTGCCGTCGGCCTGGCGCAGTTGCGGCGCCAGCAACCGATCGTCGCTGTAGATGCCCTCGTAGCTGAAGCGGTCGCGGTCGGCAATCCAGGTCTCGTTGATTTCCTCGCAGGCGCGTGGCACCACCCGCATCAGCCGCCCGCGCAGCACGTGACCGTAGATTTGCGTGCCCATGCCATCGTGCGGAGAGATCAGCGGATACTGGGTCATCTCCCAGCCGCGGCCGCGATAGCGAAACGGCTTGCTGTTGAGCGCACCCACGGGGCACAGGTCGATGATGTTGCCGGACAGCTCGTGATCGACGCTGTGCTCGATGTAGGTGCCTATCTCCATGTTCTCGCCACGCCCGGTGGCACCCATCTCCTGAATGCCGGCGATGTCCTGACCGAAGCGCACGCAGCGCGTGCAGTGAATGCAGCGTGTCATGTCGGTGGACACCAGCGGTCCCAGATTCTTGTCCTTGACCGAGCGCTTGCGCTCGACAAAGCGCGACACGTCGCGCCCGAACCCGAGCGCCAGATCCTGCAGCTCGCACTCTCCGCCCTGATCGCAGATCGGACAGTCGAGTGGGTGGTTGATCAGCAGGAATTCCATGACCGCGCGCTGCGCGCCGATCGCCTTGGCCGATTTGGTCTGGATCTTCATGCCCTCGGCCACCGGCGTGGCGCAGGCCGGCAGCGGCTTGGGCGCCTTCTCCACCTCGACCAGGCACATGCGACAGTTCGCCGCCACCGGCAGCTTGTCGTGATAGCAGAAGCGCGGCACGTAGATACCCTCGCGGTCGGTGGCGCGAATGATGTTCTCGCCCTTGCGCGCCTTCACCGCCACGCCGTTGATCTCGATGTTGACGAATTCCTCGCTCATGCCGCCTGCCGTTCCGACTCGACGATGCTGCGGCCGCCGTGATCGATCATGTATTCGAACTCGTGGCGGTAGTGCTTGAGGAAGCTCTGCACCGGCCACGCGGCGGCATCGCCCAGTCCGCAGATGGTGTGGCCTTCGATTCGATTGGCGACATCGACCAGCAGATCGAGCTCGTCGTGTCGGCCCTGCCCGTCCATGACGCGGCGGATAGTGCGGTTCACCCAGCCGGTGCCCTCGCGGCAGGGCGTGCACTGGCCGCAGGATTCGGCCATGTAGAAGCGCGACAGCCGCTCCAGTGCCCGCACCATGCAGGTGGTCTCATCCATCACGATGACGCCAGCCGAGCCGATGCTCGAGCCGGCGGCCTTGAGCGAGTCGTAGTCCATGTTGGTCTTGAGCATGACCGCTGCCGGCACCACCGGGACCGAAGCGCCACCCGGGATCACCGCCTTGAGTTGGCGTCCCTTCCAAATGCCGCCAGCCAGCTCCAGCAGCTCGGCGAAGGGAATGCCCAACGGCAGCTCGAAGTTGCCAGGTTTGGCGACATGACCCGACACCGAGAAGATCACCGTCCCGCCCGAGTTCTTCGGCCCCAGATCGGCAAACCACTGCGCCCCACGCCGCAAGATGGTCGGTACCGAGGCGTAGCTCTGGGTGTTGTTGATCGTCGTCGGCAGGCCGAACAGGCCGAAGGCCGCGGGAAACGGCGGCTTGAAGCGCGGCTTGCCGGTCTTGCCCTCGAGCGAATCCAGCAGCGCGGTCTCCTCCCCGCAGATGTAGGCACCGGCCCCGACAAAGGTATGCAGGTCGAAATCGACGCCGGAACCCAGAATGTTCTTGCCCAGGAGACCGGCGTCGTAGGCTTCCTGGAGCGCGGCCTCGAAGCGCGGAATCGGCTCGCCCAGGAACTCACCGCGGATGTAGTTATAGCCAACCGTGGCATTCATCGCATAGCCGCCGATGGCCATGCCCTCGATCAGCGAATGTGGGTTGTAGCGCAGGATATCGCGGTCATGACAGGTGCCCGGCTCGCTCTCATCGGAATTGCACACCACGTATTTCTGCATGCTGGCGTTGCGAGGCATGAAGCTCCACTTCACGCCGACCGGGAAGGCCGCACCGCCGCGACCGCGCAGGCCCGAGGCCTTAACCTGCTCGATGATCTGCTCGCGTGGCGTCTTCTCGGCCAGCAGCTTCCTCCACGCGTCATAGCCGCCGATGCGCTGGTAGGTCTCGAGGGTCCACGAGCGCTCCAGCTTCAGCGGCTCGAAACAGGTCAGATCGCGTTTGTCGTCCCAGGCGCTCATGTCAGCGCATCGAGGATCTGATCGACTTTCTCGGGCGTCAGATGTTCGTGATAATTGTGATCGACCATCATCATCGGCGCGCCGGCGCAGGCCGCCAGGCACTCCTCCTCGCGCTTGAGGAAGATGCGGCCGTCGGCAGTGCTTTGGCCGGCGCGGATCCCGAGCTTGCGCTCCACGTGCGCCTGCAGCTCCTCTCCGCCGCGCAACAGGCAACTGATATTGGTGCACACGCTGACGTGGTGACGTCCGCAGGGATGGGTCTCGAACATCGAATAGAAGCTCGCCACCTCATATACCTGGATCGGCGGCAGCTGCAGATGCACCGCCACCGCGTCCATCAGTGCCGGGGTCAAATAGCCGTGGTTGTGTTCCTGGGCGGCGCGCAGCGCCGAAAGCACCGCCGAGCGCTGTCGGCCCGGGGGGAATTTTGCCACCCACTGGTCGATCTCGGCGCGCGTCTCGGCCGACAGCACCCCGAAGTTGTTCGGATCAGGGCTCATCAGCGATCGACCTCGCCGAACACGATGTCCTGGGTGCCGATCACGGCGACCACATCAGCCAGCATGTGCCCGCGCACCATCTCGCCCAGTGCCGACAGATGCGCAAAACCCGGGGCTCGGCACTTGACGCGGTAGGGCTTGTTGGCGCCGTCGGAGATCAGAAACACACCGAACTCGCCCTTGGGTGCCTCGACCGCCGCATAGGTTTCGCCCTCGGGCACACAGTAGCCCTCGGTCATGAATTTGAAATGATGAATGAGCGACTCCATGTCGCGCTTCATCTGTTCGCGGCTGGGAGCACGCACCTTGCGATCATCGACCATGGTCGGCCCGGGATTGGCGCGCAGCCACTGGATGCACTGGCGGATGATGCGGTTGGACTGGCGCATCTCGCCGATTCGCACCAGGTAGCGGTCGTAACAGTCGCCATTGACGCCGATCGGAATGTCGAATTCCAGCGCCGAGTACACCTCGTAAGGCTGCTTGCGACGCAGGTCCCAGGCCACGCCCGAACCGCGCAGCATTGGCCCGGAGAAACCCAGCTGTAGCGCGCGCTCCGGCGACACTACCCCGATGTTGACCGTGCGCTGCTTCCAGATGCGATTGTCGGTCAGCAGTGTCTCGTAGTCATCTACGCAGGCCGGAAAGCGCTCGGTGAAATTCTCGATGAAATCCAGCAGCGAGCCGCGGCGCGTGGCGTTGCGGCGGTCGACGTCCTGCTGGCTGCGCCAGCGCGAGGGCTGGTGCCTGGGCATGGCCTCGGGCAGGTCGCGGTAGACGCCGCCGGGACGATAGTAGGTCGCATGCATGCGCGTGCCGGAGACCGCCTCGTAGCAGTCCATCAGGTCTTCGCGCTCGCGGAAGCAGAACAGGAATACCGTCATCGCACCAATGTCCAGCCCGTGCGACCCGAGCCACATCAGGTGATTCAGGATGCGGGTGATCTCATCGAACATCACCCGGATGTACTGCGCGCGCACCGGTGGCGTGATGCCAAGCAGGCGCTCGATCGCACTCACGTAGGCGTGTTCGTTGCACATCATCGAGACGTAGTCGAGTCGGTCCATGTAGCCGATGGTCTGGTTGAACGGCTTGGATTCGGCCAGCTTCTCGGTGCCCCGGTGCAGCAATCCGATGTGCGGATCGGCCTTCTGGATAGTCTCGCCGTCCATTTCCAGCACCAGGCGCAGCACGCCGTGGGCGGCCGGATGCTGCGGACCGAAGTTCAGCGTGAGATTGCGAATCTCAGGCATCATCCACTCCGGGCGGGTGATCGTGCAGCACCGGATCGTAACGGTTGTCGTGACGGATCACGCGCGGCACCAGCGTTCGGGGCTCGATGCTCACCGGCTCGTACACCACGCGCTTGAGCTGCGGGTCGTAGCGCACCTCGACGTTGCCGATCAGCGGAAAGTCCTTGCGGAACGGGTGGCCGATGAAGCCATAGTCGGTCAGGATGCGGCGCAGGTCCGGGTGATTGCGAAACAGGATGCCGAACAGATCGAACGCCTCGCGCTCGAACCACTCGGCGCTGGCCCAGATGCCGGTGAGCGAGTTGACCATGGGATCCTGATCGTCGCTCGCCCACACCCGAAGCCGCAGGCGCTGGTTGCAGGTGATCGACAGCAGCTGCGACACCACGGCGTAGCGCGGCCTATCGGCGAGCGTGTGCGGGGCGGCCCGATTGACCCCGCGGCTGAAGCCGGTGGTGGTGGCGGCGTTGGTGCGCCACTCGGCACGACCGTAGTCCAGATAGTCGACCCCGGCCAGATCCATCAGCATCTCGAAGCGCAGCGTCGGATCGTGACGCAGCGTCTCGGCCACCTGCAGCAGGTTCTCGTCGGCGACCTCGATCGACAGCTCGTGTGCCAGTGACGGATAAATGCGCACGCTCTGGCCAAGCGCTGCGTTGATGCGTCCGGCCAGCTCCTGGATGTACTCGGGCACTGGGGTGCGATTCCTTCGGCGTCAGGCGCTTGCCGCGGCGCGGCGCTCGATCTTGCGTTGCAGCTGGATGACGCCGTAGAGCAGCGCTTCAGCCGTGGGCGGGCAACCCGGCACGTAGACGTCGACCGGCACGATGCGATCGCAGCCGCGCACCACCGCATAGGAATAGTGGTAGTAGCCACCGCCATTGGCGCACGAGCCCATTGAGATGACCCAGCGCGGCTCGGGCATCTGGTCGTAGACCTTGCGCAGCGCCGGGGCCATCTTGTTGACCAGTGTGCCGGCCACGATCATGACATCCGACTGGCGCGGACTGGGTCGAAACACCACGCCAAAGCGATCCAGGTCATAGCGCGAGGCCCCGGCGTGCATCATTTCCACCGCACAGCAGGCCAAGCCGAAGGTCATCGGCCACAGCGAACCGGTGCGCGCCCAACTCACCAAGTCGTCGACGCGTGCGGTCAGAAAACCGCGCTGCGCAAACCCCTCGGTATCGAGCGCCGCTAGTCCCACTCCAGCGCCCCCTTCTTCCATTCGTAGGCGAATCCAACCACCAGAATGAACAGAAACACGCCCATCACGACCAGGCCGAAGCCGCCGATGCGGCCCAGAGCCACCGCCCAGGGAAACAGGAACGCGATTTCCAGATCGAAGATGATGAACAGAATCGCGACCAGGTAATAGCGCACATCGAAGCGCACCCGCGTGTCCTCGAACGGATCGAAGCCGCACTCGTAGGGCGAGAGTTTCTCGGCATCGGCGCGGTGGCGCACGGACAGTCGACCGAGGATCGATCCGAGGCCCAGCAGGACCATCGCGAGCAGCCCGGCGACAATCAGAAAGATCAGAACCGGCAGGTAATTCGTCAGCATTGTCGTACCGTCAGTAAAAGGGGCGGCATGTTGCGCTTGCGCGTACATAGATCCGCCCCTTCAACGCCATATTGTAACAGGCGATACGGACTTGTGGTGCCGACGGGGAGATTCGAACTCCCACACCTTGCGGCGCTAGCCCCTCAAGCTAGTGTGTCTACCAATTCCACCACGTCGGCGCGTTACTTTGGCGGCTTGGATGCGCTGCCCGCGCCGCCAGTCTGCGAGCTACTTGTTGGCGCCGCGGGCATCGTCGGGGCAGCCGGCGGAGCACTGCCCGCGCCACTGGCGGGCGCTGGCGCCGCGGGCGCGGCGCTCGGAGCCAGCGGAGTTTCAGGGGCCGCGGTGCCGCCGGATGATGCAGCGCCCGGCGCGACCGGGGCTATCCCAGGCAATCCACTCGGCGCGCTCGGCGCCACCGGCTGATCAAGCAGACTGTTTTCGGCGGCCGGGCCCTTGCGCGATCCCACGTACGCCAGCGACAGACTTGTGATCATGAAGATGGCGGCCAGCACCGCGGTCGCGCGCGACAGCGCAGTGGTGGCACCGCGTGCTCCGAACACCGTGCCGGAAGCACCGGCGCCGAAGCCGGCACCGGCCTCGGCGCCTTTGCCGCGCTGGAGCAGCACCAGCGCCACGATCGCCGCGGCACAGAAGAAATGAATGACCATCAGAGACGTATGCAACATCGAACAACCCGCTCTTAGCCGCGCGCGGCGGCCACGATATTCAAGAATTCCTGGGCTTTCAGGGACGCGCCGCCGATCAGGCCGCCGTCGACGTCGGCCTGCAGGAACAGCTCGCGGGCATTGCCCGCCTTGACGCTGCCGCCGTACAGGATGGGCAATTCCGCCGCGATTTTAGCATCCTGGGCGGCCAGGCGCTGACGGATAAAGGCATGGACCTCCTGCGCCTGCTGTGGCGATGCAGTGCGGCCGGTGCCAATGGCCCACACCGGCTCGTAGGCCACCACTGCATGCGCAAAACTGGCAATGCCGGTCAGCGCCACGACCGCATCGAGCTGGCGGGCCACGACTTCGTGTGTCCGGTCGGACTCACGTTCGGCCAGCTGCTCGCCTACGCACAGGATCGGTAGCAGCCCGCGCGACTGTGCGGCGGCGAATTTGCGTGCCACCAGCGCATCGTCCTCGGCATAGAGTGCGCGGCGCTCGGAATGTCCAACGATCACGTAGTAGCAGCCGACGTCCTTGAGCATGGCCGCCGACACCTCGCCGGTATAGGCGCCGGAGGCTTCCGCGCTCACATTCTGCGCGCCGAGCCGAACCGGGGCGCCGCGCAGCAGCCGCGCCACATCCGCCAGGTACACCAGCGGGGGGCACAGCGCGCAATCGATGGTCTCGAGGTTCGGGCCCGCCAGGATGGCCTCGATCAGCGGGCCGTTGTCGGCGCGTGAGCCATGCATCTTCCAGTTGCCGGCGACGAGTTTGCGACGCATGTGTAGCTCCACGCCCGGTGCCGTCCCGTTTTGAGGGCGCGGATGATAGCTACGCGGGCTGGCCCCCGCAATGGCGGCGGTCGGGACCTTCAGCTCGGGGCGGTCTCGAGCGCGGCGGCCTCGCGCACCATGCGGGCGAGCTCGTCGGCGCAGCAGTGAATGTCGGCCTCATCGTGCCCTTCCACCATCACGCGGATCACCGGTTCGGTACCCGAGGCGCGCAGCACCACCCGGCCCTCGCCCTGGAGCTTCTTCTCGATGTGCGTCAGTGCGGCGGCGATCGCCGGCACCGCGGTCGGATCAAATCGCCGCGCGACCTGCACGTTGAGCAGTACCTGTGGCAGGCGGTCCATGCCGGCCGCCAGCTCAGCCAGTGAGCGCCCGGTCTGCTTCATGATGCCCAGCACCTGCAGGGCGCTGATCAAACCGTCACCGGTGGTGGTACGGTCCAGGGTCAGGATATGCCCGGAGGTCTCACCGCCGAGGGTGCCGCCGGCCTCCTTGAGCTTGGCCAGCACGTGTCGATCGCCGACCGGGGCACGGATGAAATCCAAACCCAACCGCCGCAAGGCCAGCTCCAGGCCGAAATTGCTCATGACCGTGCCGACCACCGGCCCGCGCAGTCGACCGGCGGCATGTGCGGCCGATGCCAGCACATAAAGCAGCTGGTCACCATCCACCAGGCGACCCAGGTGATCCACCATCACTACCCGATCGCCGTCGCCATCGAACGCCACGCCCACGTGCGCGTGTACGCCCGGCACCGTCAGCTGCAGCAGCTGGGGCGCGGTCGAGCCGCAGCTATCGTTGATGTTGCGGCCGTTGGGCGAGCAGCCGATCGGGACGATCTCGGCTTCCAGATCCGCCAGGATGCGCGGCGCGACTTTGTACGCCGCGCCGTTGGCGCAATCGATCACGATCTTGAATCCCGACAGATCCAGCCCCGCCGGCAGCACGCCAACGCAGAATTCTTGGTAGTGCAGCAGCGCACTCTCCACGCGCCGCGCGCGGCCCAGTTCGCGCGACGCACGCGTCAGCGGCACGGTCGCGAGCTGCGCCTCGATGCGATCCTCGATCTGATCTGAAAGCTTGGCGCCTTCGCCGTCGAAGAATTTGATGCCGTTGTCCTCGTACACATTGTGCGAGGCGCTGATCACGACACCCAGGCGGCAACGCAGATGGCGGGTCAAGTAGGCCACGGCCGGAGTGGGCAGCGGCCCGGTGAGCAGCACGTTGGCGCCGGCGGCGACGAATCCGGCCTCGAGCGCGGCCTCGAACATATAGCCCGAGACACGTGTGTCCTTGCCGATGAGCACCGTGCCGCCGTCACCGAGCACCACGCGGGCCGCGGCACTGGCCAGCCGCAGCGCGAAGTCGACGGTCATTGGATCATGGCCGACCCGGCCTCGAATTCCGTCGGTTCCGAAATACGCTCTGCCCACGCCTCAACTCCTCTGCCGCGCCGCCTCGGCGATCTGAAGGGCCTCCACGGTGGCGGCCACGTCGTGCGCGCGCACGATGCGCGCCCCATTCAGCACCGCAATGGTCGCAAGCGCCACGCTCGCGCCCAACCGGTCGGCACTGCGGGCGCCAAGGGCCGCAGTCATCGACTTGCGCGACAGACCCACCGCGATCGGCAATCCTAACCGCTCGAAAGTGCCAAGACCGCGCAGCAGTTCCAGATTATGCGCCGTCAGTTTGCCGAAACCGAAGCCCGGATCGATGCACAGGCGCTCGCGGGCGATTCCGGCCGCCACACAGGCCGCCACGCGTTGATCCAAGAACTCGTGCACCTCGGCCACCACGTCGTGATAGCGCGGCTCGGACTGCATGGTCACGGGCGTGCCCTGCATGTGCATCAGGCACACCGCCAGATCGCTGCCTGCGGCCGCCTCGAGCGCTCCAGGGCTGCGCAGTGCCCGCACGTCGTTGATCAGGTGAGCTCCGGCGGCCGCCGCGCGCCGCATGAGTTGCGGGTTGGAGGTATCCACCGACAGCATCACTGGTAGACGCGCGGCCACGCGCTCCAGCACCGGCAGTACGCGCCGCAGCTCCTCCTCGCTGGACACCGGGGCGGCCCCTGGGCGGGTCGACTCCCCACCGATATCAATCAGCGCGGCCCCTTCCTGCGCCATGCGCTCGGCGTGCGCCAACGCCGCCTCAGGCTCGAGGAAACCGCCGCCGTCGGAAAACGAGTCGGGGGTGATATTGAGCACGCCCATGACCACGGCGCGCTCGAGCGACAGCGTCCGGCCGGCGCCTCGCAGTTGCAGATTGCTAATTAATGCTGTCCAGCCGGGCGCGCGATGCCGTCGGCCGCGGCGGCGGCGGGCGCCGGAACAGCCTTGCCGCTGCCGGTGGTCGGGGTGGTGTCGTCCCACCCTTCCGGCGGCTTGGGCGCGCGGCCGGCCATGATCTCCTTGATCTGCTCGTCGGCGAGGGTCTCGTACTTGATCAGCGCCTCGGCCATCGCATGCAGCTTGTCGAGGTTGGTTTCCAGGACATCGCGCGCGACCTTGTAGTTCAGCTCGATCACGCGCCGCACCTCTTCGTCGATCGCGTGCGCCGTCTCATCCGAGACCTGCTTGTGCTGGGTGACACTGCGGCCCAGGAACACCTCGCCGGATTCCTCGGAATACGTCAGCGGCCCGAGCCGGTCCGACAGACCCCAGCGCGTAACCATGTTGCGCGCCAGTTCGGTGGCGCGCTCGATGTCGTTCGAAGCACCGGTGGTGACCGCGTCGTCGCCGAAGATCAGCTGCTCGGCGATGCGTCCGCCGAACAGCGTCGCGATCGAGCTTTCGAGCCGCCGCTTGCTCATCGAATAGCGATCCTGCTCGGGCAGGAACTGCGTCACACCCAGGGCGCGTCCGCGCGGAATGATAGTCACCTTGTACACCGGGTCATGCTCGGGAACGCTGATGCCGACGATCGCGTGTCCGGCTTCGTGATAGGCGGTCATGCGCTTCTCGGCATCCGTCATCACCATCGAGCGCCGCTCCGCGCCCATCATGATCTTGTCCTTGGCGCGCTCGAACTGCTCCATCGGTACCTGGCGCTGGTTGGCGCGCGCCGCGAACAGCGCGGCCTCGTTCACCAGATTGGCCAGATCGGCACCGGAGAATCCGGGAGTGCCACGTGCAATCAGCGCCGGCTTCACGTCATCGCCCAGCGGCACGCGCCGCATGTGCACGCGCAGGATCTGCTCGCGACCGCGCACGTCGGGCAGCGGCACCACGACCTGGCGGTCAAAACGCCCTGGACGCAGCAGCGCCGGATCGAGCACGTCCGGCCGGTTGGTGGCGGCGATGACGATGATGCCCTCGTTGCCCTCGAACCCGTCCATCTCGACCAGCAACTGGTTGAGCGTCTGCTCGCGCTCGTCGTGGCCACCGCCCAGGCCGGCACCGCGATGACGGCCGACCGCATCGATCTCGTCGATGAAGATGATACAGGGGGCGTGCTTCTTGGCCTGCTCAAACATGTCGCGCACGCGCGAGGCGCCGACGCCGACGAACATCTCGACGAAGTCGGAGCCGGAAATGGTGAAGAAGGGCACCTTGGCTTCCCCGGCGATGGCGCGCGCCAGCAGCGTCTTGCCGGTACCGGGCGAGCCAACCATCAGCACGCCCTTGGGAATCTTGCCGCCCAGCTTCTGGAACTTGCCCGGGTCCTTGAGGAAGTCGACGATCTCGGCCACTTCCTGCTTGGCCTCATCGACGCCCGCCACGTCGGCGAAGGTGACGTTGACCTGGTCCTCGCCCAGCAGGCGCGCGCGGCTCTTGCCGAACGACATGGCCCCGCGCCCTCCGGCTGCGCCCTGCATCTGTCGCAGCAGGTAGATGAATACCAGCAGCATCAGCACCGCGGGCGCCAGCTGCACCACGATCTGGGTGATGATGTTGGGCTGCTTGGGCGGTTGACTGTCGACCGAGATGTTGGCCTTGAGCAGGTCCCCGATCAGCGAGGTGTAGTTGGTCTCGGGGTTATTGGTCTCGAACTGGGTCTTGTCCTTGAGCACCCCGCGGATCTGATCGCCCTGGAGCACCACGCTGTCCACTTTGCCGCCGCGAACATCGCTGTAGAACTCCGAGTAGGTGATCGGCGCTCGCTGCGGTCCGCTGGGCATGTAGCGGCTGAACACCAGCAGCATGACCAACACGATGATGACCCACAGCAGGATGTTTTTTGTCAAGTCATTCAACGTTGTTCCACCAAATGTTGCCCCGCAAAACGGGCAAAAACCCTAAGCCGATAAGGACGCTACACCATCCTCATGCCCGAGGCCAGCAAGTAGGTTTCAGGACTGCGCGATCGCGAGGCCTCCGGCTTCAGGCACCGGACTTTGACGAAGCGGCGGCGCGCCGACGCCACCAATTCCTGGAAACCGGCGCCTTGCAGCAGTTTGATCAGGGCGGTGGCGCCGGGTTTCAAGACCTCAGCGGAAAGATCGAGCGCCAGCTCGGCCAGGTGCACTCCCCGGGGGGCATCGATGGCAGCCACCCCGCTCAGGTTCGGGGCCATGTCCGACAACAGCAAATCGACCCGGCCGGCGCCCAGCAGCGCGCGCAGCGACTCGTAGACCGGCGGGTGGCGGAAATCGCCCTGCAGGAACTCCACACCGGCGATCGGATCCATCGGCAGCAGGTCGGTTGCGACCACACGGCCGGAGGCACCCACCCGCCCTTTGGCGTACTGGCTCCAGGCGCCGGGGGCCGCGCCCAGGTCCAGCACCAGCATCCCGGGCTTGAGCAACCGCTCGCGCTGATCGATCTGCTCCAGCTTGAACACCGCGCGCGAGCGAAAGCCCTGCGCCTGGGCGCGTTTGACGAACGGATCGGAAAAATGCTCCCGCAGCCAGCGATCGCTGCTCTTGGAACGACGGGCCACGAGGCAAGCCGGCCGTCCGCGGCGGCTACAGGTACCGGACCGACACGATCTCGTACGAGCGTGTCTTGCCGGGCGCGGCCACTTCCACTACGTCGCCCCGCGACTTGCCGATCAGCGCGCGCGCGATCGGCGCGGTGACCGAGATGCGTCCGCCGCGGATGTCGGCCTCGTCCTCACCGACGATCTGGTAGGTTACCGCACCACCCTCGTCCTGATCCTGAAGCTCCACAGTGGCGCCGAACACCACCTTGCCGGTGGGCGGCAGGCTGGCGATGTCGATCACTTCGGCGGCCGCCAGGCGTGATTCGATTTCGGAGATGCGCCCCTCGATGAATCCCTGTTGTTCGCGCGCCGCGTGGTACTCGGCGTTTTCCGACAGATCGCCGTGGCTGCGCGCCTCGGCAATAGCCTTGATCACGCGCGGGCGATCCTCGGATTTGAGCCGCCGCAGCTCCGAGCGCAAAAGCTCGGATCCGCGCAGCGTCATCGGCGAGCGCTTCACGTGCCGACCTCCCGGCGCGGCAGGCTGTCATCGACCGTGCCGACTTCGCCGTGCAGGTCCTGCAGCCGATTGACGTCGACCTCGTCCACGTGATCGAGCGCCTCGCAGGTGGCGAGCGCCGCCGCCAGCGTGGTGTAGTAGGTGACGCGCCGATGCACGGCCTCGCGCCGGATCGAATTGGATTCCAGGATCGCCTGCTTGCCTTCGGTAGTGTTGACGATCAGGTCGATCTCGTCGTTCTTGATCATGTCGACGATGTGCGGCCTCCCCTCACGCACCTTGTTGACGCGGCGACATTCGATGCCCGCGGCCTTGAGCGTGTTGGCGGTGCCGGTAGTGGCCACGAGCGTGAAGCCGTGCGCGATCAGGCGGCGCGCCAACCCCACGGCGCCCTCCTTGTCGCGTTCGCGCACGCTGATCAGACAGCAGCCCGAGCGCGGCAGCACCACGCCCGAGGCGGCCTGGGACTTGGCATAGGCTTCGCCGAAGGTGCGGCCCGTTCCCATGACCTCGCCGGTCGATTTCATCTCGGGACCGAGAATTGGGTCGGCCTCGGGGAACTTGATGAATGGAAACACCGCCTCCTTGACCGAATAGAACTTGGGAACGCGCTCCGACAGCAGCCCGAGCTCGCGCAGCTTGCGCCCGGTCATCACACGTGCAGCGATCTTGGCCAGCGGCAGGCCGGTAGCCTTGGACACGAACGGCACGGTGCGCGAGGCGCGCGGATTGACCTCGAGCACGTAGACATTGTTGTTCTGGATCGCGAACTGAACGTTCATCAGACCAATGACGTTCAGGGCGCGAGCCAGCTTGCGCGTCTGGGCACGCAGCTCGTCCTGCACTTCGGCTGACAGGCTATTGGGCGGCAGCGAGCAGCTCGAGTCGCCCGAGTGCACGCCGGCCTGCTCGACGTGCTCCATGATGCCGCCGATCAGAACGTCACTGCCGTCGCATATGGCGTCCACGTCCACTTCGATGGCGACATCGAGAAAGCGATCCAGCAGCACCGGGGCCTCGTTCGACACCTGCACCGCGGAACCCATGTAGACGCGCAGATCCTCTTCGTTGAATACGATCTCCATCGCCCGCCCGCCAAGCACGTACGACGGGCGCACCACCAGCGGATAGCCGACCTCGCGTGCCAGCTGCACGGCCTGGTCCTCGGTGCGCGCGGAGGCGTTGGCGGGCTGGCGCAGCCCCAGCCGCCGCACCAGCTGCTGGAAGCGCTCGCGATCCTCGGCGACGTCGATCGAGTCGGGCGTGGTGCCGATGATCGGTGCGCCCGCTGCCTCCAGCGCGCGCGACAGCTTGAGCGGCGTCTGACCTCCGAACTGCACGATCACGCCCTCGGGCCGCTCCTTGGCGATCACCTCGAGCACGTCCTCGAGCGTGAGCGGCTCGAAGTACAGCCGATCGGAGGTGTCATAGTCGGTGGACACGGTCTCGGGATTACAGTTGACCATGATGGTCTCGAAGCCGTCCTCGCGCAGCGCCAATGCCGCGTGCACGCAGCAGTAGTCGAACTCGATGCCCTGACCGATGCGGTTCGGACCGCCGCCCAGGATCATGATCTTGCGGCGGCGGCTCGGATCAGCCTCGCACTCCTCTTCGTAGGTGGAGTAAAGGTACGCGGTCGAGGTGGCAAATTCGGCCGCGCAGGTATCCACGCGCTTGAACACCGGCGCGATGCGGCACTCGCGTCGCTTGCCGCGGATTTGCGCCTCGGTGGTGCGCGTGAGATTTGCCAGCCGGCCGTCGGAGAAGCCCTTGCGCTTGAGCGCGCGCAGCCGATCGACCCCGAGCGCGGCGGCGCCATCCCGGCGGACCCGTGCCTCCTCGGCCGTAAGGTCGGCGATCTGCGCCAGAAACCACGGGTCGATCGAGGTGAATGAGGCGACCTTGTCCACATCCCAGCCGGCGCGAAATGCGTCGGCGACGTACAGCAGTCGGTCCGGACCGGGCGCATGCAGCTCGTAGCGCAGCCGGGTCTCGGTCTCCTCGCTCAGCGGCATCGGCAGCACCGGGTCCAGGCCGTCCAGCCCGGTCTCCAGGCCGCGCAGGGCCTTGTGCAGCGACTCCTGGAAGGTGCGCCCGATTGCCATGACCTCGCCGACCGACTTCATCTGGGTGGTCAGGCGGGTGTTGGCGGCCGGAAATTTTTCGAAGGTGAATCGCGGAATTTTCGTGACCACGTAGTCGATGGTCGGTTCGAACGCAGTCGGGGTGGCCCCGCCGGTGATCTCGTTCTTGAGCTCATCGAGCGTGTAGCCGATCGCCAGCTTGGCTGCGACCTTGGCAATCGGAAACCCGGTGGCCTTGGAGGCCAGCGCCGAGGAGCGCGACACGCGCGGATTCATCTCGATCACCAGCATGCGCCCCGTGGCCGGATCGAGTGCGAACTGCACATTGGAGCCGCCGCACTCGACCCCGATCTTGCGCAGCACCGCGATCGAGGCATCGCGCATGCGCTGGTATTCCTTGTCGGTCAGGGTCTGCGCCGGCGCGACCGTGATCGAATCGCCGGTGTGCACGCCCATCGGATCCAGATTCTCGATCGAGCAGACGATGATGCAGTTGTCGTTGCGATCGCGCACCACCTCCATCTCGAACTCTTTCCAGCCGATCACCGCCTCCTCCAGCAGCAACTCGCGGGTTGGCGAGGCGTCCAGGCCGCGCTGCACGATGATCTCGAATTCTTCCCGGTTGTAAGCGATGCCTCCGCCACTGCCGCCGAGCGTGAAGGACGGCCGGATCACGATCGGGAAGCCGATGCTGCTTTGCACCGCCAATGCTTCCTCCAGGCTGCGCGCCATCTGCGAGTGCGGCACCTCGAGCTCGATCTCGCGCATCGCGTTGCGAAACAGCTCGCGGTCTTCTGCCATGTCGATGGCCTCGCGCGAGGCGGCGATCAGCTCCACGTCGTACTGCTTCAGAACTCCTTCGCGCACCAGGTCGAGCGCGGTGTTGAGCGCGGTCTGCCCCCCCATCGTGGGCAGCAGCGCGCTGGGGCGCTCGCGCTCGATGATGCGTGCCACGGTGCGCCAGTTGATCGGCTCGATGTAGATCGCATCCGCGGTTTCCGGATCGGTCATGATCGTGGCCGGGTTGGAGTTCACCAGGATTACCCGGTAGCCCTCCTCGCGCAGCGCCTTACACGCCTGCGCGCCGGAGTAATCGAACTCGCAGGCCTGACCGATCACGATCGGTCCGGCGCCGATGATCAGTACACTTTCCAGGTCGGTACGCTTGGGCATGGCCTATCGGCGCGCGTTGGCGCGCAGCTGCCGCAGCTGGTCCTGCAGACGGCGGATCATCAGTTGGATGAAATTCTCGAACAGCGGCCGCAGGTCGTGCGGACCGGGGCTGGCCTCCGGATGGCCCTGGAAACTGAAAGCCGGACGATCAATGCGCGCCACGCCCTGCAGGCTGCCGTCAAACAGCGAGCGGTGGGTCGGCTGAAGGTTCGACGGCAGGCTCGACTCGTCGACCGCGAAACCGTGGTTCTGGCTGGTGATGATGACGCGCCCACTGGACAGCTCCTGCACCGGGTGGTTGGCCCCGTGATGGCCGAACTTCATCTTCACCGTGCGCGCGCCGCTGGCCAGGCCTAGCAACTGGTGGCCCAGGCAAATGCCGAAGATTGGCAGGTCCGTGGTCAGCAGCTCGCCGATCGCGCGAATGGCGTAGTCACACGGTTCGGGGTCGCCGGGCCCGTTGGAGAGGAACACGCCGTCCGGATTGAGCGCCATGACCTCGGCGGCCGGGGTCGTGGCCGGCACCACACTTAAGCGGCAGCCCTGGTCAGCCAGCAGCCGCAGGATGTTGCGCTTGACGCCGTAATCGTACGCGACCACGTGCAGGCGCTGTGGCGCGCGCAGCGTCGCCGGCGCCAGGCGGCCGATGCTGCCATCGTTCCACTGGTAAGGGCTACGTGTGGTGACAACCTTGGCGAGGTCCATGCCCTTGAGGCCCGGAAAAGCGCGCGCCGCGCGCACCGCCGCGGCCTCGTCCATGCGCTCACCGGTCATGATGCAGCCCGCCTGCGCGCCCTTCTCGCGCAGTAACCGTGTCAGGCGCCGGGTGTCGACGCCGGCGATCGCGACCACGCGGCCACGCTTGAGAAAATCGCCGAAGGGTTCAGCCGAGCGCCAGCTGCTGGCTACCATCGACAGATCGCGCACCACCAGACCCGAGGCGAAGACCTGCTGGGCCTCCATGTCCTCGGCGGTGGCCCCGGTGTTGCCGATGTGCGGATAAGTCAGCGTAACGATCTGACGCGCGTACGAAGGATCGGTGAGAATTTCCTGATAGCCGGTGATCGCGGTATTGAACACCACCTCGCCGGTGGTATTGCCGGAAGCGCCAATAGCATGGCCTTTGAATATCGACCCGTCGCTCAGAGCCAGCAGCGCCGGTGCAGCCACCTATCTCTCTCCTTCCACTCGCGAGCCCCTCGCTGGCCCTAAATCCGCTGGGCTGATGGCGATTTCGACATGCACATGCACAAAGCGGGAGGCGTTCTTGTGGAACGGCCTCCCGCCTTGTGCGGACTAACCCGATACTCGGATTACGCGCAAAAGTCTAAAGACCCCTACCGCCTCTGTCCACGCCAAAATCTGCGCCTTTCCACTATGTTAAGTGAAATCGCCGCCTAGCAGCCTTTAGCGGAGAATCGTTCCTCATTCATAGCAACATCTACTTGAAAGAGCTCATAAAAACATCCTTCATGGCATACCGTCCGGGGGGGCGGTCCGCCAACCACCGAGCCGCCAGTAGCGCTCCGCGCGCAAACACGGCCCGATCGGTCGCGGAATGCTGCAGTAGCACCCGCTCGCCATCGCCCAGAAACCAGATTTGGTGCTCGCCCACCACATCGCCACCGCGCAGCGCGCCGAAACCGATCTGGCTGACGCCGCGCGCCCCGGTGTGCCCGTGGCGCCCAAAGCTGGCCTGCTCGGAAAGCCGCACACCCCGCCCCTGCGCCGCCGCCTCGCCCAAAGCCAGCGCAGTGCCGGACGGTGCATCGACCTTGTCGCGGTGATGGGTCTCCAGGATTTCGATATCGTAACCGGCCGGCAGCGCTTGCGCGGCCTGGCGCGTCAGTTCGAGCAGTACCGTCACGCCCGGACTGGTATTGGGCGCCACCAGCAGCGCGATCTTCTCCGCGGCCGCCGTCAGCGGTGCCGTTAGCTCGCGCGGCAGCCCGCTGGTACCCAGCAGCAATGGCACGTGGGCCGCCACACAGGCGGCCAGATGCGCAGCCGCAGCGCTCGCCGATGAAAAGTCGAGCACGACGTCGGCCTGCTCAAGCAGCGGCGGCAGCGAGCCGGTGATGGGCACCGCGCCCACATTGGCCGCCGCGGCGCCGCGCCCGAGCGCGGCACTGTGCTCGGAGGCCACCGCGCCGATCAGCGTCAGATCCGGGAACAATGGCAAGGCCTGCAGCAGCTGTGTCCCCATGCGGCCCGAAGCACCGACGATGACGGTGCGCACCGGCCGTAAGGTCACTGCGACTCGCTCGAAAAGAAGCGCTTCACTCCATCCAGGAAGTTTTTCTGCCGAGGCGCATGCTTATTGCCATCGTGCTTGATCGACTCCTCGAACTCGCGCAGCATCGCGCGCTGCTCGTTCGACAGGTGCACCGGCGTTTCTACCACGATGCGGCAGAACAGATCGCCACGCCCGGTATTGCGCACCGACTTGACGCCCTTCTCGCGCAGCCGGAACACGCGGCCGGACTGCGTCTCGGCGGGTATTTTCAGCGCCACCGCACCGTCCAGTGTCGGCACTTCGACACTGCCACCCAGTGTCGCGGTGGCGAAGCTGATCGGCACATCGCAACTCAGATGGATGCCGTCGCGCTCGAAGATCGGATGCTCGCGTACGTGCACCTCGACGTACAGATCCCCCGGGGGCCCGCCATTTCGGCCCGCTTCGCCCTCGCCACCCAGGCGCACGCGATCGCCGCTGTCCACGCCGGGCGGAATCTTGACCGACAGTTTCCTGCCGCGACGCACCCGCCCCTGGCCCAGACACTGATCGCAGGGATTGCGCACCACGCGGCCGGTGCCGCGACAGTGCGGACAGGTCTGCTGCAGGGTAAAGAAGCCCTGCGATACCCGCACTTGCCCGGTCCCGGAACAGGTCTCGCAGTTGATCGGCGCACTGCCCTTGGCCGCGCCACTGCCTTTGCAGACCTCACACTCGACGAATTTGCTGATGTCGATCTCGACCGTGCGGCCGAATACCGCTTCGGGCAGGTCGAGCTCTATCTCATAGCGCAGATCCGCCCCGCGATACACCTGCGAGGCGCCGGCGCGACGGCCGCCGCCGAAAATATCGCCAAATACGTCGCCAAAAATCTCGCTGAATGCTTCGGCGCCGCGGGCACCGGTGTGAGCGCCGCGGCTGGATTCGACCCCGGCGTGGCCATACTGGTCGTAGACCGCGCGCTTGTGGGCGTCCGAGAGCACCTCGTACGCTTCCTTGGCTTCCTTGAATTTCTCTTCGGCTTCGTGATCGCCCGGATTGCGATCCGGATGGAATTTCATGGCCAGGCGCCGGTAGGCCTTCTTCATGTCGGCCTCGCTGGCGTTGCGAGCGACATCGAGCACCTTGTAGTAGTCGCGCTTAGACATGAATCCCTGGTCTGATGCGCACGCACCTGCGCCGCCCATCGGGCTACGCAGGCGTCGATGCGCCCATCACGTCCCTATACGCGCCGGCTGCGACCGGCGCGGCCTCAAGAAGCGCGACGACCCTTGTCGCGAACTTCCTCGAACTCGGCATCCACCACGTTCTCGTCCGCTTTGGTCTGAGCGCCCTCGCCCCCGCCGCCCTGAGCACCAGGGTCACCGGCACCCGGGCCGGACTGCGCACCCGGGGGCGGTCCGGCCGCGCCCTCGCCGGCCTGATAAGCGCGCTGCGCGATGGCGGCCGAAGCCTGACCGAGAATCTCGGTTTTCTTTTCGATGACCTCCTTGTCATCCGAGCTGAGCGCAGCTTTCAGATCGTTCATGGCGGCCTCGGCCTTGGCACGCTCATCCGAGGTCACCTTGTCGCCCAGGTCCTTGAGCGCGCGCTCGACCGTGTGAATCATGGCGTCGGCCCGATTGCGGGTCTCGACCAGCTCGCGGAACTGGCGATCCTCGGCAGCGTGCGCCTCGGCGTCGCGCACCATGCGCTTGATCTCGTCATCCGACAGGCCACTGGAGGCCCGGATTACGATGCGCTGCTCCTTGCCGGTGGCCTTGTCCTTGGCCGACACATTCAGGATGCCGTTGGCATCGATGTCGAACGTGACCTCGATCTGCGGCATGCCGCGCGCTGCCGGCGGAATGTCGGTCAGGTCGAAGCGACCCAGCGACTTGTTGTCCGCCCCACGCTCGCGCTCGCCCTGCAGCACGTGAATGGTGACCGCCGTCTGGTTGTCGTCGGCGGTGGAGAACACGTTGGCCGCCTTGGTCGGAATGGTGGTGTTCTTCTCGATCAGCTTGGTCATGACCCCGCCCAGCGTCTCGATGCCGAGCGACAGTGGCGTGACATCCAGCAGCAGCACGTCCTTGACCTCGCCGGCCAGCACGCCGGCCTGCACCGCCGCACCGACGGCGACGGCCTCGTCCGGATTGACGTCCTTGCGCGGCTCCTTACCGAAGATGTCACGCACGTATTTCTGCGCCAGCGGCATGCGGGTCTGACCGCCCACCAGGATCACTTCGGCAACGTCCTTGGGATCAAGGCCGGCATCCTTGAGCGCGGTGCGACACGGGCCGATGGTCTTCTGCAGCAGATCGTCCACCAGCGATTCGAGCTTGGCGCGCGTCAGCTTGACATTCAGGTGCTTCGGACCGCTGGCATCGGCGGTGATGTACGGCAGATTGACCTCGGTCTGCTGGCTCGAGGACAGCTCGATCTTGGCTTTCTCGGCGGCTTCCTTCAGACGCTGCATCGCCAGCGGATCGCGCCGCACGTCAACGCCTGACTCCTTCTGGAAATCGTCCGCCAGGAAATTGATCACGCGATGATCGAAGTCCTCGCCGCCGAGGAAGGTATCGCCATTGGTCGAGAGCACCTCGAATTGGCGCTCGCCATCGACCTCGGCGATCTCGATAATCGAGATGTCGAAGGTGCCCCCGCCCAGGTCATAGACCGCGATCTTGCGATCCGAGCCCTGCTTGTCCAGGCCGTAGGCCAGGGCCGCGGCGGTCGGCTCATTGATGATGCGCTGGACATTGAGCCCGGCGATGCGGCCGGCGTCCTTGGTCGCCTGCCGCTGGGAATCGTTGAAATAGGCCGGCACGGTGATCACCGCCTCGGTCACGGTCTCGCCCAGGTAATCCTCGGCGGTCTTCTTCATCTTCATCAGCACGCGCGCCGAGATCTCCGGCGGCGCCATCTTCTTGTCACGCACCGACACCCAGGCATCGCCGTTGTCGGACTCGACGATCTTGTAGGGCACCATCTTGATGTCCTTCTGGACCACGTCGTCCTTGAACTTGCGGCCGATGAGGCGCTTGACCGCGAACAAGGTGTTCTGCGGGTTGGTGACGGCCTGGCGCTTGGCCGACTGACCGACCAGTACCTCGTCATCCTTGGTAAAGGCGACGATGGACGGGGTGGTGCGATCGCCCTCGCTGTTTTCGATCACGCGCGGCTTGCCGCCTTCCATGATCGCCACGCACGAGTTCGTCGTGCCCAGATCGATGCCGATGACCTTACTCATGACGCGCACTCCAACCGTTCTGTTGCATGATGCCTTAGCTTGGGACCTATGCCTTGCATTTCAACCGTTAACTGTGAACCAATCAGCCGTCCGCCGCCTTGGCAACGATAACCCGTGCCGGTCGCAGCAACCGGCCCTTGAGTTCGTAGCCCGGCTGCACCACCTGCAGCACGGTATTGGGCGGCGCCGCATCCGATGCCTGCATGAGTACCGCTTCGTGCTGCGCGGGATCGAAGCGCTGGCTGGCCGGGTCGAGTTGCTTGATCGAGAACTTCTCGAACGCGCGGTCCAGCAGCTTCAAGGTGGCCTCCTGGCCGTCCAGCAACGTCCTGGCGTCCGCCTTGGCACCGTTACGCACCCCCAGCTCGAGCCCGTCGCGCACCGCCAGCAGTTCGGCTGCGAGTCCCTCAATGGCATAGCGGTGAGCGTTGTCGATGTCGCGTTGCGCGCGCTTGCGCACGTTGTCGAGTTCGGCGGCGGCGCGCAGATACAGGTCGCGCTGATTGCGCGCGTTTTCCTCCGCTGCGGCGAGCGCCTGGCGCAGGGCCTCGAGCTCGGTGGCCGGATCGCCCGCCGGCGCCGCAGCATTACCGCCTGCCGCGGCGGGAGCGCTTCCTTGCGCATTGCTCAGGGACCCTTCCTGGCTGGTATCTGGCACTTCAAATCCCTTTATAAAACAGTATCCTAAAACCTATAGTTAAAGCGCACCTTCGCGGCCCAGCGGGCCGCCTTGCCGATGATGGCGCTCAACGGCGCGAATTCAAGGCGGAGCTCAAAACTTTTGCGGTCAGATCGACGATCGGAATGATGCGCTCGTAAGCCATGCGAGTAGGTCCGATCACGCCCAGTACCCCTACCACACCCTTGGCCGAGCTGTAGGGCGCCGTCACCACGCTGTAGTCGTCAAGGATCTGGTATCCCGACTCGTGGCCGATGAATATCTGTACGCCCTCGGCCCGCAGACTCTGGTCCAGCAGGTGCAGAATGTCACGCTTTTCGTTGAACGCCTCGAACAGCCGCTTGAGCTTGTCGACGTTTGACGGACCGGCAAAGCCCATCAAGTTGGTCTCACCGGCGATCAGATACTGGATGTCCTCCGAGGCGTGCCCCTGTTCGAACAGGTGCTGCGCCATCGATATCGCATCCAGCATCGCCTGGTTGAGCGTCTCGCGCGTCTCCTTGAGCTGATGCAGCAGTTCCTGATGGATCTGCGGCAGGCTGCGCCCGACGAAGTGCTCGTTAAGCACGCTGGCGGCGCGCCGCAGGTCCTCAGCCGAGTAATGTCGGTCGAGCTGAACGATGCGGTTCTGCACCTCGCTGTCGTCGAGTACCAGGACCACCAGCACGCGATTCTCGGACAGCGACAGGAATTCGATCTGCGTGAGCAAGGCCGCATGGGCCAGCGGCAGCGTCACCACGCCGGCCAGGTGGGTGATGTTTGACAGCAGCTGGGAGGCTGCCGCCACCAGCGCTTTGGAACTGTCGGCCGGCAGCTCGAGGTGGCGGTGGATCTCCTCCAGGCTCAAATCATCGGTGGTGAGCTGCGCGCGCAGCAGTGAATCGACGAAAAACCGGTAGGCCCGATCGGTCGGCACCCGGCCGGCGGAGGTGTGCGGGGAGCTGACGAAGCCCAGTTCCTCCAGGTCGGACATCACGTTGCGCACCGTGGCCGAACTGAGCGCCAGGCCCGATTCGCGCGACAGGGTGCGTGAGCCGACCGGCTGGCCGTCACGGATATAGCTTTGCACCAGTACGCGAAGCAGCTGCTGAGCGCGCTCGTTCAGGACCTCGTCTGTGCTTTCAGTTGCCATCACTTAAGGTCGCTGAGCTAACCAGCCATACCCGGCGCCGTCAAGCGCGTGCGCCGGGTCACTAAAGCACGCGCCGGCCGGGCGAAATTGCTCCAAAATGACCAAAACGACGCCGCGTTGGCCGCCGCGGCCGGGCATGCTACAAAACACCTATGCACAAGCCGATACGCACCTGCGCGCTGATTGGCAAGTTTCAGGACCCGCGGGTATCTGAATGCGCCGGCGCATTGGTGAAGGAGATGCTGGCGCGCAAGCTCACGGTGCTGGCACCGGACGATGCCACCGCCGCCAGCGCACCGGAGGGGGTTGTCGTCACGCCGCTGCCGCAATTGATCGGGCGCACCGATCTGATGGTCACCATCGGCGGCGACGGCACGCTGCTGCACGCGGCGGGACTGGTGGCTGGACACGACATCCCGCTGATGGGGATCAATCGCGGGCGTCTTGGCTTCCTGACTGACGTACTGCCGCAGGACATGGTGAGCTGCCTGCAGTCGATCCTTGACGGTCAGTGCCAGGCCGATCGCCGCGCGCTGTTGCGCGCGCGGCTGCATTCGGCCGATGGTCGCGAGGCCCAGGGCTACGCCCTCAACGACGTGGTATTCAATCGGCTGCAGACCGGCCGCCTGCTCGACTTCGAGACCGAAATCGACGGCCGCTACGTCAACTCACACGGTGGCGACGGCCTGGCAGTCGCCACCGCGACCGGCTCGACCGCCTACGCGCTCTCCTGCGGCGGACCGATCGTTGAGCCGCGACTCAACGTGCTGGTGCTGGCCCCGATCTGTCCGCACACGCTGTCGGACCGGCCGATCGTGATCCCGGGGGAGTCGCACATCACGGTGCGCCTGAGCGGACAGAGCGATGCCAACGCCCAAGTCAGCTGCGATGCCACGGTGTTGGGAGAGCTGCGCACCGGCGGGCGTCTGGAAATCACGCCTGCCGGCCGCGCGATAACGCTGCTGCACCCGCCGGGCTACGACTACTTCCGACTACTGCGCTCCAAGCTGCATTGGGGCCTGGGCGGTCTGGTCCACGAGCGCTGATCGTGCTGCGCCAGCTGCAGATTCGGGATTTCGCGATCATCGATGCGGTGGAGCTCGAACTTAAGCGCGGTCTGACCGTGCTGACCGGCGAGACCGGAGCCGGTAAGTCGATCATCGTCGATGCGCTGGAACTGCTGTCCGGGGGCCGAGCCGGCGCCGACGTGGTACGCGCCGGAGCCGAGCGCGCCGACATCGCAGCCACCGTGGACATCAGCGAGACCGGCGGCGAACTGCGCCACATTCTCGAAGAGCACTCGATTGAGAGCGCGGGCGAGCTGCTGCTGCGGCGGGTAGTAGGCACTGACGGGCGCAGCCGCGCCTGGCTTAACGGTCAGTCCGTGCCGCTGCAGGTACTCGCAAGCGTGACCGCTCTGCTGTTCGAGATCCACGGGCAACACGAATTTCAGTCGCTGGTGCGGGCCGCCACGCAGCGCGAGCTGGTGGACGGCTACGGCCGCCTGGAGTCACTGGCCGCGCGGGTGCGCACTGCCCATAGCGTCTGGCTGGCGCTCCTGAATCGCAGCATCGAACTCGACAGCGCGGCGAGTGAGCGCGGCTCGCGCCTTGATCTGCTGCGCCATCAGCTGCACGAGCTGCAGGCGCTACAGCTGCAGGCCGGCGAGATCGCCGCCTTGAAGGAGGAGCGCGGTCGGCTCACCAACCGCGGCCGGCTGGTCGAGTCCGCGCGCGCGGCGCTCGATTGCCTGTACGAGTCCGACGGCGACACCGCGCATACGCTGATCGCACGCGCGGTCGGCGCGATGCGCCAGGCGGTCGTGATGGATGCGCAGCTGGCGCCTCTGCGTCAGCTGATCGACGAGGCTGAAATCCGCGTCAAGGATGCCGGACACGGGTTGCGGCAGTATCTGAACGCGCTCGATCTGGATCCACAGCGCGCCGAGACTATCGAGCAGCGCCTCGCTGCCCTGGAAGAGTTGGCGCGCAAGCACCGCGTGGCCCCCGACGCCCTACTCGACAAGCAGGGCGAGCTGGCCGCGCAGCTCGATGAACTGCAGAGCGCCGCCGCCGACGTCGGTGCGGTACGCAGCCAGCTTGCGGCCGCGGCCGCCAGTTACCAGGAGCTGGCGCGGCAGCTGTCAGGAAGGCGCGATGCCGCGGCGCGCGCGCTGGCGCGCGAGATATCGGCTCGAATGCAGGAGCTTGGCATGGGAGGCGGCCGGTTCCTGATCGATGTCGCCGCGGCCGAATCGGCCGAGCCAGCCGCGCACGGGCTGGATCGAATCGAGTTTCGCGTCAGCACCAACCCCGGGCAGCCACCGCGCCCCATAGCCAAGGTGGCCTCCGGCGGAGAGCTGTCCCGCCTGTCACTGGCCGTGCAGGTATCGTGCGCCGGCGCTGGCGCGGGCTGCATGGTGTTCGACGAAGTGGACGCCGGGATCGGTGGCGCGGTGGCCGAGATCGTCGGACGCGAGCTCCGAGCCCTCGGGAATCACTCTCAGGTATTGTGCGTGACGCACCTGCCGCAGGTCGCCGCGCAGGCCCACCAGCACCTGCGGGTCGCCAAGCACAGTGATGCGCGTGCCACTCGCACCAGCGTCGCGATACTGAGCGCCGATGAACGCGTCGACGAGTTGGCGCGTATGCTCGGGGGTGTCGAGATCACACCGCGCGCTCGCGCCCACGCCAAAGAGATGCTCGCCGCGGCAGATGCGCCGGCAACGGCCGCCACCAAGGTCGGCGGCGCCGCGCCGCGCGCGCCTCGACCCCGCCCGGCCGGCGGTCGCGGTTAGCTCAAGCGCTTGACTCGCCCGTTCTTGCGCGCCGCGCAATCAGGACGCTGGCAGCGCCCGTACAGCACCATCGAGTGTTCTTCGATCACGTACCCCAGACGCTTGGCAATCTCGTTCTGCCGCGCCTCGATCTCGGGATCCACGAACTCTTCTACCGCACCGCAGTCCATGCAGACGATATGGTCATGGTGAGTGCCATGGTTGATCTCGAATACCGCCATGCCATCCTCGAAGTGATGCCGGCTGACCAGTCCGGCGCTTTCGAACTGTGTCAGCACGCGATAAACGGTGGCGAGCCCGATGTCCTCACTCGAATCGAGCAGCTTTTTGTAGATTTCCTCAGCAGACATATGGCGCGTGTTGCTGTGCTCGAGGATCTCGAGAATCTTCAGCCGCGGCAGGGTGACCTTGAGCCCAGCCTTGCGCAGATCTTTGCCTTCCACGACCCACCTCGCGCCGCTATTTCGGACGATACGCTATGATGCTCCTATGAGAATTATTCCACTAATCCTGGCCGCTTGCGTCGTGACGGGCTGTGTCTATCGCATGCCGATTCAGCAGGGCAATTATCTGGATCCGGCCGCGATCGCCCAGGTCAAGGTCGGCATGACGCACAGCCAGGTGCGCTACCTGCTGGGTACGCCGATGGTGCCCGGCGCCTTTGATGACGCGCGCTGGGACTACGACTACTACCTAAAGACGCGCCGCCTGCAGACCCCAAAGCGCGGCCACGTAGTGATCCTGTTCGACAACAACCTGGTAGCCAAAGTCGACAGTAACGTCACCACGGCTCCGCTCTCGCCGTCGGCCGCCAAGGACGTCGCCGCGCCCGAACCGCACAACGCGCGCTACTGAGCGCCGCGGGCTCAGCTGCGTTTGTCCGCGCCGAGCTGCGCCCGCAGCCGGCGACTGGCGCGCGGATCGATGGTCAGCGGCCGATACAGTTCGATGCGGTCCCCATCCAGCGGCACGTGACTGCGTGGCTGCACGCGTCCGAAGACGCCGGTCGCGGCGCACTCCCAATCGGCCCGGTCCTCGCCCAACCGGCCGCGTGCTGCGGTGATCGCCGCATCGATGGTGGCGTCGTCGGGCAGGTCGAGCTCACATTCGAGCACCCCGGTGGGCGTGTCGCAGCTCACGGTACAGTGTTTCATCAGCCAGCGGCCATGCTCTGGGCACGCGCAGCGAAGGCGCGCACCAGTGAGGCAGCCGTCTCTTCGAACAATGGTTCGAACAGGACCGCCTTGAGCGCGTTCGAAAATTCGAACCGCAATTTGAAGTCGATCCGGCAGCCATTGCTGGCCACCGGCGTGAAAGTCCAATGACCATCGAGGACCCGGAACGGGCCTTCGACCAGCTGCATGTGCACGCTGCGCCCTGGATCCAGCGCGTTGCGCGTGGTGAACTCGGTGCGCAGCAGGCCGCGCCGCACGGCCAGTCGGGCCAGCGTCTGGTGCTCGCTTCGCTCCAACACCTGCGCGCCAGTACAGCCTGGAACGAACTCCGGATAGTGTTCGACCGCCTCCACCAGGCGGTATACAAGCGCCGGCGAACGGGCCACCAACGCTGAGCGGGACATCTCACGCATCGATGCAGTGTGGCTTAAGCCTGGCACGCTGCTCAAGCTCGGCGCATCAAGCTCTGTACAATGACCCGATGCCGAAGGCTCCCGCGACCGAACGCGTCATCGCCGAGAACCGGCGCGCGCGTTATGACTACTTTATCGAGGACCGGATCGAGGCCGGACTTGCTCTGGAGGGCTGGGAGGTCAAGTCGATGCGGGCCGGACGCGCGCAGCTCGCGGAAGCATACGTCTACATACGCAACGCCGAGGCGTTCCTGATCGGTGCCCACCTGTCGCCGCTGCGCACCACCTCGACTCACAAGATTGCCGATCCGGTCAGAACGCGCAAACTGCTGCTGCATCGAAACGAGCTCGACCGCCTCATCGGGGCGACCGAACGCCGTGGCTACACTATCGTGCCACTGGAGTTGTACTGGAAGAATGGGCGCGCCAAGCTGCAGATTGGCTTAGCAAAGGGAAAGAAGCAGCACGACAAGCGTGCGACCGAGAAGGAACGCGACTGGCAGCGTGATCGAGCGCGGTTACTGCGCCGGGGCTGAGCCGACCAGCTAAGCTTTTTAACCCGACTGGCTCGACTGGGCCCAGATATTCAGATCGCCGTCGACCGCATGCTGATCGATGCGCGTGAGCTCCTCGGCGGTGAAGCGCGGGTTCTTCAGAGAGCCCAAACACTCTTCGATCTGTGGCCAACTACTGGCCCCGATCAGGGCACTGGTGATCGCCGGCTGCCGCAGCACCCAGGCGATGGCCATCTGCGCCAGACTCTGACCGCGCTCCCGGGCGATCTGGTTCAGTGCACGCACGTGCTCGAGGTTGCGCTCGCTGAGCATCGTTTTGCGAAACGAGTCGTCCTGGCGGGCGCGCGAGTCGTCGGGAATCGCGCGCAAATATTTGGAGGTCAGCAGCCCCTGGGCCAGCGGCGAAAACGCAATGCAGCCGATGCCCGCATGCTGCAGCAGATCCAATAAGCCATGCTCGACCCAGCGATTGAGCATGGAATAGGAGGATTGGTGAATGATGAATGGCACCTTGAGCTCGCGCAGCAGCGCCGTGGCTTCGCGTGTCTTCTTGGGGCCGTACGACGAAATGCCGACATACAGCGCTCGGCCACTGCGCACCGCAGTTTCCAACGCCCCCATGGTTTCTTCCAACGGCGTCTCCGGGTCATGCCGATGCGAATAAAAGATATCCACGTAATCCAGCTTCATGCGCTTCAGGCTCTGATCCAGGCTCGCCAGCAGATATTTTCGCGAACCCCATTCGCCGTAGGGGCCCGGCCACATCAGATAGCCGGCCTTGGTCGAGATGATGAGCTCATCGCGGTGCGCACCCAGATCACTGTTCAGGATGCGGCCGAAATTAGCCTCGGCTGAGCCGGGCGGCGGCCCATAGTTGTTGGCCAGATCGAAATGCGTAATGCCAGCGTCGAATGAGCGCAGCACCATCTCACGGGCGCGTTCGTCGGGCACGCTGCCGCCGAAGTTCTGCCACAGACCCAGGCAGATGCGCGGCAGCTGCAAACCGCTGCGGCCGCAGCGCGCGTATGGAATCCGCTGATAGCGGTCGGGGGCAGCCTGATACATCGGCCGGATTATATGAGACCGGCGTCAAGTCCCGCCCGGGTCAGCGCGGCCGTGGCGGCGCGGATGCTATAATCGACATTCTCTCGGAGGGGGGCGACCGGTTTCGACGTGGGTTGCGAACCTTCAGGGGCGTGCCGAGGTGCAGTGGCCCTCGTTAAACACTGCTGCAAACTTAGTTGCCAACGACGACAACTACGCTCTAGCTGCCTAAACGCAGCTGACCTCTGACCAGCTCGTGCCTATGCGACTGTATCAGGGGACGCGCTCATAGGACCGCGAGCCATCGTGCGACGGGGTGGTTTCGTTAAGAGTTACCGTGGCTGGTCCGGCGTCTTCCCTGCCCTTCGGGTAGCGACGGATGAGAAACAATGAAGCGGCTACGCGCGTAGATCCTGAAGTCTAGGGCTTGCGGACGCGGGTTCAATTCCCGCCGCCTCCACCAATGCTACGGGTCCCGGTAGACCGCCGGGACCCTCGCGCGCTAACGAGGATCAGCCACGCCGCGTGTGCATTCCGGCGACACAGATCACAGTTCCAGAGCTATTGCGCGATGCGTCGCGGCGTATTCTGGTGCGCACCTCTCGCTCAGAGCATCGCACGTGACCAAAGACTACCCGCCGGCTGGCGCCATGATGGCGATAGTCATCCTGGCTGTCGCGGTGACAGCTCTTCCTGGGTGCTCCAGCGACCACCCCAATGGCGCCAGCGGCAGCAGCACGAGCAGCAGCAGCGGCGGTAGCTCCAGCGGTAGTAGCAGTTCCAGTAGTAGCAGTTCCAGCAGCGGTAGTTCGAGCAGCGGTAGTGGTAGCGGCAGCAGCAGTGGCGGTGCTGCAGCCATTGCCTACATCGTCAACGCTGGAAGCGACACGGTCTCGATCTGTGGGGTGCACCAGCCGGATGGCTCGCTCAACAGCTGCTCGGTCTCCAGCGGCAACGGAACTTTCAATGGTCCGCTCGCCATCACCGTCAATCCGACCGCAACGATCGCCTATGTAGCCAATTTTGGCAGCAACGACATATCCGCCTGCGCGATTGAAAGCAACGGACTCTTTGGCAGCTGCATCGTACTCAGCGATGCCACGTTTGCGCAGCTGACCGGAGTGACCCTCAATCCGTCCGGCGACACCCTGTACGCTTCCAATTTTGGCACTGGCAATGCCGACGGATCGGTATCCGTTTGTCCGCTCAGGATCGATGGTTCGCTCGCCGTCTGTGCAAGTTCCGGCACTATGGCTGGCCTGTTTGCCTACCCTGAAATGATAGGTATCAATCCCGCCGACGGCACGCATCTTTATTCGTCCGGCGTCGCCAATCAGCTGTCGATGACCCTCTGCAACATCGTCGGCAGCAATGGCTCCTTGACTGCCTGCACAACCGCTTCGGGATCGGGCGCTGCTCCCAATCCCGGATTTCTCGCCCCGCAGGGGATCAGTTTCAACGTACCGGGAACCATCGCCTACATCGGCAACGGCGGCAACAGCGGTCCCATCAGCAACTTCGTCTCCGTCTGTCCGGTAAACCCTGATGGCAGCTTCGGCAGTTGCACTATCACCGAAGGCAACGGCACCTTCAATTTCTCCGCGAACACGGAGATCGGGCTATTTATCAGCTCAATGGCGATCGCTTACGTTCCCAATAGCGGCAACAACACAGTCTCCATCTGTCCCATCAACCAAGACGGTTCCCTGGGAGTGTGCACAGTGAGTGACGGCGGCGGCACCCTGAATGTGCCAAGCGCGGTGTTCCTGGCGTTGGAGCCATGACGCTGAGCAGTTGGGGCTGGTTTCGCATCGAGCGCCGCCGCGAACTCACGGCCCCGCTCGGCAATCTTTTTCGTCCCCGCTGATCGCCTCGACGCCGCTGCGGTGCTAGGTTTGCGCTCTTGCCTGTGCGCAATTCAGGAGAATATCGATGATCGCCCACACATCGCTTCCGGTCAGCAATTACCAGTCCGCCAAGGGCTTCTACAGCAAGGCGCTCGCACCGCTTGGCTACAGTAACAATATGGAGTTCGGCACTGCGGCCGGATTCAACGATGGCAAAAACACCGACTTCTGGATCCAGAAAGAGTCGAATGTCGCGCCCAGGCATCTGGCGTTCGAGGCCAGAGACAAGAACCAGGTCGAGGCCTTTTACACGGAGGCCCTGGCCGCCGGTGCCAAGGACAACGGCGGCCCCGGTTACCGCGACTACTCGCCGGGCTACTACGCGGCCTTCGTGCACGACGCGGATGGCCACAACATCGAAGTGGTGTGGTACGACCAGAGCAAGGAGAAGTGACGCGAGCCGCTGGCGCGGCTGCGCCAGGTAGCGTCAGCCGCCGAATTTCGCCTTCTGACGAGCGAGGAAACTGTCGATGCGATCGACCGCGGCATCGATCTGACTTTGCGGCCCGGTGAGAACGTGGCGGCTGCGGGCAGCCACCACGGCGGGATCTTCATCCCCCATCGACTCCAGGTTCTGCGACATCGCCACGATGGCCGCCTGATGCTCGGTCAGTGCTTCAACCTGAGGTGCGGGCTTCGCCGCGCTGGTCTGCGTCGAGGTCACGTGCTCCGGCGTATCGGTTCGTACCGCCCTGCGCTGGTCAAGTACCGAGGCAAAAGTCCGAGCCTGCGCGGTGCGGGCGCCCAGCTCGCCCAGCGACCATTTGACCTGCAGATAGCGCAGCAGACTGGTATGGTCCAGCGTCTCCGAAAACACTCCGTTATCGACCAGCGGTGAGATCAGCAGTGCCGGCACCCGAACGCCTAGCCGATTGAAGGTGTATTCCTCCGCATGATGATCCGGCGGCAGCGCCGGCGGGGGCGGCACCGGGTCGTAGAACCCTCCGTGTTCGTCGAACAACACAATCAGCAACGTCGAATTCCACAACGCGCTGTTGGCGCGCAGTGCGTTGTAGACGCTGGCAACCAGCAGGTCACTTTCGATGATGTCGTGCGGCGGATGAGCGTCGTTGGCGCCCGGCTGTAGGTAGGCCGGCTCGATGAAGGCAAAACTCGGAAACTTCGCCGGATCTCCTGCCGCGTCCTGGTAGAACGCCATCATGTGATGGTGGCGCACGGCGTTTTCCGGCGACCACTGATGCACGAACAGGAACGACAGCGGCGTGTCGCCGTAGTACACGCGCCAATCGCGATTCTTCTCGTTCAGGCGGTCGAACAGGGTCGGCTGGTCATACCAATGCAGGTTCAGATTCAGGATTCCGTGCGGCATCTTGACCCGGCCGAGGCTGGTACCGCTCAGGGCGAACAGGCGATTCACCCAGGTCGGCCCCGGCACCGAGGCGTGCCAGTGATCGCACACCGTAAATGCTTCCGCAAGCTGATGAATCGCTGGTAGCGCTCCGAAGTCGTGATATTTCATCACCTCGCCGGGATCGGCGAGCGCGGGATAGTGGTGCGCGTAGTCGAGTACGAAACCACCGTTCTGGGCGATGCTACCGTTGCCCTTGAGCTGCACCAGAACGTCCGGCGTTTCGTGCACCGGATCCTGTTCGAGCTGGCGCGCGGCGCCGGGTTGCTGCCGGTAGGTCTTGCCATCGTATTCATTCGTGCCGGCGGGCAATCTCATTGACTTGATCTTCGGGCACGCCGCCAGGATGTGATCGAACGAGCGATTCTCCAGCATCAGTACGATGACGTGCTCGATCGCGTCACCGCTCATGCGCGCTCCGGACCATCGGTAGCCAAGCCGTTGGAGAAATCGCCACATGGATGCGCCAGTCGCCCCGACGCTCATATCTTACAGCGCAATCGCGCGGCGGTGCGCTACAGCGTCAGGCCGTGCGAGCCGCCGGCGCCTGTGCACCGGCCGCTGCACGACCTGATGATCATCGGCCGCTCAGCTAGAGCGCGGCGTCGTCGGTCTCGCCGGTGCGGATGCGTACCACCCGATCCACGTCGCTGATGAAGATCTTGCCGTCGCCGACCTTGCCGGTTTTCGCTGCCGCGACGATCGCGTCAACGACGCGATCCACCAGATCGGAGCGCACCGCCACCTCGATGCGCGACTTGGGCACGAAGTCGACCGTGTATTCAGCGCCACGATACAACTCGGTGTGACCGCGCTGACGGCCAAAGCCCTTCACTTCAGTCACCGTCATGCCCGAGACCCCAAGTTCGGCCAACGCCGCGCGCACGTCATCCAATTTGAACGGCTTGATTATGCTGGTTATGAGTTTCATGGATGATTTCTCCCAATGATTATTCGATGCTTTCGCCGTGCTGCGAGATATCCAGGCCCTCGCGCTCATCATCCGAGCTGACGCGGATGCCGATGATCAGGTCGATGAGCTTTAAGAGGATCAGGCTCACCCCAAAGCTCCACAGCAGCGTTGCGGTGACGCCCTTGAGCTGTAGCAGCACGCTGCCCGTGGCCCCGCTGATGGCCTTACTCACCAGGGCTCCGGTCAGCAGCGCCCCGATGATCCCGCCGATGCCGTGCACCCCGAAGGCATCCAGCGAGTCGTCATAGCCAAAGGCGCGCTTGACCGAAGTGGAGGCGATAAAGCAGATGATGCCGGCCACTACCCCGATGAGCACCGAGGCGTTGGGGTCCACAAAGCCCGAGGCCGGGGTGATGGCCACAAGGCCTGCCACCGCTCCGGAGGCAATGCCCAGCACACTGGGCTTACCCTTGATGAGCCACTCGGTGAACATCCAGGACAAAGCCGCCGCCGCGGTGGCCAGGTGCGTGACGGCAAAGGCCATGCCGGCCCGCCCGTCCGAGGCCACCGCGGAGCCTGCATTAAAGCCAAACCAGCCCACCCACAGGAGCGAGGCCCCGATCACGGTCAGGGTGAGGTTATGGGGGGCCATGACCTCCTTGCCTAATCCCTGGCGCTTACCCAGCATCAGCGCGGTGGCCAGGCCTGCAATCCCGGCATTGATGTGCACCACGGTGCCCCCGGCAAAGTCCAGCTGGGTGGCCGCAAACCAGCCCGAGGGCTCCCACATCCAGTGCGCCACCGGGCAGTACACCAGGAGCAGCCACAGCCCCATGAACCACATCAGGGCCGAGAACTTCATGCGCTCGGCAAAGGAGCCGCAAATAAGGGCCGGGGTAATGATGGCAAAGGTGCCCTGAAACATCGCATACACGCTCTCCGGGATGGTCAACCCCAGGTGCGAGACCGAGAGCTTGGAGTCATCGTGCAGGAACACCATCCCATTAAAGAAGGCCCGCGACAGGCCCCCCAGATAGGGGGTGGAGCCGGGGGTGAAGGCCAATGAGTAGCCCACCACCCACCACAGGATCGACACCAGGCAGGTGATGGCAAAGCTTTGCATCAAGGTGGCCAGCACGTTCTTCTTTCGCACCATGCCGGCGTAGAAGA
>DASXYW010000058.1:0-9828 GCA_036502265.1 Steroidobacteraceae bacterium | reverse complement strand
AGGTGCTCAATGCCGAGATGCGCAACTGGCCACTTGAGCGCGTCGCGCAGCGCTCGGCGAGCACCACGCGGGCGCAGTTCCCGCGCTGATATGTAGGGTGCTGCCATGCCGCTGACCCAGATGGAGCACTTTCTGGTCCTGACCGACGACATCGATGCGACCCGCGATTTCTATTGCAACGTACTTGGCCTGCGACCGGGCCCGCGCCCGCCGCTGCAGTTCACCGGGTATTGGGTGTACCTGGGCGATGTGCCGTGCATTCACATCGCCGACTGGCGCAGCTACCAGGCGCACGCCCGGCAAACCGGGATTGCGATCTCGACCCGAGCCCCCGGCACCGGGCCGGTCGATCACATCGCCTTCAACGCCACCGACTACGATGCGGTCAAGGCGCGCCTGCAGGCGCACGGCGTCCTGCCGGCCGAGAATCTGGTTCCCAACGTCGGTTTGCGGCAGTTGTTCTTCTGTGATCCGAACGGCGTCAAGATCGAACTGAATATCCCGGGACCGCCGCCGGGCAGAGCGCGCTAGCAGGCAGGGCCACTCATTCGGCGCCAGCCGCCGCGCGCCGCCGCAGTGTCAAGCGCACTCCGGGCTTGTCGACCACCAGCTCCGCCGGAACGTTGCGCCCAGGTAGTGCGCGTAGCAGCGACAGCACCGGAGCCAATTGCGGGTTGTAGTGCCGCCGGGCAGGTCCGGCCTTGAGCATGGCATCCACCTGCGCCGCGGGCATCACCGCGCGTAACAGCAGTTCCTCGTCGCTCACGCGCGGGCCGAAACGGCGACGCAGTTCGGCCAGCGACGGCGCCGGTGGCTCCTTGGCCAGCTCCGCGGTGCGCGGCCGACTCATGATGCGGTCGCGAACATTCTCGTCGATCGGGCGTGTAGGCCGGCCAAAGCGTCCGAGCACGTAGCGCACTACTTCATCCGGCACATTGCCGTAGCGCTCAGTGCCGATGACGTTAAATACTGCTTGGGCGCACACGATCTGCGGAAATGGCGTCACCATGATGGGATAGCCAAGCTCGGCGCGCACGCGCTCGGCCTCCTTGATCACCGCCGGCCAGCGATCCTGCAGATTGAGTTCGGCCAGCTGGCGCTGCATGGTGGTCATCACACCGCCGGGGATCTGATGCCGCAGGAACGCGGCGTCGAATTCCTGCGGTTTGCCGGCGGGCAGACCTTCGGCGCGAGCCAACTGCGTCAGGTAGCGGCTGGCGGCCGCCAACGCCCGATCGTCGATATCGACCGTATGACCCAGCTCGCGCAGATTGGCCACGGTTCGCAGCGCGGGAGGCAGCGAGGTACCACTTCCCAGGGGATCGACCGCGACATGGACGGTGTCCACTCCCAGACTGGCGGCAGTCAGGCAGGTCAGGCCGCCCAACCCGATGGTGCAATGGGAGTGGATTTCGAGCGGTCGGGTGCCGATGGCGGCCCGCACGGCCGGAATCAGGGTCTGGGCCCGCTCCGGATTGAGTAGCCCGGCGGGATCCTTGATGTAGATACGATCCACGTCCGGGGAGGCCGCCAGGCGGCGCGCACATTCGGCGTAGAACGCGTCGTCGTGAATCGCGCTGATCGTGAACACCAGCCCAGCCACGACCTCGCTGCCGCCCTCGCGATGGATCATGCGCGCGCAGGCGAGCAGTGAATCCATGTCGTGCATCGGGTCGATTACCGCATAGCGTGCCATGCCGGCTGCAACCAGGCGCCGAAACGCGAGCTGCATGAAGTCCGGATCGGCGGTCTCCCAGGCAATGAAACGGAACCCGGTGGTGATGAACTGCAGCGGGGTCGTGGGCATAGCCGCGTGCATCAGCCGGATGCGCTCCCACGGGTCCTCGCGAAAGTAGCGCACCGCGATTCCCATGTGCGTGCTGGAGGTGAAATCCAGCGCGTGCAATCCGATGCGATCCAGCAGCGGCGCAACCTGAAGGCAGTGGGCGGTGGCCAGCCCGGTTGCGCCCCACAGACTCTGATTGCCGTCGCGCAATGCCACATCCACCAGTTTGATTCGCGCCATCGCCTTCCCCTTCAGGCCGCCGCGCGCAGCCGCGTCAGATAACCGGTATCGACCGCGCCGCGGCGAAACTCGGCATCGGCCAGGATACGCCGGTGCAGCGGCACATTGACGGCGACGCCGGCCAGCTGGCAGGCCGCCAGACTCTCGGCCATGCGTTCGAGCGCCGTGCCGCGATCGGCCGCGTGCACGATGATCTTGGCCAGCAGCGAGTCGTAGAACGGCGGTACCGCGGATCCGATCTCGATATGCGTATCGACCCGCACACCGGCACCGGCCGGAAACACCGCACGGGTGACGCGCCCGGGACTCGGGCGCATGTCGTGCTCGACGTCCTCGGCATTGACACGGCACTCGAGCGCGTGGCCGCACGACGTGATCTGCTCCTGTCGCACGCGCAGCGGCACACCGGCGGCAATCGCCAGCTGTTCGGCGATCAGATCGACGCCGGTGATCATCTCGGTCACTGGATGCTCCACCTGAATGCGCGCATTGACCTCGAGGAAATAGAACTCGCCGCGGGCGGCGTCCAGCAGAAACTCGACTGTGCCGGCGCCCCGGTAGTGCAGCGCCCGGCCCAGCGCCAGCGCGGCGCCCGTGATGCGTTCACTCAGCGCCGCACTCAAAGCCGGGGCCGGCGCCTCCTCAATCAGCTTCTGATAGCGCCGCTGTACCGAGCAATCGCGAGTACCCAGCTGCACCACGTCGCGCCCGTCGCCCAGTAACTGCACTTCGATGTGACGGCCGGCGGTCACAAAGCGTTCCACGTAGACGCGGCCATCGCCAAAGGCCGCTTGCGCTTCGGCCGTCGCCAGCTCCAGCTGCGCAGCCAGCTGTGCAGCCGCTTCCACGCGCCTCAAACCGCGACCGCCCCCGCCGCCCACCGCCTTGATGAGCACCGGATAGCCGAGCGTCGCAATCAGCGCTTCGCACTCGGCCAGTGAATGCACCGCAGCGCCCGGCACCACCGGCACAGCGGAAGCCGCGGCGTGCTCTCGGGCCGCAAGCTTGTCTCCGACCGCTTCCAGCGTGGCCGCCGCCGGACCGACGAATACGATCCCGGCGGCATCGCAGGCCCGCGCCAGGGCCGCGTTCTCCGATAGAAAACCGTAGCCCGGGTGCAGGGCATCGGCGTGCACGGAGCGCGCGGCCGCCACCACTGCGTCGAGATTCAGGTAGCTGCGCGCGGCCGGGCCCGCTCCGATCCGCACGCAGTGATCGGCCACGCGTGCCGGCACCGAATCCAGATCCGCATCCGATGCTCCCAGTACCGTTTCGATACCCAGCTGCTGCGCGCAGCGCAGGATCCGCAGCGCGATCTCACCGCGGTTGGCCACGAACAGGCGCGCGATCTTCATGACTTGGGCGGTGCCAGCCGCATCAGCACCTGATCGCGCTCGACCGCGGTGCCATCGGCGACGCAGATCTCGATGACCTGGCCATCGACGCCCGCATACACCGAATTCATCAGCTTCATGGTCTCGATGATAGCCACCACGGTGTTCGTTCCGACGCGGGTTCCGACCGCGACGAAGGGGGCCACACCCGGCTTGGGTGAGCGGTAAAAGGTCCCCAGCAGCGGCGCGCGCACTTCGAGCGCACCGGCCACCGCGGGGGCTGACGGCGCCGGCGCGCTCTGCGCGCTGCTCGCTTCGGCGGCCGCTGCCAGCACGCGCGGCTCGCCGCGGGTCTCGTGCTCCTGCGTCCAGCCGCCGCGCTCGGAGGCCGAGCGCCGCAAAATCAGCTTGAAGTGTTCGGTCTCCAGCTCGAGCTCATCCACTGGCGTTGCATCGAGCAGCCGCAATATCTCTTCAATGTCCTCGTGCGTGAGCATCGTTTAGCGATCGCCCTTGTAAAGCGTTGCCAACACGTGATCGTAGGCGCGTGCAGCCGGTCGTGCGATCGGTTGGGCCTCGCGTCGCGACCAGACCGTCTCGGGCCGGCTTTGCAGCAGATAGACGCGCTCGGCGCCACCGGCCCCGGCGGCGATGGCCCATTCGATATCCTGCGGCGTCCCGTAGTGACGCTCGACGCGCTTGCCGAGCATCGCAAGCTCGCGCAGCTGCGCATCGCTCACGCTCGGCAACGTCCGTTGGTCCTCGGCTACCGTTTGAACCCTCACGCCGCCGGCGCCCGAGCCCCCGGCCGCCACGTGCCGCACTGCCTTGTCTGAGACGGTGCGCGCGACAATCTCACCGGTGACCTTATTGATCACGTATTTGTCGGGCGTGACCTCGCCGCTCACGATCGCCGAGCCCAGTCCAAAGCTGGCTTCGATCACGATCACCGAGCGGTCGCCAGTTAGCGGGCTGCGCGTGAACATCACGCCCGAACTGCCTGAGGCGAGCATGCTCTGTATGACCACCCCCATGGCGACCTGGCGCTCGGGCAGATTGAGCCGCAGGCGGTAGCTGACCGACTCACGGCTGTAGAGACTGGCCCAGCAAGAGCGCAGCGCCGACAGCACCGGCTCGACGCCGGCGACGCAGAGCTGCGTATCCTGCAGTCCGGCGAAACTGGCATCGGCGCTGTCCTCACTGGTGGCGCTGGAGCGCACCGCCACCTCGTGGGCGGCCAACTGGGCGTGCGCGCCTCGGACAGCGTCGGTCACGCTAGCGGGCAGCGCCGCCTTCAGGAACAGCGCACGCGTGGCGTCAGCCACCTGCGTCATGGCTTCGAGATTGTCTGGATCGAGCTGTTCGATGCGGCGGCGGAGGCTGCCAGCAGGGTCGATCGCCGTCAGCGCCGCCTCGAACGCCACCGTGGTGACGACAAAACCGGGTGGCACATCGATACCAGCACGTGTCAGCTCGCCCAGGCTCGCGCCTTTGCCGCCGACGGTCGCGCGATCGGTAAGGCCAATGTCGCCAAACCAGCGGATAGCTTCGGCTGCGATGCGGTCGGTCATAGCGCGTCATAGCATACTGGTCGCGCTGCGGCGTGGCAGCAGCCGGCACTTCGCTGGGAATACAGCGCCGGTTCCCCTACAGTCGAGTGCCGCACGCGGCAGTCAGGCTGAAATTCCGCTGTCAAACGGGAGAATGTTAATGCGCGCCTACGAAATAGCTTCCGGCAGCACCAGTCTGGATGGTCTCCGGCGCAGCGAACGACCCGACCCGCAGACCGGCCCAGGTCAGATACTGGTGCGCATGAAGGCGGCCTCGCTGAATTTTCGCGACCTGGCGATTGCGCTGGGCCGTTATGCCGGCGGCCCGATCAAGGACAAGGTCGTGCCACTGTCGGATGGCGCTGGGGAAGTGGTCGCGATCGGCGCCGGCGTCACGCGCTTTCGGGTCGGCGACCGCATCGCCGGCACGTTCTTTCGCCAGTGGATCGCCGGCATGCCGGCGCCAGGCCCGCGCGCCGCGCTCGGGGCTCCACCCGCCGATGGCGTGCTGTCCGATCTGAGCGTATTCCACGAGCAGGATGCGGTGGTTCTTCCGCCGCACCTGACGTTCGAAGGCGGCGCGACGCTGCCGTGCGCCGGTGTTACCGCATGGCACGCCGTCGAGACCATTGGCAGGACACGACCGGGTCACACGGTACTGGTACTGGGCACTGGCGGCGTGTCGATCTTCGCCCTGCAGTTTGCGCGCCTGGCCGGCGCGCGCGTGGTGGTGACCTCCTCCAGTGATGACAAATTGCAGCGCGCACGCGCGCTGGGTGCGGCCGTCTGCATCAACTATCTCAGCACGCCGAACTGGGACCAGGAGGTCCTGCGCCTCACCGACGGTCGCGGCGCGGACCTAGTCGTGGAAGTGGGCGGCGGCGGCACGCTTGGCCGCTCCTTCCAGAGCGTCGGCATGGGTGGTAAGGTCGCCCTGATCGGCGTGCTGACCGGAGTCTCCACCGACGCCAATCCATTCGCGCTGATGATGAAGTACGCCAGCCTGCACGGCGTTTTCGTCGGCTCGCGACTGATGTTCGAGCAGATGAATGCGGCGATTGCATCCGCTACACTCGAACCGGTCATCGATCGCGTATTCACATTCGATGAGGCACCCGAAGCCTATCGCCATCTCGAGCGCGGCGCGCATTTCGGCAAGGTCGTCATCCGGATCTGACCTGCTCTGATGGCGCGTGTCGCTGCCGATCCGACGCGTCTGACCGTTCGCGAGGCCAGCTTTGCGCTGCTGCGCTCGTTCGGCCTGAGCACGGTGTTCGGCAATCCAGGTTCGACCGAGTTGCCGATGTTTCGCGATTTCCCTGCGGATTTTCGCTACGTGCTCGGACTGCAGGAATCGGTCGTGGTCGCGATCGCGGATGGTTATGCCCAGGCAAGTGGCCGCGCAGCGCTGGTCAATCTGCATTCGGCCATCGGCGTCGGGCATGCCCTGGGCAGCATCTTCACCGCGTTTCGCAACCAGTCGCCGCTGCTGATCACGGCGGGCCAGCAGGCGCGCTCGATCCTGCCGTTCGAGCCGTTCCTCTACTCGGAGCAGGCGGCCAATCTGCCCAAGCCGTACGTCAAATGGAGCTGCGAGCCGGCGCGCCCCGAGGACGTGCCGGCCGCGCTGGCGCGCGCCTACTACACCGCAATGCAAACCCCGCGCGGACCGACCTTTGTATCGATTCCGGTGGATGACTGGGATCGCAGCGCGCTGGCGCTGGCGCCGCGCGAGGTCAGTCGTGCGCAGGCGCCCGACCCGGCCCTGCTGGAAAGCGCCGCCTCTGCCCTGAACGCGGCGCGTCGCCCGGTGATTGTGGTCGGGCCCGCGCTGTCGCGCGATGGGGCCTGGACTGAGACCATCGCGCTGGCCGAGCGTCACCAGGCCCCGGTCTGGGCGAGCCCGCGCTCCTCGCGCAACAGCTTTCCGGAGCGGCATCGGCTGTTTGCCGGCTTCCTGCCGCCGGATCGGGCCTCGATCGTCGCGCGACTGCAGGGCGCCGACCTGATCCTGGTGCTCGGCGCCCCCGTGTTCACCTACCACGTCGAGGGCCACGGCCCTCACATTCCGATCGATGCCACGCTGATTCAGCTGACGGATGATCCGGGCGCCGCCGCCTGGGCACCGGTCGGCACGTCGATCGTCGGCGGCGTTCGGCTCGGCGTAGCGGCGTTGCTGGCACGTTCGGCGCCCACGTCGCGCCAAACTCCAAGCGAAGCGCGCCGCGCTGCCACGCCATCCGCGGGCGCGCTCACCGAAGCCTGGCTCATGCATCGGATCGCCGAGCTGCGGCCGGCCGATTCGATCATCGTCGAGGAGGCGCCCAGCAGCCGCCAGGCGATGCAGGATCATCTGCCAATGCTGGCAGCCGACAGCTTTTACACCTGTGCCAGCGGCGGTCTGGGGCATGGATTGCCGGCTGCCGTCGGGGTCGCACTTGCCCGGCCCGAGCGCCGCGTTATCGCTCTGATCGGCGACGGCTCGAGCATGTACTCGATTCAAGGGCTATGGAGCGCCGCTGAGCTTGCTGTGCCGATGACATTCATCATCGTCAACAATCACAGCTATCAGGCACTGGTCGAGTTCGGCGAACATTTTCAGCTCAGCCATTTGCCCGGTACGCAATTGCCGCACCTGGACTACTGCGGCCTGGCGCGCAGTCAGGGGGTCGCGGCGCGGCGAGTCGAGCGTCACGAAGAGCTCGATGCCGCACTGCGCGCCGCTTTCAGCGCCGCGCAACCGACGCTGGTGGAGGTGTGCGTGGTGCGCCCGTAGGGCGTTTCAGTCCGGCGCCCGAAGCACCCAACCGCCATCGATCGAGATCTGCTGACCGGTCACGTAGGCCGAGGCGGGTGAGGCCAGGAACAGCGCCAGTCCCTTGATGTCATCCGGAAAGCCGACGCGGTGCATGGGAATTTCCTTGGCCATTTCGGACTGCGCCGCCGGATCCTTGGCGTGGCCGCCGCCGATGTTGGTCACGAACCACCCCGGAGCGATCGAGTTGACGGTGATGTTGTAGGCGGCGAGTTCCTGCGCCACGCAATGCATCAGGTGGGTCACGCCGGCCTTGGCGCTCATGTAGGCGCTGCCAATCGCCGGTTCGCACTGGAACGAGGCAACCGACGACGTCACGATCAGGCGCCCGCTGCGTTGTGGTTTCATCAGGCGCGCCCCGGCACGCAGAGTGGCGAAGATGCCGGTAAGATTGACGTCGATGACGCGCTGCCAGCGATCGTCCAGATAGTTCTCGAGCGCGCCTTCGGCATTGCGCAGCCGATCGACGCCGACCCACGCTGCCATGAAACCGGGACCGGAATCCACTCCGGCATTGGCAAACACCACGTCGAGCCGGCCGTGGACCGCGACCGCGGAATCGAACGCGCGATCAAGCGCGGCGTGATCGCGCACGTCCAGCACCTCACCGCGCACCTCGTAGCCCAGCTCGGCCAGGCGGCGGGTCTCGGCGGCGATGCGCGCGCCATCGACGTCCAGGATGGTGACTCCTGCGCCGTTCTCCGCCAGCGCCTCGGCGTAGGCCAGGCCCAGCCCGCTGGCCCCGCCAGTCACGACCACTCCGTAGCCGTCGACTTTGAATAACTGGTCGATCTTCACATCGTCGCTCCGTGGTTCGCCGCATCGCGCACTGTCACCAGAATCTTGATGCCCTGCTGCCGACGCAGACGCTCGAATCCGCGCTCGATCAGGCCCTCAAACGGGATCGTCTCGACCCAGCCCTCGAGCGGGTAGTCGCCGCGCGCCGTCGCATCGAGCACGCTGGGAAACGCGTTCACCGACAGCGCCACGCCGGTAAGGCGCACCTCCGGCATGAGCAGATCGAACGGCGGTATCACTACCGGCTGGTGATGGATCGCCACCACGACCGCGGTGCCATTGACGCGCGTGCCATGCAGCATGGCTTCAAAGGACGCCGGCACACCGGCGGCGTCCACCGAGGCGTGGGCGCCGTGTCCGCCGGTCAGATCCCGAATCGCGCTCACGACCTCGCCGTCCGCCGGATCGAGCAGCGCGCGAGCCCCGAGCGCGGCCAGAACCGCACGGCGTTGCGGCGAGGGATCGACGATGATCGTGTCAATGCCACGCCGGCGCAGTGTCAGATACACGCCAACGCCGATCGGCCCGGCGCCATGGATCGCCACCGTCTGGCCGGACTGCACCTGACACCGCTCCACCGTGTGCCAGGCAATCGCCAGCGGTTCGATCAGCGCACCCTGCAGCGCACTGACGCCCGGCGGTAGGCGATGCGCCATCGAGCGCTTGATCACGGTGTATTCGGCCAGGCCGCCGGGGCGGTTGTAGCCGTGCAACGCCAGTTTCGGGCAATGGTTGTACTGACCGCTGCCGCAGTACAGGCAGCATCCACAGGTCTCGAACGGCTCGACCGATACCAGATCCCCGTGTGACAGGTCGGCAACATCCGGCCCCAGCGCCACCACCTCCCCGCACAGCTCGTGCCCCAGGATCACCGGGTTTTGCACGCCGGTTAGCTCATGCGGCGTGGTGCGGGTGGTAATCGGTCCGTCGTACAGCTCGTGCAGGTCGCTGCCGCAGATGCCGTTGTAATGCACCCGCAGTTTGACGTCGCCCGGGCCGGGCTCCGGCTCGGCGACCGACTCAAGCCGCAAATCATTTCGTCCGTGGTAGACCGCAGCGTACATCGGTGGCTCCGCCGCCGATTGTAGCGGGCGGGGCATGGCTGCGGGCGTCATTGACCAGAACGCGACCGGCTAAAAACCCATACCAGCTATCCGGGCAATCTATTTCGGCCCGGTCGCGCCGCTGCCCTACTATCGCGCTGCCCGGAGACTCAATGCGCGACGAGCTGCGATCCCAAGTCATCGACCTCATGCGTGCCGCCTCCACCGAGATTACGGTGGCGGACGAATCGCTGTTGCCCGC
>DASXYW010000057.1:0-28280 GCA_036502265.1 Steroidobacteraceae bacterium | reverse complement strand
ACATGGCCAAGATGATGCTGGCGGTGGGGTTGGTCGTGGATTACAGCTACGCCGCCGAGATCTTCAACGCCTTCTACAGCATGGATCGCTACGAGCTGGCGGTGACCTTCAATCGCCTGTTCGGCGCCTATGCCTGGGTGTTCTGGAGCACGATGCTGTTCAACGTGCTGCAGATACAGCTGCTGTGGTCGGCGCGTGTGCGCGCCAGCCCGGCAGCTCTGTTTGTCATCAGCCTGGGGGTGCTGATCGGCATGTGGCTGGAGCGCTTCATGCTGATCGTCACCAGTCTATACCGCGACTACCTGCCGTCCGCATGGGGGATGTTCTATCCGACCTTCTGGGACATCGCCTTCCTGGTCGGGTCGCTCGGCCTTTTCCTGATGCTGTACCTGCTGTTCGTGCGGCTGGCGCCGGTACTGTCGATGTTCGAGCTGCGCCGGCTGCTGCACGCGCGCACCGACACCGGGCTGCCGATTGCGGAGCGGGGACCATGAGCGCGGCGCGCAGCTACGGCGTGCTGGCGGAATTCTCCAGTGCCGACCAGCTCATGCGCGCGGCGACACAGCTGCGGGCTGAGTTACCGGGGTGCGCGCTCGAGGCCTACTCGCCATTTCCGATCGACGGTCTGGCCGAGGCGCTTGGCGATCGCGACCGCATCCCGCTGCTGATGCTACTGGGCGCTCTTGGCGGCGGCATCGGCACGTTCCTTCTCGAGTGGTACTCGGCGGCGGTGGATTACCCATTCAATGTCGGCGGCCGGCCGGTCGACAGCTGGCAGGCCTTCCTACCTCCGGCAGCCGAGATGACCCTGCTGGGCGCGGCGCTGCTGGGCATCGTGGCTCTGCTGGTCAGTACCGGCCTACCGCGCCTGCATCATCCGCTGTTCAACGTCGCGGCGTTCGAGCGCGCCACCAACGATCGCTTCTTCCTGGTACTGCGCAGTTCGCGCCGTCAGGGCAGCAATCAGCAGGCGCGCGCCATTCTCTCGACCTTGTCGCCGCTGTCGATCACCGACGTGCCGAGTACGAGCTCATGAAGACACGGTTGCTGATCCTCATGGGTCTGAGCTTTAGTGGTGGCGGCTGCGAGCGCGGTATGCATCAGATGTACGAGCAACCGAAGTACTTGCCGCTGGCGCCATCGACTTTGTTCTCCGACGGTAACTCATCGCGGCCGCAGCTACCGGGCACGGTGCCGCGAGTATCGTCCGGCGCATCGGAGGTGGCCCAGGTCGCGGCCTCACCCATCGTGACGGCCGGACTGCTGGCGCGTGGCCGCGAGCGATTTGACATCTACTGCGCTCCGTGTCACGGCCGCGCCGGTCACGGCGACGGTGTGGTCGCACGCCGCGGATTTCCGGCGCCACCGAGCTTTCACACCGAAGCTTTGCGCGCCGCGCCCGACAGTGTCTTCTATCAGACCATCACCGAGGGCTATGGGGTGATGTATCCGTACGCGGATCGCATCGCACCTGCCGATCGTTGGGCGATCATTGCCTACATTCGCGCGCTGCAGCTCAGCCAGCACGCGCCCGCGGCACTGCTGAATGCCGACGACACCGCACGACTGCAAGCAGCTGAACCATGAGCGCCCGCGCCAAAGCGCATGGCATCCGCTGGGTCGCCACCTCGATAGGGGTGCTGTCGCTGCTGGCCTGTCTTGCGATCGGACGCAAAGCCCCGGAGCAGGCGCTGCTGTCGTACCTGTTCGCGTTCCTATTCTTCACCGGCCTGTCGATCGGCAGTCTGGCGGTACTGCTGGTGCATGGACTGACCGGCGGGAGCTGGGGTACATGGCTGCGGCCGCCGTTGCTGGCGGCGGCGCGCGCGCTGCCGCTGCAGGCGGTGCTGGTGGTTCCGATCCTGATGGGAATGCGCTGGCTGTATCCGTGGGCGCGGGTGGGGGCACTCGAACACGATGCGCTGCTGCGCGCTCAAAGCTGGTATCTGAATCCGACATTCTTCGTCTGCCGCAGCGTCCTGTACTTCAGTCTGTGGCTGCTGCTGCTGGCGGCGGTAGCGGGGCGGCGCCATCAGGAGCGCGACGGCTTGCCGCGCATCGCCGCCATCGGCCTGATCGTGTACGCGTTGTCGACGCTGCTCGCGTCGACCGATTGGGCCATGTCGCTGATGCCGCACTGGCATTCTTCAACTTTTGGCCTCTTGGTGGCGAGCGGATGGATGCTGGCGGCCAGCGCGCTGGCGGTGACGTGCGCGCTGCTGCAGGGCGCAACCGAGGGCGCTCCAGTGCAGCAGCGCATCGATCTGGGCAATCTGCTGCTCGCGCTGACGCTGGTGTGGGGCTACTTGGCCTTCATGCAGTACCTGACCATCTGGGTCGCGGACCTGCCAGATGAGACGGCCTGGTATCTGCCACGTACCCTGACCAGCTGGCGGACACTGGCGTGGCTGCTGAGCGCCGCCCGCTTTCTGCTGCCGTTTGCAGTGCTGCTGTCGCGGGCCGCCAAGCGCCGGCGCACATGGTTGACCGCGACGGCAAGCCTATTAGTGCTGGGCAGCCTCATCGATGCCTTTTGGCTGGTCGTGCCAGGGGCTCGGCCTGCGGGCTTCGAATTGCGCTGGACCGATCTACTGGCGCCCATCGGCGTTGGTGGCCTGTGGTGTGCGCTATTCCTCGAGCCACTGCGCCGGATGCGCTGGGCTCGGCCGGAACTTGCCTATGGCTGAGCCCACGGCCCGTCACGAATCTTCGGGCATCGCCGTTCGCGAGGTACTGCGGATCGGGGTGGTGCTCGCCGTCGCCGTCGTGGCAGCCACGCTACTGATCGGTGTAGTAGTGCGTGCTGTAGTAGGGCGACTGGCGGCACCGGCTGCTGCCAACGCCACGATCATTCCGGCGCCGCCGCGGTTGCAGCCCGATCCGCATGCCGACCTCGTCGCAGCGCGCGCCGAGCAGCGCGCGCTGCTGACCGGCTGGGCCTGGACCGACTCAACTCATCGATACGCGCGCATCCCGATTGAGCGCGCCATGCAGATCGAGGCCGAGCGGCACGGCTCGCTACCGCCGCCAGCTTCGCCATGAACCGGTCGGGGCTTGCGGTCGAGCTGCTGCTGGGTCTTTCGGTGGCCGTTTCGGCCGCCGGCACCAGCCTGCGTGCACCGTCCGACCTGCTCAGCGCAGTAGGGCTGGAGCAAAAGCTTGGCGCTCAGGTGCCGCTGAATCTGAGCTTTCGCGACAGCCATGGCCGCTCGCAATCGCTGCAGCAACGGTTTGCGGATCGCCCCTCGTTGCTGGTGCTCGGGTACTTCGGCTGCGTTAACCTTTGCAGCACGGTGCGCGCCGGCGTGGCGCAGGCGGTCGAACGCATCGGTTTCATGCCCGGCACGCAGTTCAATGTGATTCTGGCCAGCATCGACCCGCGCGAAGGGCCGCAGCAGGCCCTGATGGCGCAGAGCGCCGACGAGCGCACTCATCCGCAGGCGAATGTCGAGCGCTGGCAGTACCTGACGGGTTCGCAACAAGCCAGTGCCGCCCTGGCCGATGCTGTGGGATTTCGCGCACTCTATGATCCGCGCAACGGCCAGTATGCGCACGCGGCCGCCATCGTCGTGCTCACACCGCCCGGGCGGGTCGCACAGTATCTGTTCGGCGTGCAGTATCCAGCACAGTCTGTGCGGCTGGCGCTTGTGCAGGCCTCCGCCGGACACCTCGGCAGTGTGGTGGATCGCCTGCTGCTGCTGTGCTGTGACTACGATGCCTCGACCGGGCGCTACAGCGTGCTGATCGGGCGCATTCTTCAGGCTCTCGGGATCCTGACGCTGTTGGCGTTGGGCATTGGGCTGGCGTGGTTGCGCACTCGCGCGCAGCACCGGCACGAAGCCGGAGTTCGCTCGTGACCACACGGAATTTCCTGGTGCTGATCCCGCAGGCCTCCAGTCTGGCACCCCGCATTGACGCGCTGTTCTGGGTCATGATCGGCCTGTGCTCGCTGGTGGCCGTGGGCGTGTTCGTGGTGATCGTGTTCTACTGCATCCGCTACCGGCGCGGCAGCGCGGCCAGTCGCGAAGGCTGGCACAACCAGAGCCTCGGTCTGGAGCTGACCTGGACGCTGGTGCCATGCGCGCTGTTCATCGGCGTATTCGTGTGGAGCCTGTTTCTGTTCGTCGAAGCCCGCACCCCGCCGCCGGATGCACAAACGCTCTACGTGGTGGCCAAGCAGTGGATGTGGACCATCCAGCACCCCGGCGGCCAGCGCGAGATCAATACGCTGCACGTGCCAGTGAACACACCGGTACGACTGAGCATGACCTCGCAGGATGCGATCCACAGCTTCTACGTGCCGGCGTTTCGCGTAAAGCAGGATGTGCTACCCGGCCGCTACACGCAGCTGTGGTTCACGGCCACGCGGCTGGGTCGATTTCCGCTGTTTTGCGCCGAGTACTGCGGCTTGGATCACTCGCGAATGGGCGGGGCGGTGGTGGTGATGCGCGCCGACGACTATTCGCGTTGGCTCGCCGGAGCCGGAGCGCGCGACACTCTGGCAGAGCAGGGCGCGGCGCTGTTTCGGGGCCGCGGCTGCAGTGGCTGCCACGGTGACGGCGCCGTGGTGCATGCGCCCTCGCTGCTGGGACTGTACGGAGGTAGCGTGCAGCTGGCCGACGGGGGAAGGGCGATTGCCGACGATCGGTATCTGCGCGACTGCATCCTGTTGCCGCGTACCCAGCGGGTGGCCGGCTATCCGCCGATCATGCCCTCATTCGCCGGCCAGCTCACCGAGGAGGAACTGATCGCGCTGATTGCCTACATCAAGTCTCTGGCGGCCGCGCCGGGTGCCGGGGCAGGCCAATGAACGCCATTGACGCGGACGCTCTTCACGGTAGTTTTCTGTCGCGCGACTACAGTCTGCGCGCCTGGCTCACGACGCTCGATCACAAGCGCATCGCAGTGCTGTACGCGCTGGGAATCACATTGTTCTTCCTTTTGGGAGGCGCTGCGGCGACCCTGATCCGCCTCAACCTGGTGACCCCGGACGGAGCGCTGATGGGAGCCGAGGCCTACAACAAGGCCTTCACGTTTCACGGCGTCATCATGGTGTGGTTCTTTCTGATCCCGTCGATTCCGACTACGCTGGGAAATTTTCTGCTGCCGCTGATGATCGGGGCGCGCGACGTGGCCTTCCCGCGCCTCAATCTGACCAGCTGGTATCTGTACATCGGCGGCGGCCTGTTCACCATTGCCGCGCTGCTGGCCGGCGGAGTGGATACCGGCTGGACGTTCTATACGCCGTTCTCGACCATGTTCTCAAACAGCAACGTCTTTCTGGTGGTGGCCGGTGTCTTCGTCACGGGGTTCTCCTCGATCCTGACCGGTGTCAACTTCATCGTCACGACGCATGCGCTGCGCACCGCCGGCATGAGCTGGTTTCGGCTGCCGCTGTTCGTCTGGGGCATCTACGCCACCTCGCTGGTGATGGTGCTTGCCACACCGGTGCTGGCCATGACTCTGGCACTGATCGCGCTCGAGCGCGGCTTGGGGGTGGGTATTTTCGACCCCGCGCTAGGTGGCGACCCGCTGCTGTTTCAGCACCTGTTCTGGTTCTACTCGCATCCGGCGGTCTACATCATGATCCTGCCGGCGATGGGCGTGGTCAGCGAGATCATCTCCTGTTTTGCGCGCCGCCGAGTGTTCGGCTACCGCTTTATGACCTATTCGATGCTGGCAATCGCTGTGATCGGCTTTATGGTCTGGGGCCACCACATGTTTGTCGCCGGCATGTCCACCTACGCTAGCCTGATCTTCTCGCTGCTTAGCTTCCTGGTCGCGGTGCCCTCGGCGATCAAGGTATTCAACTGGACCACCACCCTGCGCAAGGGAGAGATCAGCTTTGAGGCGCCGATGCTGTACGCACTTGGCTTCGTCGGGTTGTTTCTGCTCGGCGGCTTGACCGGTCTGATCCTGGCCGCCCCGGCGCTGGATGTACCGCTGACCGACACTTACTTCGTGGTAGCGCACTTCCATTACGTGATGGTCGGCGGCTCGGTGATGGCGTATCTGGGCGGCATCCACTACTGGTGGCCAAAGATTACCGGTCGGCTGTACTCGGAAGCCTGGGCGCGTTTTGCCGCGATCCTGATGTTCTTCGGATTTAATCTGACGTTCTTCCCGCAGTACATCCTGGGCTACGAGGGCATGCCGCGACGCTATCACTCCTATCTGCCGCAGTTTCAGGTGCTCAATGTGCTGTCCTCTGCCGGGGCCTCGATCCTGGCGATGGGCTATATCCTGCCGGTGTTCTACCTGCTGTGGTCGCTGCGCCGGGGTGCGGTTGCCGGCGACAATCCTTGGAACGCGCGCGGCCTGGAATGGCAGACCACATCGCCGCCACCGCCGGAAAACTTCGTGCGTCCGCCGCAGGTGCGCGACGCGTACGCCTACGATCAGCCGGAGCCATGAGCGCCGTCGTCGCAGTCGAACAGCAGTATGACGATCCCGTGCAGCAGCGCGAGGCGGCAACGCTGGGCATGTGGGTCTTCCTGGCGACCGAGATCCTGTTCTTCGGCGTGCTTTTTGCCAGCTACACTATCTGCCGGGTATTGCATCCGATCGGTTTTGCCATCGCCAGTCGACGGACCGACATGCCGCTCGGGACCATCGAGACCGCGGTGCTGCTGACCAGCAGCAGTCTCATCGCGCTGGCAGTGCGCGCCATCAAGCTGGATAACCGCCGGCTCGCGACCTGGCTGCTGACGGGCACTGCCGCGCTGGGAGTCTCTTTCCTGGTGATGCATGGCTTCGAGTATTTCCACGAATACCGCGAACACCTGATTCCGGGCATCGACTTCATGCAATCGGGCCCGCAGGCCCCTGCCATCGAGCTGTTCTTCTGCCTGTACTACTTCATCACCGGATTTCATTCCCTGCACGTGTTTATCGGCGTGAGCGTGATCTTGGTCCTGGCGCTACGCGTCGCGCGCGGCAGTTTCGGCCCGCAGCGCCACACCACACTCGAACTCACGGCGTTGTACTGGCACCTGGTCGATATAGTCTGGATATTCGTATATCCGCTGATCTACCTGATAGGGCGCTCCGGATGAGCAGATCGCGCGGCCCGGAACACATCGTGCCGGTGCACCGCTTTCTGTGGGTACTCGCAGCGCTGCTGGCGCTGCTGGCCATCAGTGCCGGCAGCGCTCTGCTGAAGCTTGGCGCCTGGAATCCGATCATCAATCTGGCGGTCTCGGTAACCAAGACCCTGCTGGTGATGGCGGTGTTCATGCATGAGACCGAAGCCCGCCAGTTGACGCGGCTGGTGTCGGCGCTCGGCTTTATCTGGCTCAGCATGCTGATAGGGCTGGCGCTGGCGGATTTCCTGACGCGCTCGCCGCTGCCACCGCCCTGGTGACAGTCGCAGTCGCATACCGTTCGACCTACGAACTGCCGGGCTGCGGGCCGACAGCATGCGCCGCGATGCGCACATAGTCTCGGCGGTGCGAGGTCATGATGATCGACAAGCTGCGCCGTCGCGATCTGCTGGCCGGAACGGCCGTTGTCCTCATTGGGCACTCCCTCGCGCGCGCCAGCCCGATTGGCGCTGAGGCCGTCGACCGCATTAAAGCGGGGCCATGGCAGTACTTCACGCCAAGTGAGGGTGCTCAGGTCGAGGCGCTGGTGGATCGCATCATTCCGCCGGATCCGCAGACAGCCGGTGGTAAGGACGCCGGTTGCGCCGTATTCATCGATCGGCAACTCGCCGGTCCGTATGGACGTCAGGAAGGGTGGTATACGCGGCCGCCCTTCCTGAAGGGCATCAAGCAACAGGGGCCGCAATCCTCGACCAACCCGGCCGAGCTGTATCGCTCGACCTTGGCGGCGCTCGATCGCTATTGCCGCGGTCAGCCGGGCGGCAAATCCCTCATCGAGCTGCCGGCGCAGAAGTTGGACGACATCCTGCATGGTCTGGAGAGCGGCACGCTGCAGCTGGAGGGCGATGAGGGCAAGACCTTCTTCGAAGCGCTGCTCAAGGACACCCAGGAGGGCTTCTTCGCCGATCCTATCTACGGTGGCAATCGCGACATGTGCGCCTGGAAGATGATCGGCTTTCCCGGGGCGCGCTACGACTACCGCGACTGGGTCGGGCGGCACAACGAGCGCTACCCGTATCCCCCGGTCAGCATCGCCGGTCGGCCCGAATGGACGCCCAAGCAGCGATGAGCACAGCGCAATGAGTACCCCGCGCAAGCTGCCTTCGAAGGATGTCGTGGTCATCGGGCTGGGTTGGACCGGATCGATTCTCGCGAACGAACTGACCGATGCCGGACTGGATGTCGTGGCGATCGAGCGCGGCCCGTGGCGCGAGACCGCCAGCGATTTCCCCCCGAATCGGGTGCAGGACGAACTGCGCTATCGCATCCGTCATGAGCTGTTTCTGCAGCCCGGACAGACCACCTTTACGATGCGCAACAAAATGGATCAAACCGCGCTGCCAATTCGCACCTGGGGCGCATTCATGCCGCCCAACGGCGTTGGCGGTGGCGGCGTGCACTGGAATGCCGAAACCTGGCGCTTCCTACCCTCGGATTTCGTGACGCGTTCGCATCTGGTCGAGCGTTACGGCGCGCGCTTCCTGCCTTCCGACATGACGGTCCAGGACTGGGGCGTTAGCTATGAGGAACTCGAACCGCACTATGACCGCTTTGAGTATCTGTGCGGCACCTCCGGCAGCGCCGGCAACATCAAGGGCCAGATCCAACCGGGCGGCAATCCGTTCGAAGGGCCACGCTCGCGCGGCTATCCGACCCCGGCGCAACAGCAGCCTTTCAGTCACACGCTGTTCGGCCAGGCGGCGCGCGGGCTAGGCTACAAGCCCTTCCCACAACCCTCAGGCAACTTGTCGCAGGCCTATACCAATCCGCTGGGCGTGCGGCTCGGGCCCTGCACCTACTGCGGTTTCTGCGAGTGGTTTGGCTGCGGCAACTATTCCAAGGCCAGCCCGCAGACCACCATTTTGCCGGTCCTGGTGCGCAAGTCGAATTTCCAGGCGCGCGATCGTTGCGAAGTTACGCGCATCAATATGGACCGATCGGGCAGGCGCGCCTCCGGCGTCACCTTCGTCGACTCCAGCGACGTCGAATGGGAACAGCCGGCCGATCTGGTCATCCTCTCGGCGTACACGATTTTCAACGTCCAGCTGCTGCTGCTGTCCGGGATCGGCTCTGCCTACGACCCGGTGGCCAATCGCGGCGTGATCGGGCGCAACTTCACCCACCAGACCATCTCCGACGTTGAGAGCTTCTTCGACAAGGACAAGTTCAATTTCAATCCGTTCATCGCCTCGGGCGCGATCGGTATGTGCATCGATGAGTTCAACGGTGACAATTTCGATCATGGCCCGCATGGCTTCGTCGGAGGCGGCTACATGGGCCAGGTGCAAACCGGTGGCCGGCCGATCCTGACGACACCGGTACCCCCGGACACGCCGCGTTGGGGCGGGGGCTGGAAGCAGGCGGTGCGTGATAACTACCTGTGCGCGCTCAAGCCCGGCACCGGCGTGCACGGCAGCATGTACAGCTATCGCGACGTCTATTGCGATCTGGATCCGACCTACAAGGATCGGCTCGGCCGGCCCTTGGTGCGCATCACGATCGATTTTCACGACAACGAGCTCAAGCAAAACGCATTCCTGACCGATCGCTTCGCCGAGATCTTCCGCGCCATGGGCGCGCGGCAGATGGTCAAGAAATATCGCAAGGGCCCGTACGACATTACCGACTACCAGACCACGCACCTGTGCGGCGGAGCGATCATGGGTACCGACCCGAAGACCAGCGCCGTCAATCGGTACCTGCAGAGCTGGGACGTGCCAAACCTGTTCGTGATGGGAGCGAGCAACTTTCCTCAGAATGCCGGCTACAACCCTACCGGTACCCTCGCCGCGTTGGCCTACTGGTCGGCCGAAGCGATCCGATCGAAATACCTCAAGAGCCCGGGGCCGCTGGTACATGCCTAACCGATGCGGCCCGCTGCGGATCGCGTGGGCGCTGGCGGCCGCGAGCTTGCTGACCGGGATGCACGCATCGCGAGCCCTAGGTGCGGACAACAACCAGGACTTCATTCAGATCGAACGCGGTCGCTACCTGGCGATCGCGGGCGACTGTGCGGCCTGTCACACCAACCCGCACGATCAGCGAGCGTTGGCGGGCGGGCGGCCGATCCAGACGCCGTTCGGAAAGGTGGTGTCCTCCAACATTACGCCCGACCGGGAGACCGGCATCGGCGCCTGGACCGACGCGCAGTTCGATGCCGCGGTGCGCGGCGGTCGCATGCCGGATGGATCTCGACTGTATCCGGCGATGCCTTATCCCTACTTCACGCGCATGTCGCACGACGATGTGCGCGCGCTTCGTGCCTATTTGAACACCATCGAGCCGGTACACAATTCGGTCCAGCCGGATCAGCTGCCGTTTCCCTTCAGCATCCGCGCCGGCATGCGCCTGTGGGACGCTCTCTATTTTCATCCGGGCGAGTTTCAGTCCGAGCCGGCCAAGCCCGCCCAGTGGAACCGCGGCGCGTATCTGGTGGAGGGACCCGGGCACTGCGGCAGCTGCCACACGCCTAAAACCTGGCTGGGGGGTGACCGATCCGGCCGCCCACTGCACGGCTATTCCATTCAGGGCTGGTTTGGTCCGAATATCACCGGCGATCAGCATCGTGGTATCGGTGACTGGTCGGCGCAGGACGTAGTCGAGTATCTCAAGAGCGGCCACAACCAGTTCGCGGCCGCCTCCGGGCCGATGGCGGAAGTGGTGGCTGACTCCTCTTCGCGCATGCGCAGCGCCGACTTGGAGGCGATCGCCAGCTTTCTCAAAGACCAGCCCGGTCAGAGCGAAACCACCAGCGCCCTGTCGCCGTTCAATCCGACCATGGTTGCCGGTGCGGCGATCTATCAGGATCTGTGCGCAGCCTGCCACAAGGCCGATGGCAGCGGGGTGGCCTATCTGATTCCCAATCTGGCGAAGACCGGCTCGGTGGCCTCGCGCGAGCCTACCTCACAGGTGCATGTGGTACTGCACGGTGCCAACACCGTAGCCACCGACGAGGAGCCGACCGCACCGGCCATGCCAGCCTTCGCCGAGCAACTGACCGACGAGCAGGTCGCGGCAGTCATTACCTATATTCGCAACAGCTGGGGACATGCGGCATCGGCGGTCAGCGCGAGCGATGTGCACTCGGCCCGGGAGGCACAGGGGACGCACCATCACTGAGCTGCGCCGGTCGCGGCACTGTCAGCCGGGATCGCGCTCGGCGGCGCTGTCGGTACTGCCCGAGGCCGCCTCAGGCAGGCTGCCGAATTTCGGCGCGGTCTGGCCTCGCTAGAATTCACAGTGCCCTGGATGTAAGCAGCACAGCGAGGCAACGCTATGTCGGTAGATGACAACGCCCGTGATGAGGTAACCGTTCCGGCCGGCGGCTGGGGTTCGGCCAAGGCCTCGGCATCGATTCTGTTGCAGGAGCATGCGCTGCTGTCCGGGCCGCGCGCCATCCTCAAGCAGAACAAGCCCGAGGGCTTCATGTGCGTCAGCTGCTCGTGGGCCAAGCCTGCCCATCCGCATTCGGTCGAGGCGTGCGAAAACGGCATCAAGGCGACCGCCTGGGAGCTCACGTCCAAGCGCACCACGCCGCAATTCTTCGCCGCGCACACGATCGGCGAACTGCTGAGCTGGCCAGATCTGGATCTGGAGGATCAGGGTCGATTGACCGACCCCCTGAGGTGGGATGCCGCCAGCGACAAATACCTGCCGGTGAGCTGGGAGCAGGCATTCGCCGATATCGGTGAGCGGCTCAGGAAGTTGGATCCCAAATCGGTGGTGTTCTATACCTCGGGCCGCGCCTCGCTCGAGGCTTCGTTCCTGTTCCAGCTCACCGCACGGCTGTACGGCAACAACAATCTGCCGGACAGCTCCAACATGTGTCACGAGAGCACATCGGTGGCACTGCCGCAGACCATCGGCGTAGGCGTGGGAACGGTGGACCTGAACGATTTCGACCAGACCGATTGCATCTTCTTCTTCGGTCAGAACGTCGGCGTCAACAGTCCTCGCATGCTGCATCAGCTGCAGGATGCTCGGGAGCGCGGGGTACCGATTGTGACCTTCAATCCGCTGCGCGAGCGCGGACTGGTGGCGTTCCGAAATCCGTTGTCGGTACCGCAGATGACGCTGGGCACTGAAACAACGATCAGCACGCAATATCATCAGGTTCGAGTCGGCGGCGACATTGCCGCGATCACCGGCGTCTGCAAGGCGCTGGTTGAGGCCGACGACACGGCACGCGGCAGCGGCACGCCGCGAGTACTGGACCTGGAATTCATCAACCAGCATACCCACGGCTTCGATGAGTTCGCCGCCTATCTGCGCGCATGTCCGTGGCAGGACATCGAACAGGAGTGCGGCCTGAGCCGCGCGGCACTTGAGCAGGCCGCAGCCGAATACGCCCGCGCGACGAAGGTCATCGCCATCTATGGCATGGGCCTCACGCAGCATCGGCGCGGCGTGGAGTGTGTGCAGATGGTGTCAAATCTGCTGCTGCTCCGGGGCAACATGGGCAAGCCTGGCGCCGGCATCTGTCCTGTGCGTGGCCACTCCAATGTACAGGGGCAACGCACCGTGGGCATTACCGAGAAGCCCGAGCTGGCGCCGCTCGATCGGCTCGAGCAGCGATACGGCTTCCAGGCGCCACGAACCAAGGGTCTGAACACGGTAGAGACCTGCAAGGGAGTGCTCGATGGCAGCGTCAAGGGCTTCATTGGATTGGGCGGAAATTTCGTGCGCGCGGTACCGGAAACCGCGTTGCTGGAAGCGGCCTGGCCGGCGTTGGAACTGACCGTACAGATCGCTACCAAACTCAACCGCAGCCACCTGGTCCATGGCCGCAACGCCTACCTGTTGCCCTGTCGCGGGCGCATCGAGATTGACCTGCAGGCCGGCGGCGCCCAGACGGTGTCCACCGAGGATAGCACTGGCTATATGCACGCCTCGGCCGGAGTCGCGCGGCCGGCTTCCGAAAATTTGCGCTCGGAACCGGCCATCATCGCCGGAATCGCCAAGGCCACTCTGCCAGCGAATCCGCGCCTCGAGTGGGATCGCTGGATCGGCGACTATTCCCTGATCCGTGACGAAATTGCCGCCGCGCTGCCGGACATCTTTCGCGACTTCAATCGGCGACGCGAACTACCAGGTGGTTTTCGCCGCCCGATGGCGGTCGCCAAGCGGCAGTGGAAGACCAAGAACGGCAAAGCCAATTTCATCGTGCCGGCCAGCCTGATCGAAGATCCGGATGTACAGCGAATGCAACCCTTTGGTCAGGAGGTGCTGCGGCTGATGACAATGCGCAGCGACGATCAGTTCAACACCACGGTGTACACGCTGAACGATCGATTCCGGGGCGTCGTTGGAACTCGACGGCTGCTATTTGCCAATCCCGAAGATCTGCTGCGCCTTGGTCTGGCCGACGGCGATCAGGTAATCGCCGAGACTGCGGTCACCGACGGGGTCGCACGCCGCGTCGCCGGACTCAAGTTAAAGAGCTACGATATCCCTCGGGGCTGCCTCGCGGGCTATTACCCTGAATGCAATCCGCTGATTCCGCTGTGGCATCACGCCAAGGACAGCGCGGTGCCCGCCGGCAAATCGATACCGGTGCGACTGATCAAGATGGCCGCGGCAGGGGATTAGTGCTGCGCCGAGGCGACCGCGTCGGCAAATCCCTCGCGCCACGAGGGATGACTCGGACTCCAGTTGAGCTCGCGCCGCGCCTTTCCGTTCCAACCGGCGCGATTGTCCGTCATCATGGTCACTAGATGCTCGCCGGTGAGAATCCGCGCCAGCCAGCGCGGCACATGAATGGGTGCCTTGGCGCCCAGCACTTCTGCCAGCCGTGGTAACCACTCGCGCACCGGCGCCGGATCGTCGTCAACGATGTTGTAGATGCCGCCAGCGCCGCGCTCTACCGCTGCCGCGGTGGCGCGCGCCGCATCGTCGACGTGAATGAATGACCACCAGCCATTGCCCTCACCGATAACAGGCACGAACCGATGTTTGAACTGACGGGCGGTGCCGGCATCGAGCATCCCGGTACCAGGTCCGTAAAGCGCGCCATAGCGCAACACCAGACCCTGCTCAGGATAGGCGGCGGTGACAGCCACTTCCAGGTGGCGAATCGCGTCCAGCGTGTGGCGAAGTTCGGCCGGCGGATTTGGATCCAGCGGGCACTCCTCGGACTTCACCGGGCCACCGGTGTGGGCGTAGGGCCAGCCGCAGAAGCTCTGCGCGATGAAGCGCCGGGCGCCTGATTCGCGCGCGGCGGCTAACAGGTAGTCGAGCGCCTGGGTGCGCAGGCGATTGGTGGCGGCGAAGTTGTTATCGAAGCGGCGCAGATCGCTGACGTTGGACAGCGCCGTCATCTCGTGAATGACGACCTGGGCATGGGCGGCCAATACGGCTCGGCGCAGCAGCGCGGGTCGCAATGCATCGACCACAATCGGCGATGCGCCTGCGCGGCGCAAACTCTCGGCTTTGCCCGGTGTGCGGGTGATGCCGATGACCTCGTGGTCGGCGGCGATCAACAGCGGCACCAGTCGGGTCCCTACCGCACCCGTTGCCCCGGCGATCAGTACTCGCATGACATGAATATAGTAGTGCGCACCGGGCCTGCTCGCTACCTTCTCGCGACAGCGCTTCGCCCCGGCATGCTGTCCTACGTTAAAATACCGGCGCAGCAAAACCAGCGGAGGGCTCATCCCATGATCGGTTACGTGACTATCGGCACCAATGATCTGGCGCGCGCAGCGCGCTTCTATGACGCCATCGCGAACGAACTCGGCACCAAGCGCATGATGGAGACCGACCGCTTCATTGCCTGGGGTACGTCGGCCGGCGGCGCGGGCCTCGGCCTGACGCGACCGTTCGATGGCAATGCAGCAAGCGTCGGCAATGGGGTTATGGTGGCCCTGGCAGCCAAGGACAGGGCCCAGGTCGATCGCATCCACAAGCTGGCCTTGTCGCTGGGCGGCAAGGATGAAGGCGCTCCGGGCGCGCGCTTCGACGGCTTCTACGCCGCGTACTTCCGCGACCTGGACGGCAACAAGCTCAACGCGTTCGTGATGGGCTGAATCGATTATCAGTCGGCGAAGAACTTCCGCAGCGCCTGCGCATCGCGTCGAGGCCCTTCGAAGTCGCGTGCGATCTGCTCGTACAGCTGGGCCGCGCCGCCAAATAGATCTCCCTGGGCGCCGCCTTCGGTCGCGAACTGCTGAATCTGGCGCAGCTCATCGATCCATCGATAGGCCTTGGCGAGCATGTCGGGAATTCGCCGCGACAGTGCTGCATACAACACCGGTTCGCTCTCGGCCAGTTCGCTCTTGAGTGCCGGCGCCAGCCGCGCGTGCGTCGCCGACAGAATCATCGCGGTTGCCACCGCCGTGAAGCCCTTGGTAATGCCGGCGTAGGCCATCTTGAGACCCGAGGCATCACCGACATCGCCATTGAGCACCCGGATATCGAGCCCGAACTCCCGCAGCGCCAAAAGTGGCGACGCGCCGGCACCGGAGACGTACAGGTGCGGGCCGGCGTAGTCCTGTTTCGGGGGCATGCCAATGATTCCGCCGTCGACAAAGGTTGCGCCGGCGGAGCGAACGACCTCGGCGATCGAGCGCGCACTCGCCGGGCTGATCGCATTCAGATCGACATACAGCGGTTTGTTCGGGGCCGCCCTGAGCGCGGGAGCCAGATCGGCTGCGAACTTTCCCGCCAGCGCCGGGGGCAGCACCGACAGCAGGATGTCGGCCTCGAGCAGTTCGCAGATCGATGCGGCCTGCATGCCAGCGGCGGCTGCCCGCGCCTGACTGGCGCTGCTGCGCCCGGACAGCAGCGTGCGCACCCGAACTCCGTGCTGCCCCAGGCGTGCGGCCAGACCCGAGGCCATGGTTCCCTGCGCCACGATTGCGACCAGCGGTTTCAAGAGTGATCCTTACGCGCGCATTGCGGCGCGCAGCGTTATGCTATGTAGCGCGATTCCGGAAATATTGCATTGAAAAAGAAACGTGTCAGCAAGGATGTCGCCGCCGACAGCGCCGTGGGAATCCTGGAGCGGGGCCTGGCGATCCTGCAGTTCTTCAAAAAAACGCCCGAAGCCAGCGTGATCGAGGTGGCCGAAGCGCTGGGTCTCAGCCGCAGCACCACCTACCGCATCGCCGAGCGTCTGCGAGAGCTGGGCTTCCTTGAGATCAGCGCGACTTCGTCGCGCTGGCGCCTCGGCAGCGAGTCGGTGCAGCTGGGCGTGGCCGCCCTGCAATCGACCGACATCATGCAAGTGGCGCCGCCGGTTCTGATGCGTCTGCTGGAACAGACCCGCGAGGCCGTCAACATGGCGGTGTTCGATGCCGACAGCATGGTGCTGGTATTCCGGGAACAAGGCCCGCAGTCGGTCACGATCAGTTCGCGTCTGGGCTCGCGCCGCCCGATGCATGCCAGTTCGCTCGGCAAGGCTTACATGGCAGCCATGAAACCCGACGATCGGCACGCGCTGGTCAAGCGGCTCGACATGAAGCGCTACACGCCCGAGACCATCGTCGAACGCGCCCAGCTCGAGCGCGAGCTCAACAAGATTCAGAAGCGACACTTCGCCACCGACCGGCGCGAATTCGAGCACACGCTCGCCTGCTGCGCGGCCGCGGTGTTCGATCATCGCGCGGTGCCGGTCGGCGCGATCAGCGTGTCCGGTCCCGCGGAGCGCATCCTGTCGAATTTCGATAGCATTGGTGGCGAAGTGGTGGCCGCTGCGCAGCGCATTTCCCAGCGATTGGGTTTCATGGATCGAGCGCCAATCCCTTGACGGCGAGCAACGGCCCCGCGTATAAGTCGCATCCCTTGGGACCAGTATCCCATAAAATGAGACTTAATACTCGTGCTGGCACCAGCCGTGCTGAGAGGGCGCATTGCCGAGGGCATCATGGCCTTTCCGGCAACTCCGTTCCGCGAGGACGGCTCGCTTGATCTGAACGGGCACGCCGCCCACGTCTCCTTTCTGGCTGAGCACCAGCCCTCGGCGCTGGCGGCGCCCGGCGGCGCCGGCGAGATTTTCTCCCTCACGCTCAGCGAGCACGAGCAGGTGGTGCGCTCCACGGTGCAACACGGGCGCGGGATTCCGGTCATCGGCGGGGCCGCCTACGGGACCGCGATGGCCTGCGACATGGCACGCACCGTCGAGCGCGCCGGCGCCGACGCCGTGCTGCTGCTGCCGCCGTACCTGATTCATGCCGAACCGGAGGGCCTGTACCGCCACGTACGCGCGGTGTGCGAGGCGGTATCAATTGCGGTCATTCCCTACAGCCGTGATAACGCGATCATCGACTCCGATACGCTGCTGCGCCTGGTGGACAGCTGTCCCAACCTGGTGGCGCTCAAGGATGGCACCGGCGACGTCAACGCCATCGCGCGCGTGCAAGAGCGACTGGGGGAGCGCCTGACGATCGTCAACGGGGCGCCGACCGCCGAGATGTTTGCGCGTCAATTCCAGTCACTTGCGATCCATTGTTATAGCTCCGCCGTATTCAGCTTCCTGCCCAAGGTAGCGTGCCATTTCTACCGCGCTTTGCGCGCCGGTGACAGCGCCAAGGTCGAGACGATGCTCGAGCGGTTCTACAACCCGCTGGTCAAGCTGCGGCAACGCAAGCGTGGTTATTCGGTCAGCATCGTCAAGGCCGGACTGCGTGCAGCCGGCCGGTCGGCTGGCCCGGTGCGCGCACCGCTGCTCGATCTGGAGCCGGCCGACCAGGCGGTGCTCGCCGAGCTGGTCGCGCGCACCACGGCGTGGGGCGATCGCCTTGACGGCGCAGATACAGCGACGTAGTCTTAAGGGATGAACATAAATCTCACTGAGTGAGACTTGCCGCAAAAGCGGCGATGCGCGTGCGCACATGCCACAGCCGATGTCCCTGATCTCCGGTAATACCTTGCGGGCCGAGCGTGCCCGCCGCTTCACCTGGCTCGGGCATTCCGAACTGGCCGGGCGACCCGACGGCGTTCAGGTCATGGTCAACAAGGGCTATGCCTACGTCGGCCATCCGTTCACCGGTGGCGGCGCCTCGGTAGTGGACGTGCGCGATCCGCGCGAGCCGAAACCAGTGGGTTTCCTCGCGGTGCACCCGCGCTGCTGGTCGCTGCACTTCCAAAGCCACGGTGATCTGCTGCTGGTGGCGGAGGAATTCAATTTCATCGCCGACCGTCCGCAGGCGCAGTGGCGCGATCCGGATAGCCGGACCGGTCTGCGAGTGTATGACATCTCCGATCCGGCCCGGCCGCGCGCGATCGGCTATATGCCGGTGGAGGGGCTGGGCCTGCATCGCATCTGGTGGGTAGGCGGACGCTACGCCTACGCCTCGGCGCTGCTCGACGGCTACACCGATCACATCCTGATGTGCATCGATCTGCAGGAGCCGACTCGACCGCGGGAAGTGGGACGCTGGTGGGTGCCGGGCATGTGGCGGGCCGGCGGCGAGTCCAACGACTGGAGCGGGCGCGTGGCCCTACATCACGCGGTGATTGCCAATGGGATTGCCCACTGCGCGTGGCGCGACGGCGGTGTGTTCCTGGTCGACGTGTCAGCGCCCGAGGCGCCGCGGCTGTTAGGTGCCCGAAACCTGCGGCCGCCGTTCGCCGGCGGCACGCACACCGCGCTGCCGCTTCCGGGCCGCTCGCTGATGTTGGTGGCCGACGAGGCCATGGCCGACATCTCGGTCGAGTCACAAAAATATATCTGGATGTTCGATGTGCGCGCACCGGCCAACCCGGTGAGCATCGCGGTCCTGCCGCTGCCGGCCGATCAGGACTACCTCGCCAAGGGTGGAACATTTGGCCCGCACAATCTGTGGGAGAACCGGCCGGACGGTTTCGTCAGCGAGAAGCTGATCTTCGCCACCTTTCAGAGCGGCGGCGTGCGCGCCTACGACGTCTCCGATCCGATGCGGCCCGCGGAACTGGGATTCTTCGTGCCGCCGCCGCCGCGGACGCTGGTCGATCCGCGTCCCGGCATTAAGCGCATCACGCACTGCGCCGACGTGTACGTGTCGGCGGACGGTCTGCTGTATGTGACTGACTACAACGGCGGTCTCTACGTGCTTGAGACCGATTTGATCTGACGCGAAACAGGGGGGTCATCAATGAAATCGATTCGTATTGTCGGCGACTGTGCGGCTCTGACATTGCTGCTGGCGCTTGGGCCGCTCGCGCTGGCCCAGACTGCCGGCACCGAAGCTCAGCACTCTGAGGTTGCCGGAACCAGTGAGCTTTCCGAGGTCGTGGTCACGGCCGAGAAGCGCACCGAGAACGTGGAAAAGGCCCCGGCAACCATCTCGGTGGTGACCGGCGACGAACTGCAGGAGCGCGGCGTTGAGGACATCCGCACTGCCGCGGTCATGTTTCCGTCGGTGAAATTCGGCGCGGTGGAGAGCTCGACCCACCTGTACATCCGCGGCATCGGCGCCGAGCAGGACCGGGCCTCGATTGATCCGCTGTCGGCGATGACCCAGGACGGCATCAATCTGCCGCGCGAGGTCACTGGCAATAGCTTCTTCGACATCAGCTCGATCGAGGTACTGCCCGGGCCGCAAAGCACCCTGTACGGCACCAGCGCGGCCGGCGGCATCGTCAACATCACCAATAACCGCCCGGTCGATCGCAGCGAGGGCAGCATGCTGCTCGAGACCGGCAATTACAGCCTCGCGCACGTGTCGGCGATGCAGAACGTGCCGCTGCAGGACAATCTGTTCCTGCGCGCCGCCGTCGACTACGGCAGTCATGACGGTTACATGACCAGCGGCGGGGACTCGCTCGATCAATTCGGCGGCCGGGTGTCGTTGCTGTATACGCCATTCAGCGACTTCACGGCCTATATCTGGGGCAGCTACAACAACACCGGCGGCGAGGCCGCCAACACCACAACGCTGGTACCGGGCGATCACAATTTTGCCGACCCGAAAAATCCCTGGAATGACTACGTCTGCACTCCGACCGGGGCGCTGGGCGCCAATCCGCTGTGCGATACGTTCTACATCGGCGCGCCGGCGCAGTCGTTCCACACCAGCATCATTGGTGGGCAGTTCGACTATCACGTCTCCGGGATGACCTTCACGATGATCCCGGGCTTCCTGTACGACAATGGCACCGAACTTCAATACTTCGGCCCATTCCCCAACTATCAGGTGATCTCCAACCACCAGTACAGCGATGAGCTGCGCGTCACCAGCGATTCGGAAAAGCCGCTGAAGTGGAACGGCGGTTTGTACGCCTATCGGGATTCGCAGTACCAGTTCTTTAGCGTCAACAACACCCTGGCGCAGAATCTGCAGGCGCAGGCCGGCAATCCGCAGATCTGGAACCGTGAAACCACCCTGGCGGCATTCGGCCAGGCGACCTACTCGGTCACCGACAGCATCCGCGCCACCGCCGGGCTGCGCTACTCCTCGAACCAGAAAACCGCCAATGGTTGCAACTGTTCAGCCGGTGGAGGGCAGGGCGTGTACTTCACCTTCGGACATACCTGGCCGCGGCTGGACTGGAAGGCCGGAGTGGAAGCCGACCTGCCGTGGAACACTTTGTGGTACGCCACGGTGCAGACCGGTTATGACAACGGCGCCTACCAGTACTTCAACACCAGCGGTTTGCTGGGACCGCAGAACGCCGGCCCGGCGCCGCTGGTGGAGCCTTCCAAGCTGGTCTCGTATTCCACCGGAACCAAGAGCCGACTGTTTGACAACCGGCTCGAGGTCAACAACGAGATCTACTACTATGACTACAAGGATCTGCTGATCGCGCCGTTCGATGACAACCCGGCGCACTATGGCAACACGTTCTACAATGCCAACACGGTGGAGATCTACGGCGACGAGCTCGACGTGAAGTTTCTCCTCACCCCCCACGATCGCCTGCAGGTGAACTTCAACTACAACCATGCGCGCGCCATTGATTTCATCGTCGGCAATCCGCCGGTCAACTACGGCGGCCTGCAGCTGATCGAAGCGCCCGACATCACCACCAGCGCAAGCTTCCAGCATGTGATGCCGTTGCCGAACGGGGCCGACCTTGACACCACGGTCGCCACCCATTATGAGAACGGCTTCTGGGGCACCTTCGATCACTCGCCGACCACACATCAACCGGCCTTCACCATGACCGACCTGACGGTGACTTACCGTGCGGCGAGCGGAAAATGGAGCGTGGCCGGCTGGGGCAAGAACCTGGAGAACGTCGCCGTGCTCGGCCCCGGAGCCTACGTGGGCGCCGGCGACATCCAGGGCGTGTACTGGCTGCTGCCGCCGCGCACCTGGGGCGTGAGGCTGGACGTGCATTGGTGAGCAGCGGCGCGGACGGCATCGCCCCGGCACCGGCCGAGCGAGGCTGGCGCTATTGGTGCGCCTATGCCGTGATGATCGCGCCGAATGCGGCCGTCGGACTGACCCTGGCGGCCATGCCGCCGATCCTGCCGGAGTTGGCCCAGCAGGTCGGCGGCGAGCGCAATGCACAGCTGATCACCTCGGTGGCAGGCTTCGGCATGATCGTCGGCGGATTCTTCAGCGGGCGGCTCCTCGAACGGATCGGCATCCGCGCGTTCACGTTGCTCTCGCTCCTCTTATATGGAGTCCTGGGCTCGCTGGGGTTGTTCCTGTCCACGGCCTTCGGCATGGGCCTGAGCCGTTTCGGTCTGGGCATCGCCGGCGTTTGCTTCAGCACCTCGGCTCTGGCGCTGACGGCGGCAACATTCACCGGCGCGGCGCGCTCCAAGGTCATCGGCCTGCAGCAGGCTACGTCGCAGATCGTGAACGTGCTGGCGGTCTTCATCGTCGGCGCGATCGTTCAGGCGGCCGGGTGGCGCGGTGCCTTCCTGCTGTACGCCGCGTTCGCGCTGGCGTTGCTGCTGGCGGCGCTGGTGGGCGTGCAGGCGCGCGATTACACCGTGGATGCACGGCCCTCCGCTGGCGGCGCCGGTGCCGCCACCAAGGGCTTTGCCACTTTGATCGCAGCGCCGTGCGCGCTGGCGGTGCTGATGGGAATCCTAACGGTGATCCCGATGGCACAGCTGCCATTCGTCCTGGCCGACACCGGTCAAGGCTCGCCGCGGCTGGTATCGATCGTCACCGGCGTCAACTTCATCTTCGCCGCCATCAGCGCCCTGAGCTACGCCCGCCTCAAGGCCGCATTTGGAAAGCGGCCGACGTTCATCGGCGGACTGACCAGCGGCGTCGTGGGCATCGCGCTGATGGGATTCGTGCAGGGGTTGCCGGCTTTCTGCGTGGCTGCGGCGCTGGCTGGATTCGGCACCGGGATCTATAACACCTACGTATTTGATCACGGGGTGGAGATCTCGCCGCCTTCGCACCACGCGCGCGCCGCCGGGCTGCTGTTCGCGTTCATCTTCTTCGGTGCCGCGATCAATCCGATCGTAGCCGGTGCGTTCGAGCAGGCGTTTGGCCTGCATCGCTCGCTGATCGTAATGGCGATCGTAGCGCTGCTGTGCGGCCTGCCCGTTCTGCGGCGCGAGCGCGCCGCCGCCTGACTCCCTTCCAATGAGCGCCGGTGTGCACATCTGCACCGCCTCGAGCAGCGCGACCGCTGGCAGCGACTGTCGCGGCCAGGTGCTGGTCTCCGGCTCGTATGCTGGCGAATACAATGCCTATCACGCGGCCAAGTGGGGCGTTCGCGCCGTGGTGCTCAACGACGCCGGTGTCGGCCACAATCGTGCCGGTATCCGCGGGCTCGACTATCTGGAGCGCTTAGGGCTCGCCGCAGCCGCCGCCGATGCGCACAGCTGTCACATAGGCGATGGCGAGCACATGCTGCAGCATGGTCGCATCAGCTTCGTCAATGCGACCGCCGCGCAGATCGGGTGCCGTCCAGGCCAGAGCGTGCGTGAATGTGCCGAGCACCTGCGCCAGGCTACGATGATCGATGCGCCGCTGCCGGCCATCAGTGGGGGGCGGCGCTACCTGATCCATGACCAACCCGGGGAACCGCAGGTCGCATGTCTGGATGCGGCACCGCTGCTGCAAGCCGACGATGCCGGCCGTATCGTCGTCACCGGCTCGCATGCGGCGCTGTTTCGCGGCCGGCCCGACGGTATCGTCGGGCCGGCGGTGCGAGCCATCTTCTTCAGTGATGCCGGAGTTGGTCTGGACCGAGCTGGGATCACGCGCTTACCGACCCTGGATGAGCGCGGCATCGCAGCCGGTGCCGCGGCGGCGGACTCGGCCCCGATCGGCGATTCGCGAGCCATCTACGCCTATGGTGTACTCTCTCATGTGAATGCAACGGCCGCCGCGCTCGGTGGCCGCCCCGGTCAGCGCGTCGGGGATTTCATCGAAACGCTCGTTCAACGCTGGAAAGACACGTGACCCACGCCAATCTGATCGCCGGTTCATGGCAGGCGTCGAATGACGTCGTCCCCAATATCAACCCTTCCGATACCCGCGATGTCATCGGCGAATACGCTCGCGCCAGCGCCGCCGAGACGGACAGCGCGATCGCGGCCGCGCGCCAGGCCTTTCCAGCCTGGGCAGCTTCGACGCCGCAGCAGCGTGCCGATCTGCTCGACCAGGTTGGCAGCGAAATTCTGACACGCCGTGCCGAACTTGCCGATCTGCTGTCGCGCGAGGAGGGCAAGATTCTCCCGGAGGCACAGGGCGAGGTTACCCGCGCGGGTCACATTTTCAAGTATTTCGCCGGTGAAGCGGTGCGAGGAGCGGGTCAGATTCTCTCGTCGGTACGACCGGGCATTGGGGTCGAGGTCACGCGCGAACCGGTCGGCGTCGTCGGCCTGGTAACACCATGGAATTTCCCGATGGCCATCCCGGCCTGGAAGATTGCGCCGGCGCTCGCCTACGGCAACTGCGTGGTATTCAAGCCGGCCGAGCTGGTGCCCGGCTGCGCTTGGGCGTTGATCGACATCATCGCGCGCGCCGGAGCCCCTGCCGGGGTCATCAATCTGGTCATGGGGCGCGGTTCGGTGGTTGGCGAGGCCATTGTGCACAGTGCGCAGGTGGACGCCGTGAGCTTCACCGGCTCAGTTGCCACGGGCCAGAACATCCTGGAGGCCGCTGCGGGCCGCGGCGCCAAAGTGCAGCTCGAGATGGGCGGCAAGAATCCATTGGTCGTGCTTGACGATGCTGACCTGGAGGGCGCGGTGCGGGTGGCGCTGGATGGCGGTTACTTCTCCACCGGGCAGCGCTGCACGGCATCCTCGCGTCTGATCGTGCAGCAGGGCATCCATGACCGCTTCGTCGAGGGTTTGACGCAGGCACTGCACCGACAGGTCATCGACGACGCCCGCAAGAAAGGCACGACAATCGGCCCGGTGGTCGATCCGCAGCAACTCAAGCAGGATCTGGATTACATCCGCATCGGTCAGTCGGAAGGCGCCCACCTGGTGACCGGCGGCCAAATCCTGGAGCGCTCCGCGCCCGGCCACTACCTGGCGCCGGCACTGTTCACCGAAACCCGTCCGGATCAGCGCATCAACCAGGAGGAAATCTTCGGACCGGTCGCCTCGGTCACACGCGTGGCGAGCTACGAGGAAGCGCTGGCGATCACCAATGCAACGCCATTCGGCCTGTGTGCCGGCATCTGCTCCACCTCGCTCAAGTACACGCGGCACTTCCAGCGCCACGCGCAAGTCGGGATGGTCATGGTGAATCTGCCCACCGCAGGAGTGGACTACCACGTGCCCTTTGGCGGCCGGAAAAAATCCAGCTACGGGCCGCGCGAACAGGGGGCGGCCGCGATCGAGTTCTACACGGTGAGCAAGACGACTTATATTCGGGCCGGGTGACCTGCTAGCGATATTCGCCTAGGCCGCGCGCCATGGCGGCGGCGAACACCGGCAGCAGAAAGAACAGAACGAACTCCAGCACCACGAATCGGCGGACCTTGTGCACCAGCACTGACCCCGGTAGCTCCGGAGTGGTGCTCCAGCGTCGCAATGCGATGGTCGGTGGGATCGAAAGCAGCGCAATCAGGCCGAAATCGCCAATCTTCACCCAGAAGAACAGATTGTGGGAATAGTAATACCAGCCCTTGGCCGCAAAGATCGCGCGGCTGAATCCCACGATCACTACCAGGCCAGCAAGAATGCCGTACCACAGATCAGTCGTCGCCAGGCGCTTGCTCATCTCGCGGCTCATGTCGGCCCGCAGATACACCAATTCGCCCACCAGCGCTGCGAACAGCGCGAAGATCAAAAGGTGGTGCGCCACCGCCAGGCCTAGATCGAGCATGCTCAGGCGCCTCTCATCATCGCTTTCAGAGGACAAGACACGAAACGGAATTTTATGCACGCTAAGGACCACCGACCGCTGTCAGGCGGGTTATGACCCGGTGCCGCCAGTTGTCAGCGTCAGGTTCCGGGCATCCTGATTGGCTCCCCTGCGTCAATCGGATCCTGCCGGTAATCTCGCCTGGTTACGGCAGACTGTTGAATTGTCGTTCGGCAGCTTCGATTTCGTGCAGGTTCCTTTCGCCTCGAACCATTACGCTGGCTGCTCCGCGGGCTTGGCGCGACCAATAGAGAAACTCCTCGGAGCTGATTTCGAGGTCTACGGTGTTCCTTTGCATCTGCTTTAGTTCGTCGAGACCTAATGTGAGCCCTGCGAGGGTGCGGTACCCGCGCAAAGCGGCGTCGAAAGTACCCGGTAGAGTCGACGCGGCAATGGATTGACCAATACGGAGGCCTCGCTGGGTTCCGAGTACCGCGCGAATGGCGTCTTCTCGATGAAGGTAAGCGACAAATACTCGGTCGAGGAGTCCGTTCATCTCACCGTAGGCTTCTGCCTCCTGTTGGGAAAGCAATGCGAACTTGTTGCTGCCCTTTGCGGCCTTGAACACAGGATTGTCCGGTACATCGAAGTCGTTATTCGGTATAGGTGGCAGTGGCCCCAATGCGTGGCTTCCAGTAGAGGCGTTTTTCAGAAGAAGATCCACTTGTTGGAGCCAATGAATTTCGTTTTTCGCGGCGGTTTCGACCCCCACAGTATCCCTAAGAATCTGCTCGGACTCATGCTGAAGAGATTCACGTAGGTGCTCCCTCTCGTACGCTCGGTGGACCGCTTCGACGGATTGCTCCAGGCCGACTGCGATTAAAAGACCGATACATATCGTAGCGATATGAATGAAGAAGCTTTTCCAAGTGTCAATCGTCGCATGTGGAGCGTGAACATCAAGCATAGATCTTTCGGTCTCCGGAGTAGAAATTGTGCCTGCGTTTGAGGGACTAGCCGCCTTCATGCTGTCGGCGGCTTCCGGTGTTAGTTCTGATTCGACTTGGTTGGCCATGCGTTGGGCTCTTCGTTCGCAGCCTTAGCCTACACTACGAGTCGAACGACCGCTTTATCGCGGTCATTTTGTCGGCACGACTGACGGGCCGATTGTGCATTTGAATGACCGGTAACGGCAACGAGTGCCGCCATAGCAAATGCTTGCGGGGCCAACCTCTGACGACCACTCCAGCCAAGTTCAAAGTCCCTCATGCCGCACGGTCCCGTTTGACGATCTCGAGGACCGTATTCTTGCTCAATCCGAGTCGGTGGCTGATTTCTCGATACGACTGACCTTCGCTGACCAGCTTGAGCACCCGGGGTGCAAATCTATCGGCTTTGATGCGCTGGCCTGGGCGACGACCGAACACGACGCCGCGCTTGCGCGCTGCGGCGATCGCGGAGCGAACCCGCTCACGCAGTAGATCTCGCTCGAACTCGGCGAGTGCCGCCATCAGGGAGGCGATGAGCTTGCCTTGCGCGCTGCACAGATCGAACTGCAGACCGGTCTGGGCCACGAGCGAGACGTCCCACGACTGCAGGTCCTGCAGCGTGTGGAATAGATCGAGCATCGAGCGACCCCAGCGGGTGAGCTCCGTGACGAGGACCACGTCGATCTCGCGGGCCTGGGCTAGCGCGAGGATCTTCTTGCGCTCGGCGCGATCGTCCTTTGCGCCGGAACCGGTTTCCTTCCAGACACCGACGATTTTGTAGCCGGCCTTCTTGGCGAAGGCCTTGAGGTCGCGCTCCTGGCGGGCACAGGTCTGGTCGGCGGTCGAAACCCGGCAATAAAAGTGGACGGCTGGACGCGACTCGCCGAGCGCTTCGTCCACATGCGGACCCTAGCGCCCCCCAAACATCGGCAAGCTCTGCTCACGGCCGTACTCGCCGACGGCATCAATCTCGGTCTCACGCGCATGGCCGAGGCCTGCCGGACGACGCCCTGGCGACAGCTGACCTGGACTGCCGACTGGCACATCCGCGACGAGTGCTACGCCCAGGCGCTCGCCGGCCTCATCGATGCGCAGCACCGGCAGCCGCTCGCTTTGCATTGGGGTCGCGGCACAACCTCGTCCTCGGACGCGCAATTCTTTCGCGCCGGCGGTCAGGGCGAAGTTCGGGGTCGCAACAACCTGCACTACGGTCAAGATCCAGGCGTGAAATTCTACACCCATCTGTCAGATCAATTTGGGCCGTACCATACCAACGTCATCGCCGCGAGCGCGCACGAGGCACCGCATGTGCTCGACGGGTTGCTCTACTACGAGAACTGTCTCGTCATCGACGAGCACTACACCGACACCGGCGGTTTCTCCGACCATGTGTTCGCGGTATGCCGGGCTTTCGGGTTTCGCTTCGCGCCGCGCATTCGCAACCTCAAGGAGAAACGCCTGTACTCCATGGCGGGCGTAAAGGTGCCCCCGGAGCTCGAGTTCCTGGTGGCCGGCCAGGTCAATATGAAGCTGATCCAGGACCATTGGCAGGACATTTTGCGATTGCTGATGTCAATCAAGACCGGTACCGTCACCGCATCCGTCATCCTGCGCAAGCTCGCCGCCTATCCGCGGCAAAACGGACTCGCTCAAGCGCTGCGCGAACTCGGCAAGCTCGAGCGAACCCTGTTCACGCTGGACTGGCTGCAGGACCCGGAACTGCGGCGCCGCAGCCACGTCGGCCTCAATAAAGGCGAGCAGCAAAACTCGCTCCGTCGCGCAGTGTTCTTCAACCGCCTCGGCGAAATCCGCGACCGTTCGTATGAGAACCAACGCTATCGGGCCAGCGGCCTGAATCTGCTGGTGGCCGCCATCATTCTATGGAACACCGCGTACCTGCAGCGAGCCGTCGATCACCTGCGAAAACAAGGAATCGAACCCGGACCCGACGACCTCGCGCACCTCTCGCCGCTCGGCTGGGAGCACATCAATCTGACCGGCGATTATGCTTGGGAGGCCGAAGAATCGCTGAA
>DASXYW010000056.1:0-16949 GCA_036502265.1 Steroidobacteraceae bacterium | reverse complement strand
GAGTGGGCCGGTCGGCAAAGCGAGCGGCTGAACTTCGGCATTGACCAGTACTCCCAGGAACTCGAGTACCGCCGAGTGCCAGATGCCATTGCGACAATAAGTGCCCAGGCGCTGCGGCTCGTAGCGCACCAGGGACGCCTGCAGTGTCTGGGCCAGTTTGGCGCAATGCTCGATCGCCTGATCGACCTGCCGCTCACTCTCGTCGCGGGCCGCGCGCAGCAACCTGACCGCGGATGCGTGCACCGCCCCGCCCGCCGGCCGATAGACGGTGGACAGATACAGCTCGTTGATCATCAGCGTCTCGTTGTCCAGACGCGTCCGGTAGCGGTGGTCCAGTTCGTCAGCAAAGTCGTGCGTCGCCGCGGCATGACTTGGCAGGGTTTCACGACGACGAATGATGTGAGTCCATAGCGCCAGATCGGGACTGGCGACGTTGCGCCACAGGATATTGAGGCGTTCGTGCCAGTTATTCAGCTGCTCATCGTCCGCGCATTCGAAGCCAGCACCTGCCAGGCGAAATACCTGCACATAGTCGCCGGTGGCCGTGCGCACTAGGTGTTCACAGATCTGCACCGTGTAGGGCACGCGATCGGTCACCGCCGGTTCACCACGTATCGCCGCGGCTAGCACGAGACCTCCGGGGGCGCGCACCAAAGGCGCGGCGCCAGATCCGGTCGGCGCCTACGGCCGCAGTGATTGGGCAGATCCACCGCCATCGGCCCGTAGCTCGCGGCCCCCCAGCGTCGGCGCTGGTATCGCGGCGCCGAAAGCCGCGTACGACCCCAGAGCAGCAACAGGTCGAAGTACCTGGGGTCGCGCGCACACAGCAGTGAGCACAAGCCGTGAATCGGTATGAACGCAATCAGCACCACGAGGTTGTGCGTCAGCAGGAACGCCTCCAACGTAAGCACCAGGTTGAAGAGCAGCGCGCTGTAGGTCACACCCCACCGCATCGGCGGTCGGGTCGCTCCCACGAACAGGGGCTCGCTGATCAGACCTGGGGCGTGCGAGACCATCCGTCAGACTCCGAACATCGCGCGCACCCAGGTGACGATCTGCGGTGCCCCAAAGGCGATGGCGATTCCCAGGATCGCACCCAGACACCACCCCCAGGACATTCGGCCTGCCATCGCCATGGCTCCCAACGCCATGACCAATATCACTGCAATCGGAGTCAGCCACGCCAGAATGTTGTTCTGCAGGGCGGTCGCACCCGTCAGAAATGGCGACGCCTGCGTGCTACCAATGCCAGGCGAAGCCAGCAGCGCCAGCGAAGCCGCGCCCAGCGGCAAGTTACGCATGCGAGGTCTCACCCTCACGGCGTGATTCGAGTTCGTCCCGTTTAAACTTGCCCGGCGCGCCGAACCGGAATCCGTCGACAATGAATGAGTGGTCGTACTGCTTTTCGCCCTGCTCGTCGGTCCAGTTGCTCGAGCGCACGCGGGCATCGATAATTAGCTGATCACCCTTGCGGGCGTTGGCCGCGATGGTCTCGCCCAATCCGCCGAAGGCAACGAACCACAGGCTGCTCACGATCTCGCGCGCGCCGCCATCCTCGTCCTTGCCGCCGTAGTCGTTGCCGATCAGGCAGAATCGCGTGTAGCTGACATCGCCCCTGGCGATCGGCTCCGGATTCTTGGCAAGATTGCCGATCGCCCTAAGATTGAAACTGTTCATGCAGGATCCCCTTGTGTTAGTTGAAGCCCTGAGCTTCCAAGCGGGAGCCAGTGTAGGGATGGTGCCAGGATCCACCAGCCGGGCTTTACCGTGCGTTCACGCAGAAATCCGCCAGCCTCTGAAAAGTCGGTTTGGCGGCGCCGTTTCTCCTTCATCCGCGCAACAATGCCGGCCCGATTTCTCATGGCCGGTGGTACCGAGAGCGCATCGATGTTGTATCGTGCGCCTACCGATCGAGCGGAGAATCACGATGCCCGAAGCCACCGATGCGCCGGCGGCCGATCAGATCGAACAGTGCGCCGACGACCTCGATGAGTGCATCGACACGTTGGAGCACTACTCGGAGACCGTGTTGGCAACAGCCATGCGGTTACACCTGGGCGCCCTGCTGCGAACCATGATTGAGGAGCGGCTACTCACGCGCGAAGCCGCGCGGCGGTTTCTCATCGCACTCGAGCAGGAAGCGCTCGGCGGCGACATCCATGAAGCCTGAACAACGTATCGACACGGTGATCGTGCCGCCGGTGCACGATCTGGGCGATGGCTTCCAGGTGCGTCGGGCATTGCCGAACCGGCAGTGCGCCATGGTGGGTCCGTTCGTGTTCTTCGATCAGATGGGTCCGGTGCAGCTCAGACCTGGAACCGGTCTGGACGTGAGGCCCCATCCGCATATCGGCCTCGCCACCGTCACGTACCTGTTCGACGGGGAGATCGTTCATCGCGACAGTCTCGGTACGGTGCAGTCGATACGGCCGGGCGCAATCAACTGGATGGTCGCGGGTCGCGGCATCGTGCATTCGGAGCGCAGCCCGCCGGACGCCCGCAGTCAGGGAGCGTCGCTGTCGGGTTTGCAGATCTGGGTGGCGCTGCCGCGGGCTCAGGAAGAATGCGCGCCGAGTTTCGAGCATTACCCTTCCGCCCAGCTGCCGCTACTGGATGCCGAAGGAAAGATCATCCGCATACTGGCCGGCTCGCTCTACGGCGCGCACTCTCCGGTCGCCACGCAGTCGGAATTGTTCTACGCCGATGTCGTACTTCGACCTGGCGCGCAGCTGCCGGTCACCACCGAACACGAGCAGCGCGCATTGTACGTACTGGACGGGCGCATCGAGGTCGACCAGCAACCATTTGCAAGCGGTCAGTTTCTAGTGCTGCGGCAGCGACAGCCCGTGACCGTGCGCGCGCCGTCCGCAGCGCACGTGCTGCTGTTGGGCGGGGCGCGACTGGATGGCCCACGACACGTCTGGTGGAACCTGGTGTCAAGTTCGCGCGAGCGCATTGAGCAGGCCAAACTGGACTGGCGTGACGGACGTCTCGGTCAGGTACCTGGCGACGAGGAATTCATGCCACTACCGACCGACTCCGCTGTGCAATCCCGCCCGGTCGACTATCCTTAGGCGTAGCCAGCTGCCCATGCGACCCCTTGCAATGAGTGCGCATACGCTAACCGCACCGCCGCCCGCCTCGCCAACGTCTGAATCGGCTGTTCGACACGAGCCGCCGGTGGCCCTGGCCGATCTGTTCAAAATTGGCATCGGTCCGTCCTCGTCACACACGGTCGGCCCCATGAAGGCCGCCGGCCTGTTCATGCAACACCTGCAGGGGCGCTTCAGTGCAGTGCAGCGTGTGGTCGCGACGGCTTACGGCTCTCTAGCCTGGACTGGAAAGGGTCACGCCACCGACAAAGCGTTGGTGCTTGGTCTGGCCGGCGAGCGCGCCGACCTCATCGACCCGGATCTGGTCGACCAGAAGCTTCAGGTGATACTCACCGATCGTAAACTTGCGCTGCCCGATGGTCGCTGGATCGCCTTCGACGTCGCCACCGACATCATATTTGACACCCAGCGCAGCTTCCCGCGCCACCCGAACGCGATGATCTTCGAAGCCTTCGACGGCGACGGCCGCAGCCTGCTGCAGGAGTTATGGTTTTCCGTGGGCGGCGGATTCGTCGAGCAGGACGGCGCCCAGAGTACGCTCAGCCATTATCCCGTCTTGCCATTCGCATACACCAGCGGCGCAACACTACTGGCTCTCGGTTGCTCCAACAAGCGCTCCATTGCTGACATGGTGCTCGCGAACGAAACGAGCCTGCATTCGGAAAGCGAGGTACAGGCCAGCATCGACCGGATCGCGGCCGCGATGCACGCCTGCATCGACCGCGGGCTGTCGCGCGAAGGTCCGTTACCTGGTCCTCTGAAGATCAAGCGACGCGCCAAAGGTCTGCATGACAAGGCCGACGCGGCTCGGCGCCGCAGCAACCGCTCCGGGCTCGATGTGATGAACTATGTCTCGGCGTTCGCCATCGCCGTCAACGAGGAAAACGCCTGCGGTGGCCGCGTGGTTACGGCACCCACCAATGGGGCAGCGGGAGTCATACCGGCGGTGCTACGCTATTACCGCGAGTTCTGCACGCCGTCCGACCGGCGCGGGGTGAACAGCTTCTTCCTGGCGGCTACATCGATTGGCGGCATCATCAAACGCAACGCCTCGATCTCCGGCGCCGAGATGGGCTGCCAGGGAGAAGTCGGCTCGGCCGCTGCGATGGCGGCAGCCGGCCTGGCGGCCGCCCTCGATGGCAGCAACGAGCAGATCGAGAACGCCGCGGAGATCGCACTCGAGCATCACCTCGGGATGACATGCGATCCGATCGGCGGCTTGGTGCAGATACCGTGCATCGAACGCAATGCCTTTGGTGCCATCAAGGCAGTCAATGCTGCCTCGATGGCCTTGCACGGCGACGGCACTCATCGTGTGTCGCTCGACCAAGCGATCGAGACATTGCGGCAGACTGGCGCCGACATGCAGTCCAAGTACCGCGAAACCTCCCGCGGTGGCTTGGCCGTCAACGTGCCGGAATGCTGACGGGCACCGGCACGGTCGAAAGCCCACGGGGCGATCGGGAGCTGCTCGACGTCAATCGACGCTTCTACGACTCGCTTTGGTCCGGCGCGCGCCTGATCGAGGCGCCACGCTTCAACACCTGGCCGCTGGTGCACTCGCTGCTGCCGCGTTCGCAGCAGCAGTTGGAGGTGGCGCCGGGGCTGCGCCCCCGCCTGCCGCTCGATCACACCCGATTCGTCGACATCAGCCTGCCGGCTCTGCGACTGCTGCGCTCACGGGGCGCCTGCGCCATGCTCGGCGCGGTGTCGGCACTGCCGTTCGCGAACGGCGCATTCGACCTGGTGTGTACGCTGGATATCGTCGAGCACGTCGACGACGACGATGCCGCACTGGCCGAGATTGCGCGCGTCGCCGCGCCGGGTGCCACATTGCTGTTGTCAGCTCCGCTGCATCCCGAGCGCTGGACGGCCTTCGATGATTTTGTCGGCCATCGGCGGCGCTACGAGCCAGCCACGCTGTGCGCCAAGCTCGCGCAGCACGGTCTGACGATCGAGCGCAGCGCAGTGTACGGAATGCAGCCGCGTTCCTCGCGTCTGCTGGATCTGGGCATGTGGTGGCTTAGGCACCACCGCGAGCGCGCCCTGTGGTGGTACAACCGCGTGTTCATGCCGATCGGGCTGCTGCTGCAGAATCACCTGGTACTCGAGCCCGGCCTGATCGACCCGAGCTCGGTCGATGAGGTGCTGCTCGTGTGTCGCAAACGCGGCGCCGATCGGCCAGCCGCGCTGCATTGACCGCCGTTACATCCGCAGGCTCGCCGTGATACCGAACGTACGCGGCCGAAAGGTGTAGTTGTTGTACTGTGCCCCCGGCGGCGGATAGGTGGGATTGTTCCCATCCGTGAACGTACGCTCGTAATTCGTCGTGGTGTGCGAGTTCAGCACATTGTCGATGAAAAACGATGCCTCCCAGCCGTTGAATGTCGTGCCGGTACGAAACTGCAGGAACTTGGTGGACGAAACCGTATAGGACAGCGGCGTCGGGAATTGAGTGTACTGCGACGAGCGCGGATCCTGAATCGCCGCCAGCCACGGATTGCGGCTGGTGTACTCATAATCGAAGCGCACGAAGCTGTTGTGATCGTGCAGCATGAAGTTGTACTGCGCACCGAGGGTGGCGTTCCAAGGGGCGTTGGTGCCGGGGCTGCCGTTGATGGCCGCCTGGCCCGAGATTGCATCGCCGTCGATGGCCAGGAGATTCTTGGAATTGGCCACGTAGCGCGCCGAGGTGTAACCCACCGCCGCATCGAGGGTGACCGGACCCAGTGCCGCATCAGCCTGCACATCGAATCCTTTGGCGACCGCATGGCCGAGATTGTCGGTAAACTGCAGACCGCAGGAGCCGGCGACGAACACATTCTGCTGAATCCCGTTCCAGCGAATGTAGTACACGCTGCTGGCCAGTTTCAGCACGTTGTTGAAATTGTTCTTGGCACCGATCTCATAGCTTTGGGTCGAATCGGACTTGTAAGTCAGCGGTGCCGCGCCGCTGCTGTAACCCTCGGCGATCAAGTCATCCGCGCAAAACGAGGGCAACGGTGCGTTCGCGCCACCTTCACGAAAGCCTTTGGCATAGGTGGCATAGAACAGGTGATTGGGCGTCATCTGATAGGAGATGCCGACCTTCGGCGTGAAGGGCGTCTCGGCCTGTGAAGCGGTCAAAGGACCGGTGGGGCCATAGTTCTGAGGGCCATCAGCGGCACTGTAGATGTCGAAGGACGTTCGCGCCACGCGGCCACCTAGGGTCAATTTCAGCTGGTCGGTGATACCGTAGGTGACCTCGCCAAAACCGGCCAACTGGTGATCATGCGAGATCACCAGGTTGTAGTAGGAATCGCCATTGGGCAGCAGTGGCACGCCATAGATGTCCTCGACGCCCAGCCCATACACAGACATCAGCAGCGAGTCAGCCATTGGGTCATAGATCTGTTCCAGGCTCAGCTCTCGGCTAGCCTGGAAAAAAGCGCCGACGGTCCAGGTCCAGCGGCTGGTCGGATCGTTGGATTGCAGGCGAATCTCCTGAGTGAAGCTGCGCTGCTGGTTCTTGACGCTCGCAGGCGCGCGATAATTCTCTTCGCCGGGGGGCAAGTGCACCCCGTTTTCGTCGATCAGCGGATAAAACGCCGGCGGGGTGAGAATCTGTTCAGGTGAATTGGGCCAACCGATGGTCTGGTAGTAGCTCAGGTTGTAGTCGGTGCCCTCGTAACCCGTAACCTCGTCGCGTACGTAGTACGAGGTATTGGACACCAGCCGCGTAGCGCCGAAGTCGGCCTCGATCTTGAGAGCCGGCAGGTAAAAGCGATCGGGCACCGGTATCCGGTCGGGGTTGGCGTTGTGGTATTGGCCGTCGTTCGGATTCGAATAGGCCGGCCAATATGTCGAGACGTCGTGCTCCTGATGATTTTGATAGAAGATGCTCGGCGTGACAGATACGGTGTCCAGCGGCTTCCATAAGCCGGCCAGGCGCAGCACCAGCGTCTGTCCGTGGTTGGCATCGCTGTCGACCACGGCGCCGGTCGTGGGATCCACGCGGTCGATCCAGCCGCCATCGCGCCGGAACCAGACGCTGGCGCGATAGCCCAGCGTGTTATCGATGATGGGCCCGCCGTGCGCGATGCCGAGCTCGTAGCTCGGTTCACCGTACTGCGTGAACGAGACCTCGCTGCGGGCGTAGGTACTGTCCTTGGTGACACTCGGCTGCGTCAGGATGTAGCGCACCGTGCCGCCCTCTGATCCGGCGCCGAACAATGTGCCTTGCGGGCCACGCAGCACCTCGACCCGATCCAGATCGAAGGTCTTCGGCAGGGTGTCGTCGGGATTGAACCCCAGCGAGCGCATCTGGATCGGCGTGTCATCGATATAAATGCCGGTGGTACCGGCACCACCCGAGGATGAGATGCCGCGGATCGAGATCGCGTTGGTGCCGGTCTGATCGATGGACACGCCGGGAGTGAAGCGCACGATGTCGCTGAAATCCTTGACGCCCTTCTGGTCCATGTCCTCCTGCGTGAACGCGCTGACGCTGACCGGAACGCGGCTGAGTGACTCCTCGTGACGCGTTGCAGTCACCACGATCTCCTTGAGACCGCCGCTCTCAACCGCCTGGCTGTCGTCCGACGAAGCGGCGTCCTGCGCGAGCGCGATGCCGCTCGCCGAAGCGGCTATGGCCAAGGCCAGCAGCACGCGCTTCAGTGTGCGCGTGCCGGCGATATTGGTCGGTGTCATGACAGGATCCCCCTTGCAATTCTTCGGGTTAGCTCACGAGTACCACCGCAGCATCCGCCCCCCAACTGACGAACACTTCGTCGCTCCAGTCGATCGACCATTCCGACGTGCGTCGTTCGTTCTGCGAAAACACGGTCACTACTTTACCGGTGGCGATGCGGATGCGATACGTGGATCGATTTCCGAGATAGCCGAGCTCCCAAACCGTGCCGCGCAGCTGATTGATGCGTGCACCATTGTTGGGCTGTTTGCTCAGCCGGATCTTCTCAGGGCGCAATGCCACCCATACCTGTTGGCCGACACTGAACCGCCCGACGTCGTCGACCAGCAGGTCACAGCCGGTCTCCTTGCATTGCACCGTGATCAATCCCGGTTCGCAAGCGCTGACAGTGCCTTCGAACAGATTGGTGGTACCGACGAAGTCGGCGACGTAACGCGTGCTGGGAAACTCGTAGATCTGCGATGGAGTGCCGACCTGCAGCACCTTGCCGCGCTCCATCACCGCGATACGGGTCGCCAGGGCCATGGCCTCGTCTTGGTCATGGGTGACGACGATGAAAGTGATGCCGAGCTGATACTGCAGGTCCATGAGCTCGAACTGAGTCTGCTCGCGCAGCTTCTTGTCGAGCGCCGACAGTGGCTCATCGAGCAGCAGCAGCTTGGGCCGGCGAATCAGCGCACGCGCCAGGGCGACCCGCTGGCGTTGGCCGCCGGACAGCTGGTGCGGTTTGCGTTGCGCCAGAGCACCCAGCTGCACCATGTCGAGGGCTTCCTGGATGCGCTTGCGGCGCGCAACGCTGTCAAGCGGCAGGCGTTTGATGCCGTAGCCGACATTGGCCTCGACCGTCATGTGCGGAAACAGTGCATAAGACTGGAACATCATGTTGACCGGCCGCTCGTGCGGCGGCACATCGCTCATTTCCGCTCCGTCGATCGATATCCGGCCGCTGCTCTGGCGGGCGAAGCCTGCCAGCATGCGCAGCAGCGTGGTCTTGCCGCAGCCTGAAGCGCCCACCAGTGCGAACATCTCACCCTTGAAGATCGTCAGGTGCACGTTATCTACGGCGGTGAAATTGCCATAGGACTTGCTGACATTGTCGATAACGATCTGCGGGGTGGCATTCGGATCGAGCCAGGGGCGATCGGCAACGGGTTTGAGCGGGTTGGCGATCATGCCGGCGCAGACCTCAGAAATCCGCCGGCGGTGTGGCGCGTCGGCGTTCGGGGGCGAAAAATGGCCGCTCGACCACGCGCGCGCGCGCCATGCGCCGTTGCCATACCAGCTCCCGATTCAGGTAGATCTCGGCCCAGATGGAGCCGCCGGTCCCGAAGTGCGGCGCATCGACCATGGCCAGTGCGATATTGCGCTTGCAGGTCGGCGACCAGGTGGCCGAGGTAACGCTACCCACCGCGCGTCTGCCGGATCGATCCGCATACAGCAGCGCGTTGTGCGCCGGCTTGTCGCCGTCGATGTCCAACCCAACCAGACGTCGGCTCGGCGCACGCGCCTGCTCCGCCAGCAGCGCGCGCCGTCCGGTGAAGTGGCCTTTGCGGAAATCGACCAACCAGCCTAAGCCCAGCTCTATCGGCGAGCGTTCGGTACCGACGTGCAGAGTGCGCTCGCTGGACACGAAGTCGACGTTCGGCATCAGAAAGCCGGCCTCGATGCGCGCCATGTTGAGCGCGCGCGAGCCGATCGGTCGGATGGTGCAGTCGCGACCGGCCTGCATCAATCCATCCCAAATTGCCTCGGCATCCTCCGGATGCATCCACAGCTCATAGCCCAGATCGCCGGTGAAGCCGGTGCGCGAAACCATAAGCTCGCCGGTGGCGCCCAGTATCGCCGGCATTCCGAAGTATCCGAGCTCGAAGGGCTTGAGCTGCTCGACGCCGTCGAGTCCGAAGTTCTTGAGTACTGCGCAGGAGGTCGGGCCCTGCAACGCCAGCGCGGCGATGTCGGAGGTCACCTCGGCGATCTGTACGTCGAAGCCGACGGCCGATGCCAGCAGCCAGTCGAGCTGGCGCTCACCGGTGCACAGGCGGTAGTCGCTGTCTCCCAGGTGAAATACGGTGCCATCATCGATCAGGTGGCCCTCATCGTCACACCAGATGCTATAGGCCACGCGCTTCGGACGCAGCTTGCCGAGATCGCGTGTCATCAGTCGATTCAGATAGCGCAGAGCATCCGGACCCGCGATCCGATATTTCACCATCGGTGTCAGATCGTACAAGGTGGCCGCATTGCGAATCGCAAAATACTCCTGCTCGACGAACGTGAAGACATCGACGGTGGTATAGCCGGCCCAGGCGACGAAGCTGTCAACCTGGGAGAGCGCGCGGGCGCGCTCATGGAACGGCGTCTTGAGAAGTGGCTGACGATAGTGTGGCTGACTTTCGGTGAGCATTGGTCAGGCCGCCTCACGCAGCAGTTGCCGCGCCGCGTTGCGGCCAGCCAAGCCCATGACGCCACCGCCCGGATGACAGCCGGCGCCGCACAGATACAGGCCGCTCATCGGCGTGTGGTACTGCGCGGCGCCGGGCACGGGCCGCACCATGAAGAACTGGTCGAGCGCCAGTTCGGCGTGGTGCCAATGACCGCCGTTGATGCGAAATTCCCGCTCGATGTCCATGGGGGTGAGCAGCTCGGCCGCTTCGATGCCGGCGCGCAGTCCGGGCGCGCATTGCTCCAGCGTATCGATGATCAATTGCGTGAAGCGGACACGCTCGTGCTGCCAGCCGGCGAGCAGCTGGTAGGGCGCGTACTGCACCAGGGCCGACAGCACGTGCTTGCCGGCGGGCGCCAGCCCCGGATCGCTCACGCTCGGCACCGTGACCTCGATGATCGGCTGTGCCGAGAATTCGCCGTACTTGGCGTGGTTGAACGCCCGTTCGATGTAGGCCAGCGATGGTGCCAGCAACAGCCGGCCCAGCAGCGCCTGCGGCGCCACACCGGTGAACTGCGGCAGGCGGCCGAGTGCCAGGTGTAGCTTGGCCGTCACGCCGCCGGCTCGCAGGCCGGTGACGCGGCGCACGAATCCGGTGTCGAGGTGCTCACTGCCGAGCAATTTTAGGAACGTGGTCTTGGGGTCGGCGTTGGAGATCACCTGGCGCGCTGCGATCCGCTCGCCCGATGCCAGCACCACGCCGGCGACGCGATCCTCATTGACCAGGATCCGCTCCACCAGCGCCCCGGTGCGAATCTGTCCGCCGGCGGCGAACACGGCGGCGGCCAGCGCCTGCGACACAGCGCCGATGCCTCCGGCCGGCTGCGCCAAGGCCGATCCGCTGCGCGCCTCGGCGGCGGTGCGATACAGCAACGGCAGCACGCTGCCGGGCGATCGCGGTCCAAGATTGGCTCCCAGAACCGCATCGAACCCGAGCGCGCCCTTGAGCAGCGGCGTATCGAACTGCTCATCAAGCAGATCCTGAACGCACATGCCGCCAATGCGCAGCAACTCGCGCATGTCGCGGCGCCCCAGACGACGTATGCGCCATCCCAGGCGCAGCCAGGACCAGCGATCCTGCCAGGAAGCGGTACCCAGTCGCGGCGGGGTGGCTTCGAGCACCGGTTGCAGCGCTGCACCCAACCGCTGCAGCCGCTGGCGGTAGCGCGGATATGCGGCGGCATCGGCCGCGCAGCGCGCTGCCAGCCCGCTGCAGTCGCTTGGATCGAGCGCCAGGGGCGCCTGATCTGCCGCGATTGCGGTGCTCGGCAAATGCGCTGCGGCCATGCGCAGACCGCGCGCGTCCAGTCCGAGCTCGCGCATCAGCGATCCGGGCATCAGGTGCAGTAGGTGGGCGCAAGCGGATACTTTGAAGCCGGGCGCAAACTCACGCGTGACTGCCGCCCCGCCCACCTGGTCGGCGGCCTCCAGCACCAGCACCGAGCGGCGCGCGCGCGCCAGGTAGGCAGCGCACACCAACCCGTTGTGACCCCCGCCGACGATGATGCAGTCGTACATGCTCAATGCGCTCGTTTAAGATCGCGCAGGATCGCGCCCGCGGCGTTGGCGCCCGGGGCTCCCATGACGCCGCCGCCGGGGTGCGTGCTCGAACCGCACATGTACACGCCGCGTACCGGTGCGCGGTACTGCGCGTAGCCGGGGATCGGCCGGTTGAACAGCAGCTGATCGAAGGTCAGCTCGCCCTGGAAAATGTTGCCTTCGGTCAGACCTACTTCGTTCTCCAGGTCCCATGGGGTGCGAATCTCGGCGTGCAGGATCAGATCCTTGAAGTCCGGGCTGTGTGCACCGATGGTGTCAATCACGGTGCGACCAAAGCTCTGACGCCGCGCATCGTTCCACTCGCCCTCGGCCAGCCGATAAGGACAATATTGCACGAACACCGACATGTAGTGCTTGCCGCTGGGCGCCATGGTCGGATCGATCTGGGTGGGAATAAGCATATCGATGTAGGGCGCGCGCGACCAGCGACCTTCCTTCCAGTCATCGTAGGCGCGCTCCAGCATGTCGATGGTGTCGGTGACGTGCATATCCCCGCGTGTGCTGGGCGAGCCGTGCGGGATCGCGGGAAAATGCGGCAGTCCGTCGAGCGCAATGTTGAGCTTGCCGGATGAGCCTCGGATCTTGAAGTTTCGTACCTGCGCAAGAAACTCCGGCGGCAGGTCTTTCGAATCCATGACCTCGAGGAAGGTTCGACGCACGTCCAGGTTCGACACCACGATGCGGGCGCGCAGTTGCTCGCCGCTCGCCAACACCACACCGCTTGCCCGGCCGTCGCGCACCAAGATGCGCTCGACCGGGGCGCCGCTGCGCAGCTGGCCGCCACTGGCCTGCAACGACGCGCCCAGGGCCTGCGTCACTGCGCCCATCCCGCCGCGGGCGAATCCCCACGCACCCACCGTGCCGTCGATGTTGCCCATGTAGTGATGTAGCAGCACGTAAGCGCTGCCCGGCGAGCGCGGGCCGAGCGCGGTGCCGATGATCGAGCTGCCGGCCAGATGCGCCTTAACGATGTCGCTCTCGAAATATTGATCGAGGAAATCGGCGCAGCTCATGGTCCAGAAACGCACCGTGTCGTACATGCGCTGCTCGCCGAGCCGATGAAAGTGCCTGGCGAGGTGTAGCAGCTCCATCACATCGCGCGGCTTGAACGAGGTCGGATCGGGCGGCTCGCGCAGCAGCAACGGCTTGATGAAACGGCATTGCCGCAACATATCGCGCAGATAGCGCTCGTAGCTCTCGGCGTCGCGACGCGAGTGGCGCGCAATCTCGCGCCGCAGCGCATCGTGGTTGTCATACAGCGCCAGATGCCCGCCGTCGCGCATCATGGTGCAGCCCCCCTCGTACGGAATGATCTGCAATCCGTACGCCGGCAGGTTCAGCTCGCGGATAATCTCGGTGCGCAGCAGACTGCACACGTAGGAACAATTGGAGTAGGTGAAGCCGTCGTACAGCTGGCGGCTGACCGCTGCGCCGCCGATATAGTCATTGCGCTCCACCACCAGCACGTCCAGACCTGCGCGCGCCAGATAGCAGGCGGCCACCAGCCCGTTGTGGCCGGCGCCAACTATGATCGCATCGTGCCGCCCGTTGCCTCCCCCGTCCATTCCCCTGCCCCTTAAGCTTACGGTGCGCCGTCAGGCTGGCATCTTGCGCGACTTGCCCAGCGTTTCCAGGGTCCGATCGATGGCGATCTCGAACGCCGCGAGCGTGTCGCGCAGACACGAGTCGTCATGCGCGGCGCAAATGAACCACGGCTCGCGCGAATCCGGCTCGCACAGCACGCGTTCATCGTGCAGCACTCGGGCGGCCGCGTCGTAGAAGGTGTAGTCGCTGCCCTTCCAGTCGCGGTAAGTGCGCGGCGGCTCATGGGCAAAGTACAGACCACCCATCGAAGGATGGCCGACGAAACTGTGAGCCACGCCGCGCGCCTTGAGAATCGCGCTCATCCCGGCGCGCAAACGATTACCGTACTGCGCGATGCGCTCGAGGGCGTCGGTCTGCTCTAGAATCTCGAGCGTCTTGTCGGCCGCGGCCAGCGACACCGGGTGGGCCGTGTAGGTGCCGCCATGCGCAACCCCGCGGCCGATCTTGCGCATGATGTCCTCGCGGCCCGCGAGCACGGAGATCGGGTAGCCGTTGCCGATGGCCTTGGCGAACGTGCACAGGTCGGCGCGCACGCCATACAGCTCCTGTACGCCACCGCGCGCCACGCGAAAACCGCTCTTCACCTCATCGATGATCAATACCACGCCGTACTTCTCGCACAGCTCGCGAGCGGCGCGCACATAGGCCGGGTCGGCCGCGATTCCCAGACAGTTGCCCATGATCGGCTCGATCAGCAGGCAGGCAATTGACGATGCGTGGCGCTTGAATACGTCCTCGAGTTGATCGGCATCGTTGGCTTGCACGAAATGGGCAAAGTTTCGAGTGCTCAGCGGCACACCCTCGCTGTACGGGTACACCACCGGGTCGCCGACCTGGCTCCACTTGTCCATGGGCGTGTACCACATTGCCGCATCGAACAGCCCGTGGTAGCTGCCCTCGAGAATGACGTAGTCATCCTTGCCGGTATAGGCACGCGCCAGGCGCAGGGCCGCCATGACCGCCTCGGTACCGGAATTGGAAAAGCGCACCAGCTCCGCCGCCGGTACCATTCGGGCAATGCGCTCGGCCACGCAATATTCGCGCTCGGTGGAAAGCGCAAACACACCGCCGACCTCCATGCCCTCGCGGGCCGCCTGGTCCACCCGAGGATCGGCAAAACCGAGGATGGCCGGGCCATAACCCAGCCGATAGTCGACGTAGACGTTGTCGTCGAGATCGGTGACGCGCGCACCGCGCCCATGCTTTACGTAGATGGTGCGCTGTTCGCCCCAGAAGCGAAAATTGGAAGCAACCCCAAGCGGCATGCGCTTGATTGCGCGCTGAAAATGTTCGTGATTTTTATCGAGCGTCCGGGCCATGGCTGCTCTCCGCGGAAACCGGGGGTCAATTCGGCACCGTAGCATCGTTATGAGGGCCAGTCTATATGAGCATATAAAATTCGTGTAGGATTAAACAATCATATAAGCGATCTGCCGACGCTCCGGGAGGCCCCGATGAATACTTCAGCCGCGCCCTCGGCCGAACCGACGCTTGCCCCGTTGCCGCGCGCGCTGCCGGCGTGGGCTTACAGCCATCCGGAGATGACCCGGCTCGAGTACGAGCGCATTCTCAAGCCGAGCTGGCAGATCGTTTGTCATGTCAGCAACCTTCCCAAACCCGGCGACTACGTGACGCTCGACCTCGGCAGCGACAGCGTGGTGGCCGTGCACGGGACCGACGGCACGATGCGCGCGTTTCACAATGTCTGCCGCCATCGCGGCGCCCGGCTGCTTGAGGGCGCCGCCAATTGCCGCAACCACATCACCTGCCCGTATCACGGCTGGTCCTACCGCCTATCCGGAGAGCTGGCCGCGGTCACGCAGAAGGATACTTTTCCAGGGCTGGATCGCTCGCACTATGCACTCAAGCCGGTGCGTAGCCAGGTACTGCTGGGTTTCGTGTTCGTCGCCTTGAGCGGCACGCCGCTGCCGCTGGATCAGGTCTGGGGCAAGTTTCTAGACGAGTTCGCCCCGCATCGATTCGCCGATATGGTTCCGTTCGGGAACTTCTACGTCGAGCACTGGGACTGCGACTGGAAGGTCGCCATGGACAACTATCTCGAGTCCTATCACGTGCCGATCGGGCATCCCGGCCTGAATCGCCTGTTCACGCCCGATTACGACGATCAGGTCAACCTGCCAACCGGCGTGGCGCGCGGCATCAGCTGGATGCGCGAGCGCGATTCGGCGCGCTGGAGCGAGCGCATGTACCAGCATCTGGTCGCGGAGGTCAGCCAGGACCTGCCCGAACGGCACCGCAAGCGCTGGAGTTTCTACAGCATGCTGCCGAACCTGGGCATCGACATATTCCCGGACCAGATGGATTTTTTCCAGGTGTTGCCGCGCGGCCCCGGCAAATGCACCATCCGTGGGGCTTCGTATGCGCTACCGGATGAGCGGCGCGAGATGCGAGTGGTGCGCTATCTGAGTACGCGCATCAATCGGCAGGTGCAGCGCGAGGATGAATTCCTGTGCCGGCGGGTGCAGCAGGGACTGGCCTCCGGCAGCTACGAGCCAGGGCCGCTGTCGCGGCTGGAGAACTGCATGCTGGAGTTTCACGAGCTGCTGCGTGCCCGCATCCCCGAGGTACGGCAGGCCAGCCCGCCGGCACGCTTCGCCTAGGGCACAACGTTAGGGCGCGTGTTCCGGCAGCGTCGGAATGGCCGGCAGCAACGCCGTGATCAACTGGCGGAATTGAGCCAGCTCCCCACTCACCGGCATCACGTCGGCGGTCTCGTCGGGTGCCCCCGCCAGTCCGGTCTGCGTGGATTCGGCCAGCGCGATCTCCTGCTGCAACCAAGCGTTGATCTGGCGCTGCCAGCCACCGAGCGCGGCTCCGCGACGTGCGGAACGATAGTCGAAGCGCTGAATCCGGCAGCGCCCCGGGGACACCGGTATCACCTGCAGAATCAGCGCGGCATCGCGCCGCACCTCGAGCAGCTGATTGGGCGGCAGAAACTGCCGCTGCGTCCCCGGCGCCTCGAGCCAGCGCTCCACGATCAGCTTCCAGTCGGCGGCCACTTCGACCCGGTGCATGCCGGCCGGCAACAACCGTTCGAATGCGTCCCAGTCGATCTCTTGCACCACACCCTCGCCGGATGCAGGCGCCGATACGGCGGCACGCGCGGCCGCCACACTGACGGCGGCGCGTACCAGCACCAGCTGGCCCCACTGGGTTAATTCCAGCGCGCCCAGATCGCCCGGCGTATCGCCATCCACCAGCCGGCCGTCGAGCCGATAGGTGAGGCTGTGCGAAACGCAGTGAATCGCCCGGTCGAAGTGACCGGTGCGGGCGATCACCAGCGCATGCGGTCGACGGCGACAGGCATTGCGGAATGCGCGCAGTCGAGCTCGCTCATCGCGCACCACCATGGCGCGCTCCGTGGCCAGATCGCCACTCAGAAAGTCGCCGTGTTCGGGCAGTTCGGCGTTGTGACCCAGGAATTGCCAGGCGGCCCGCAGCAACCGGTCGCGCTCCGCGGCCAGGAGCGCGGCATTCGAGTATGCCCACGCCGGCAGGCGCGCGGTCGAGGCGCCAA
>DASXYW010000055.1:0-7724 GCA_036502265.1 Steroidobacteraceae bacterium | reverse complement strand
CAAGCTCACTATCAGTTCCAATTTGCTGCGTTCCGCCGAGATCGTCGGCGGCGATTCAGGAGGCTGACCGATGCGGTCTCAATCTTCCCCCATTCGCCGCAAGCTCATGCGGATGATCCTGCTGACCAGCGGTATCGTGGTGCTGCTCACGACGGTCGCCTTCTTCGCCTACGAGATGTTCGCGTTCAGTCAATCCACGGTGCGTCAGTTGCGCACCCTGGGCACGGCAATCGCGACCAACAGCGCCGCCGCGCTTGCCTTCCAGAACGCTGATGACGCCAGCTCCGTGCTGACAGCCTTGCAGGCCGAACCGCACATCGTTGCCGCCGCCCTGTACGACAATGCCGGACACCTGTTCGCCATCTACCCGGCGCAGCTGCCTGCTGCGGCACTACCGATGACCCCGACAGCGCAGGGCTACCGGTATGAGCACGGCATGCTGTCCGGGTTTCAGGACGTCAACCAGGGCGGTCGGCGCCTCGGAACGCTCTACGTGAGATCGGATCTGGGCGCGATCTATGAGCGCGTGACTGTGTGGGGCATCCTGACAATGCTGGTGGTGGCTGTGTCCCTGGCGGTAGCCTACCTGGTCTCCTCGAGACTGCAGCGGCAGTTGTCCACGCCCATTCTGGCGCTGGCCGGAGTAGCGAAGAGCGTGTCCGACAGTCAGGACTTTACCGTCCGTGTGCCGCTGTCCGGAACCTTCGAGGTCGACCAGTTGACTGAATGCTTCAATCACATGCTGATGCAGATCGAGCGCAGCGAAGGCCGGCTATTGGCGCAATTGAGCCGTCTGCGACTGTTGCAGGAGATCACCCATGGCACCGGCAACCGGCTCGACCTGCAGAGCATGTTTCACGTCGTGCTCGGTACGCTCGAGCAGAGTCTGGCAATCGATTTTGGCTGTCTGTGCATTTATGACTCGGCCGCTGAGTCACTCACCGTCAGCTCGGTCGGTGCGGCCAGCCGCACGTTCTGCGGTGCGCTCGACCTCGACGAGCAGTGCATTGTGCCTATCGACCAGAACGGCCTGTCGACCTGCATCAAGGGGCAGCTGGTGTATGAGCCGGATACGCGCAAGATCCCGTTTCCGTTCCCCCAGCGCCTGGCCAAGGGCGGACTGCTGGCGCTGGTGTTTGCGCCGCTGATCGTCGAGAACAACGTCTTTGGGGTGCTGGTCGCCGCGCGCCGCGAGGCCGAGTCCTTCAGCAGCCCGGACTGCGAATTCCTCAAGCAGCTGAGCGAGCACGTGGCGCTGGCCACCCATCAGGCTCAGCTTTACTCCGCGCTGCAACAGGCCTACGACGATCTGCGCCAGACGCAGCACACGGTCATGCAGCAGGAGCGGTTGCGAGCGCTCGGCCAGATGGCCAGTGGTATCGCCCATGACATCAACAACGCGATCTCGCCGGTATCGCTCTATACCGATACATTGCTCGAACGCGAACCCAATCTGAGTGAGCGCACCCGCAGCTATCTGACCACGATCCGGCGTGCCATCGAGGACGTGGCCGGCACGGTCGCGCGCATGCGCGAGTTCTATCGACAGCGCGAGCCACAGCTGACGCTGGCACAGATCGACATCAATCATTCGATCGAGCAGGTCGTGGAGCTGACGCGGCCGCGGTGGTTCGATCTACCGCAACAGCGCGGCATCGACATCGATCTACAGCAGGAGTTGGCCGCGGATCTGCCGCGGATCATGGGCGCCGACGGCGAGATCCGCGATGCGCTTACCAACCTGATATTCAATGCGGTGGATGCGATGCCGCAGGGCGGCACGATCACGCTGCGCACCCGCGCGATACCCGGCCCGGAGGAGCGCCAGACGGTGCAGCTCGAGGTCAGTGATAGCGGTGTCGGCATGAGTGAGGAGACACGACGTCGCTGCCTGGAGCCCTTCTTCACCACCAAGGGGGAGCGCGGCACCGGCCTCGGTCTGGCGATGGTCTACGGCATGATTCAGCGTCACAGCGCCGAACTTGAGATCGACAGCGTGGCCGGGCAGGGTACCACCGTGCGCCTGAGCTTCCAGGTCTATAGCGAGCAGCTGGCCACGCCCGGGGCCGCCTCCGAGGTTACTGCGCTGGTGCGCCGGCTGCGCATCCTGCTGGTGGACGATGATCCGCTGCTGATCAAGGCGCTGCAGGACACACTCGAGGAGGACGGTCACGTGATTACCGCCACCAACGGTGGTCAGGCTGGCATCGACGCCTTCACCGCCGCCCACAGCAGCGGCAATCTGTTCCAGGTGGTGATCACCGATCTGGGCATGCCGCACGTCGACGGTCGCAAGGTGGCAGCGGCCATCAAGAGCATCTCGCCCAGTACTCCGATCATCCTGCTCACCGGCTGGGGGCAGCGCCTGGTGGCCGAGAACGATGTGCCCCCGCATGTCAATCGCGTGCTCAACAAACCACCCAAGTTGCAACAGCTGCGCACTGCGCTGGCGGAGCTGGCCGCATGAGCAGCGCTTCACCCGGCCGCCTGCTGATCGTGGACGACGAACTCCGGCAGATGGAAGCGCTGTGCAACACGCTGCGCACCGAAGGCTACGCGACCACCGGCTTCACCTCGGCGCGTCAGGCGGTCGCGGCGCTGCAGCCGGGTCAGTTCGACCTGGTGCTGACCGATCTGATGATGCCGGAGATGGATGGAATCGGTTTGCTGAATGCGGCGCGGCAGATCGACCCAAATCTGGCCGGCATCATCATGACCGGGCACGGAACCATCGATACAGCGGTCAAGGCGATGCAGGTGGGCGCGCTCGACTACATTCTCAAGCCGTTCCGGCTGAATGTAGTACTGACCGTGCTGGCGCGTGCCCTGGACCTGCGCCGCCTGCGCATCCAGAACGCCGAATTAATGGAGCGCGAACGCCAATACACCGCCGAGCTGGAAGTGGCCAACAAGCAGCTCGAGACCTTCTCATTCACGATCTCGCACGACCTGCGTGCACCGCTGCATACCATCACCGGGTTCTGTGACATCTATCTGTCGCAGTTCGGCGAGGGTCAGTCGGAGGAGGCGCTGGGTCTGCTCGACCACGTGATGAACGGCGCCAAGCGCATGAATCTCCTGATCGAGGATCTGTTGCGGTTCTGTCGCTCCGGGCGCCAGCCACTGACCAAGGTGCCGGTGCAGCTCGATGTGATGGTCGAGCGCATCGTCGGCCAGCTGCGTACTACCCATGGCCAACGGGTCATTGAAACGCGCCTCGGCACGCTGCCGATCTGTGAGGCCGATCCGTCGTTACTCGAACAGGTATTCGTGAATCTGCTGTCAAACGCCTTTAAATTCACGCGCCAGCGCAATCCGGCCGAGATCGAGGTCGGTTGCTTCGAGCGCCATGGGGAGTCCATTCTATTTGTTCGGGACAATGGCGCCGGCTTCGACATGAAGCATGCCGCCGCCAAGCTGTTCGGTGTCTTCCAACGCCTGCATTCGGTCAACGAGTTCGAGGGCACCGGGGTGGGCCTCTCGATCGTGCAGCAGATCATCGAGCGCCACGGCGGGCGCATCTGGGCCGATAGCGAACCGAATGAGGGCGCGACCTTCTATTTCACGCTACTGCGCGGCGCGCCACAGCGCCCGGCTGAGGCGCCGGCAACCGAGGATGAGCTCAAGCAGGCCTGAGGGCTATATCCCCAGAATGCCGCGCAACTGGTTGATCTCGTCGTCGATGGTCTTGAGCCGATCGACGGCGGCGGCCTGTCCGAGGGCGTGTTCGCGCAGCGAACGCAACGCCTTGAGTTCCAGGTAGCGGATGCGCTCGAGCGCATTGCGGCGCTCGTCCTCCTTGGCGATGACCTCGGGCTTGAGCTGCCAGCGACGAATGGTGGTATTCCATTGGTGATCGGTGCTGGGCTGCGGTGGCTGCCGGTCTACGATCTCCCCGGTCTCCACGTCGACGCGCTGCGACACCGGATCGAAGTGGTGGCCCTCGATCGCGACATGCTCGGGCGGGGTGTTGGGGCCGATGAGCGCCGGATCGTCGGTCATCAGGTTACGCCCATGAAACAGGCCGGTCTGCCGGTGGTAGAACCACACCACCCGCATGCGCGGGCGAGCAGCTTCAGTCGCCGCTGCGGCTGCACCGCTCGCCTTAGCGGCCTCACGCATGCGTCGCGTGGTTCGGCGTGCATTGATCACTCTGGGCATCGTTGGGTTCTCCTAGCTGGTTGCCGCGAGCGTGTGGCCATCGCTGCGCAGCAACTGTTCGATCTCGATGTGGGATACCGGTTTGCCGAACAGGTAGCCCTGCGCCTCATCGCAGCCCAAGGGCCGCAGCAGCCGGGCCTGTTGCTCCGTCTCCACCCCCTCGGCCACCACCTTGAGTTTCAGGGCGTGCGCGAGTGCGATGATGCTCGACACGATCGCCAGGCCGTCCGGGCCCTCGGTCATGCCCAGCACGAATGTGCGGTCAATCTTCAGGGTGGTCACCGGCAGTCTAGCGAGGTAGGACAGCGAGCAGTAGCCGGTGCCGAAATCATCGATCGCCACGCTCACGCCCATCGCGCGGATCTGCCGCAAGGCCGCTATGCTGTGATCGACCTGCTCCATGATCATCGATTCGGTGATCTCGAGTTCCAGCTCGGCGCCACGGTTGGCGGCCAGGATCACAGCGATGGATTCGGCGAAGTCCTTCTGACGCAACTGCATCGCCGAGACATTGACGGCGATGCGCGGCGCGACCAGGCCCGACTCGCGCCAGGCGCGCTGATGAATCAGCGCCTGGCGCAACGCCCAATCCCCAACCTGCCCGATCAACCCGGATTCCTCCAGCACCGGAATGAATCGCCCCGGCAGCACCAGTCCGACCTCCGGATCACGCCATCGGATCAGGGCCTCGAGACTGCAGACGCGTCGGGTGGCGACCTCAACCTTTGGCTGAAAGTGCAGCACGAACTCCTCGTTGGCGATCGCGCGGCGCAGCTTGCTCTCCATGGTCAGCGCTTCGGCAGCGCGCGCGTTAAGGTCCGGCGCATAAAACACGCTGTGCTCGGAGGTAGTCTTGGCACGCCGCAGCGCGGCCTCGGCGTTGCGCAGCAGGGTCTCGGCGTCGGCACCGTCCCCGGGAAACACCGCGATACCACCGCGACAGCCGAGGCGCAGCTCCTCACCGGCGAGCGCGAACGGGCTGCCGAAGCAGCGCGCCGACAGGTCCTCGAACGCACGCGCCACATCCGCCACCGAATGCTTGTCGCCCAGCTCGACCGCGAACACGTCCACACCGATGCGTGCGGTCGAGGGATTGGCATTGCGCAGCCGGCGCCCGACCAGCTGCAGCAGCTCGTCACCAACCACGCGGCCGAGCGTCTCATTGATGCGCCGGAAGCGCTCCAGATCGATCAGTACCACCGCCATGATGGTGTCGTCGTTAGCGCGCTCCTTGAGCGCCAACGATAGCCGCTCGCTGAACAGGCCGCGATTGGGCAGTCCGGTGATTGGGTCGTAGTTGGCTAGATATTGAATCTGCTCGGACTTCTGCAGGTGCGTCATCGCGAAGGCAATGTCAGCGGCCAGCTCGCGCAGCAGCTTTAGCTCCTCCTCATCAAAGAAGCCGGCCACCTCGGCATGGATCGCGATCACCCCGGCGCTTTTGCCGTTGACGATCAGCGGCAATACGGCGACCGCGCGCGAACCGGTGGCGAGCGCCTCGGGCATGGTGCGTCGCTCGCGTGACATGTCATTGACCACGACTGGCTGCTGTTCGCGCATCGCCCGCGAGGCATAGCTGCTGCCGGTCAGGATGTCACCGCTCAGCAGATTCTCCAGACCGGCATAGAAGGCCTCCGAGCCGCCATAGCCGGCGACGATGCGCAATTCGCGCGACTCGCCTTTGACCAGACCGATCCAGGCCTTGGGGAACTGGCCGGCGTCCACCACGATGCGGCAAGCCTCGGCTAACAGCTCGTCCCGATCGATGGTGCGCACGATCAGCGCATTGATCGCGCTCAGCACCGACAGCACCCGATTCAGCCGCAGGATCCGGAAGGTGGCTTCCTTGCGGTCCGAGATGTCCTGCAGGGTGTGAAACCATGAGACCTGCGAGGACGCGGAGGTGGTCGGAGCGGGCAGGGGATCCATCACATGATGAATGTGCACCCAGGTGTCGCCACGCTTGAGGCGGTATTGGGCCTCGGTGCGCTCGGGTCGGCGCGAGGCGTCGATGGCGCGCTGACGCAGGACATCCCGATCCTCGGGGTGCACGAACTTGAGCCAACCGCGGATGGTGGAGGGCGCATCCTGGGCACCGAGATTCAAGAAGCCGGCCCAGGCCGATGCCGCCTCCTCCAGCGCCCCGTTCGGCCCGGTCACGACATGCGCCAGCTTGGCCAGCTGCTGCGCCTGCCGTAGCGCGGCCTCGCTGCGCGCCTTGGCCTGCTCGGCCCGGTAACGGTCGGTGATGTCGCGCAGAAATACGGTGTAGAGACGGCCCTGCGAGGTATCCAGTCGGGACACGGACGCCTCGAGCGGAAACTCACTGCTGTCACGGCGTATGCCCCAGAGGGTGCGCAGCCCGGTGAGGTGCGCCGCCAGATCCGCTGCCGCCAGCGACAGCAGCTGTCGGCCGTCGCCGTCGGCTCGCTGCGGCACGAACGTGTCGATCGGCCGGCCAAGCACTTCGGCGCGCGAGTACCCGAACATGACCTCGGCGGCTGAATTGAACAGCAACGTGGTGCCGTGCTCATCTACCGTAATGATCGCGTCCAGCGCGGCCTCGACCAGGCCCGACAGCCGCGCCTCGGCCTGTGCCAGCTCGGCGCTCTTCTGTTCCAGCTTGCGAACCAGCGACTCACTGTATTGCTTCAGCACCGGGGCTTGCAGCCGGGCGGTGTCCGAACCATTGGAGGTGGGGCGCTTGCGCTGGGCGGCGGCTCCCAATCCACCGAGGACGGCCTGGATCGGCGCCGGCTTTTCGATGAACGCGTCGGCGCCGGCCTCGTCCGCCAGCCGGCGATCCTCGGAGCCGGAGTGCGTGCCGCTGTAGAGCACCAGCGGCAGGCCGCCGTAGAGGCTGCTACGCCGAATCTCCTGACACAGGCTGTACCCGTCCATTTGCGGCATCAGGATGTCGGATACCACGCCGTCGATGCGCGCATGCTCGCGCGTCAGGATGGCCAGGGCCTCGACGCCATTGCCGGCGCACACGACCGCGTGACCGGCCGCCTCCAGTTGCAGCCGCAGCAGTTCCAGGTGAGCCGCGTAGTCATCGACGATCAGAAAGCGCTTGGCGCCGGCAGACTCAGGCAGGTAGGAGGTGACCTGCAACGCAAAGTCGCGCCCGTCGATCGGCTTGGCGATCGAGCCCGCGCAGCCCGCCTGGCGCGCCGATTCGCCGACACGTTCCGCAGGCGCGCTGACCAGGGCTACGATCGGCACGGCTTTGAAGCGTGCATCGGCCTTCAGCTGACGCGCCAGCGACAGGCCGACCATATCGGGCGAGGAGACGTCCACCAGGATCAGATCCGGTAGGGCTCGATCCAGCAGCGTCAATGCCTGTTCGGCGTGCGCGGCTGGCAGCACCTCGAAGCCGCCGATCTCGAGTACGGTCGCGGCCAGCAGCAGTTGGCTGGCGTCGTGATCAACGATCAGAACGCGCCGGCTCACGGCGCTTCAGCACTCGCCGGCGTGCGCGCGCACGCCGACCGATCGCGGCACCCGTGTTGAGCGATTTCAGGCAGCATCATGTGATCTCTTGCGCTCAATGGTCGGTATCG
>DASXYW010000054.1:0-22940 GCA_036502265.1 Steroidobacteraceae bacterium | reverse complement strand
TGCACTCTCTCAGCCAGTGGGCCACCGCTGCCTACGAGAGCGCGCGCGAAATCGTGCGACGGCACCTGAATGCGCGCTCCACGCGCGAGATCGTGTTCGTGCGCGGTACCACCGAGGCGATCAACCTGGTCGCCAACAGTTGGGGCCGCAGCAATCTGCGGCCAGGCGATGAGATCCTCATCACCTGGCTCGAGCACCACGCCAATATCGTGCCCTGGCAGATGCTGTGCGCCGCCACCGGCGCGCATCTTAAGGCCGCCCCGGTCAAGGCCGACGGCGAGCTCGATCTGGAGGCATTTCGCAACCTGCTGTCCGAGCGCACCCGCCTGGTCGCGGTGGCGCACGTATCAAACGCCCTGGGTACGGTCTTGCCGGTACACGACATCGTCCATCTGGCGCACGCACGCGGCGTGCCGGTGCTGCTGGACGGCGCCCAGGCGGTTCCGCATCAGCTGGTGGATCTGCAGGCCCTTGACTGCGACTTCTACGCATTCTCCGGCCACAAGACCTACGGTCCGACCGGCATCGGCGCGCTGTACGCTCGCGAGTCGCTGCTGGCAGCGATGCCGCCGTGGCAAGGCGGCGGCGACATGATTCTCTCGGTCGGCATCGAGGCCAGCACCTACAACGAGCTGCCATATCGCTTCGAGGCCGGCACGCCCAACATCTCCGGGGCAATCGGTCTGGGCGCGGCACTGGAATTTCTCGAATCACTGGGCGTCGCGGCCGTGGCCGCTCACGAGCACGCGCTGCTCGAACTAGCCAGCACGCGGCTGGCGACGCTACCGGGACTGCGACTGATCGGAACCGCCAAAAACAAGGCAGCGGTCGTGTCATTCACCATGGACGGCGTACATCCGCATGACATCGGCACCGTGCTCGACAGCGAGGGAATCGCGGTACGCACCGGCCATCACTGCGCCATGCCGATCATGCAATCGTACGGGCTGGCGGCCACCGCGCGTGCCTCGTTCGGCTGTTACAACGATACCGACGATGTCGAGCGACTGGTGGAAGGTCTGAAGAAAGTGCGCCAGCTTTTTGGCTGATGCCGGTGATGCCTGCATGGACCTGAAGGAGCTCTACCGCGACGTGATCCTCGACCACAACCGCAGTCCACGAAATTTCGGTCGACTGGATCCGGCCGACGCGCAGGCTTCCGGCCACAACCCGCTGTGTGGCGACCGTCTGGATGTGACGCTGCGGCTGGAGGATGATCGGGTGCGCGAACTGCGCTTCGAGGGCCAGGGTTGCGCGATCTCCACCGCATCGGCCTCGCTGATGACCGAAGCGGTCAAGGGCCGTAGCCGCTCCGAGATCACGCAGCTTTATCGCGACGTGCATGCGTTGCTGACCGGTGGTGGCGCACAGCATTTCGAGCAACTCGGCAAACTTCTGGCACTGGCCGGCATCGCCGAATTTCCGGCGCGGGTCAAGTGCGCCAGCCTGTGCTGGCACACGCTCAATGCCGCGCTCGAGCGCACCACGACATCGGTATCGACGGAGTGAAGCGTGCGCGCGTACGAGAATGAACCCGTGGTCATCCAGCGCGACGTCGAGGCCATCATGGTGCCCTCTGGACAGACCATCACGCTCAAACTCGGGCTGGCCGGGTACATCACCCAGGCCCTGGGCGGCAGCTTCACCCTGTACATCGAGGGCAATCTGTATCGCATCTCGGGCGAACAGGCCGATGCGATCGGCAAGGAGGTGGCGCGCCGCCCGGAGCTGCCTCCGAATGCGAGCACGGACGACGTGCGCGATCTGGCCTGGGAGCAGATGCGCGGCTGCTACGATCCGGAGATTCCAATCAACATCGTCGATCTCGGCCTGGTGTACGAGTGCAAGGTCGAACTCAAGCCCGATCAGACGCGCGACATAGCGGTCACCATCACCCTGACGGCGCCCGGCTGCGGCATGGGCGACGTGCTGGTGCAAGATGTGAAGGAGAAGCTTTCGGCCATTCCGACGGTCGGACAGGTCAATGTCGAGCTGACCTTCGATCCGCCGTGGAACCAATCGATGATGTCGGAGGCGGCGCGCCTTCAGACCGGCATGACCTGGTAGCCGCAACGGCGCATGAAGCAACTGACGTTGGTGCTGATGCGTCACGCCGAAGCCGAGCCCGCGGCGGGCGGCGACGCCGATATCGATCGCCCATTGAGTGCGCGCGGTCGCACCGATGCCATCGATGCCGCCGAGTGCATCGTCGCGGCGAGTCTGCGCATCGATCTGGTGCTGGTAAGCCCGGCGCGCCGAGCGCGCGAGACCGCGCTGATCGTCGCCGCCGCGCTCGACATGGCGGATGAATTCCAGATCGAGCCGTCACTCTATCTGAGCGAACCGGACACGCTGTTGCGGCAGGTGCAGCGCTGCGAAGCCGATGCCGCCCGCACCGTGCTGGTGGTCGGTCACAATCCGGCAATGAGTGCACTGGCGCAGGGCCTTGGCGGCAATGAGCACCGGGTCCAATTGCGGCCCTCCGGGTTGTGCCGGATCGAGTTCGAATACGACTCCTGGGGCGAGCTGCGGCCCGAAGCCGGCGGCGCACTGACGGTGCTGCGCTAATCGGTCAGCACGTAGTACTTCTGCAGCGTCGGATCAAGTCCCAACCACACGCATGCGCCAGCGGCGGCGCAGGCCGGGTCGGTGACCGTAAGCGTCCAATGCTGCCCGATATCGTAGTCCGTCATCTCCTCGCCAGGTGGTGCGACGCGGGGCCCTTTGAGCTCCGGATAACGGTAACTCATCCACGGACCGCGCGGCAGTTGGTTGTGACTGTCCGCCAGCTGCAGCGGCGGCTCGTACCACGGATAAAAGCAATCCGGAGTGTGATAGTCGAGAGTGACGCCGGCGGCATCTCGCTGCAGGCGATAGCGCTGCGCGCCCGGCGCCGCGCCGCTGCAGCCGACAATTGGGGTGATGCTGTTGACCACGACGAGCCTGCCCCGATAGCCGGCGAATCGCGCCAGAAAGTCGGGCGACGCCGCCTGCGTCACCAGGTCGTCCAGCAGATAGACGTTGGTAACGCCCTCGGGCAGCGTGCCGAGCGTGCGGTACAGCGAACTGGCGGAGTGTTTGATCAGTTCGTAGTTGTGCAGGGCAGAGGCGGAGAACGAGCGCTGCATGGTGAACAGCTGCGGCACGCACAGCGTGGCCGCCAGGGCCGCGGCAATCGGCACGGCGTGGCGTCGATCCATGAATGCGCGGAACACCACCGCCGGCCCGAGAGCGAACCAGAAATACGCGAAGCGCCGATCGGGCGACTGCAACAGCATCACCAGCGCAATGTTGCCCAGCACGAACACCAGGCCGCAGATCCACGGCGCCGCCGCCGCAGTCAACCACTGCCGCCCGGCATCCAGCCAGGCCCGGTACAGCGCATATAACACGGCCAGCCACCAGATCGCATTGGCGAGAAGCTGGAAGCCATGCAATGCGAGTGTGGCCCAGTCGTGCGTGCGCAAGGCATTGACTGTCGCGCCGAGCGGACCGTGATACAGAGTCGAGGGCAGATACAGCAGGTTGCGGATGGGCTTGAATAGCCAGCCCCACTCGGATCCGGATGTCAGCACGTAGAAGGAGTGCCCGTACTGGAACACGAATGCACGTATCGAGTACCAGATCATAATCGGTAGCAGCAGATACACCAGGTGCGACAGCGCCTGGCGCGTATTAGCGCGCCACCAGACCCCGACCAGAACGATGGCGGCCACCGGCACCGTCAGCGATGTTTCCTTCAGCAGCAGTGCGCCGGTCGCAATCACGCAGAACCACAGGTAGCGCCCGCGGACAAACGCCACAAACGCCGCCATCATGAGCAGCGCGCACGGAATCTCGGTCTGAAAGATCGGGTACTGAAGCAGCTCCGACTGGGTGTTGTAGGGAACGGAATTGGCGATGTCGTTGCCGGTCCAAAAGCCCGGATTTAGCGCCGCGATGATCATCGCGATCAACGCCAGCCAGACACTCAGACGAAACACGCGGGAGGCGATGTACCCCGTCAAGCCGACTGTGAGCGCGTGCGCCAGGTAGCCGAATATCAGCTGACTGCCCCAGGCGGCTCCGAATAACTGGTAGTGCAACCAGAACAGCGCATTGGCGAGCGGACGGCAGAAGTCGGTCTGCGCGGCCTGCCACTCCGGATAGCTCTGATAGTAGAAGTGAAAGCCCTGTGTCAGCCACGTCCAAGCGTGGACCGGGCCGCCGATTGCGGTGGAGGCGACCTCGACCGCCAGATCGCCGCTGGTAGGCAGATAGGCGGCAATCAGTCGCCGGCACAGCCACAGCTGCAACAAAAACGTGATGGCGACCGCTGCTGCGCACCAGCCAATAAATGATTTGTCTTTGCTGGCAGGCGGGGGAGAGGCTGCCATGGTCACGCGTGAAATCGCTGGATCATCTTTGACCCTTGTGTTCCGTCGCAACCATACTGCGGGCAGCATGCGGGAGCGTCAAGGCGCGAGGCGCACGGCCGCGACCTGCGTAACACACCGTCAGGACCCCCACGGCGAGTTGTAATAGATGCAACTAGGCTAAAAGTTAGTCGATCGCGCAGAAGCAGTACGCGTACACGGAATTTGGCGACGACAAACGCGCCCAGCGCGCCAGTTCGCGATCCAGCGGCTGCAATCGCTGCATCAGCTGGGCGGCGGCGCCGTGTGCCAGACCGATCGCCTGCAGAATGTGCTGGCCATCCGAATGCACCTGGAACAGCAGCTGCTGCACCCAGCTCAGCTCGGGCTCGATGCGCCGCACACCATAACCGCTCTTGAGGCCGGCACGCTTGGCCGCCTCGACTACCGCGTCGTCATAGCCGCCCAGCCGGTCCACCAGTCCCTGCTGGCGCGCATCGATGCCTGACCATACGCGGCCCTGCGCCACCGCGTCGATGGCTTCGCGCGACTTGCCGCGACTCTTGGCCACGCGGGCCAGAAACTCCTCGTAGTCGTGATCGACACTTATCTGCAGCTCGCTTCCGACCTCGGGCGACAGCGGCCGATCGAGCCGCAGGCTTCCCGACAACGGTGTGGTGCCGACCCCATCGACGTTGATACCGAGCTTGGCCAGGCTGCGGCTGAAGGTCGGAATGCTGGCGAACACGCCGATTGACCCGGTGATGGTGTTGGGACTGGCGATGATCTGATCGGCACCAGAGGCGATGTAGTAGCCGCCGGAGGCGGCCACATCACTCATCGAGGCAATCACCGGTTTGCCATCGTGCTTCAGCGCCAGCACTTCGCGATAGATCTGCTCAGCATCCAGCATGATCCCGCCCGGGCTGTCGATACGCAGCACCACGGCGCGAATATCCGGGTCCTCGCGTGCGCTGTGCAACAGCGCCGTGGTCGTGTCGCCACCGATGGTGCCCGGTGGCTGGCGGCCGTGCAGGATTTCGCCGCTGGCCACGATCACGCCGACTGCCGGGCCCTTGCCGCGCTGCTTGTCCTCGGCGTGCGTGGCGCGCAGATAATCGCTGACGCTGATCTGTCGATAGGATTTGCCCGCGGTGTCGGCGCCTACCAGATCGATCAACTCCTCTTCGAACTCCTGTTGGGTCTTGAGCGCACTGACCAGACCGGCATCCTTGGCGACCTTGGCGGTATCGCCGCCGGCGGCGCTGACTGCCGCCACGTAACCGTCGGCGTACTGCGCGATGGCCTCGGGCTTGAGGTTGCGAGCACTTGCCACCGACGCGCGATAGCCACGCCACAGCGACTGCAAATAAGCCTCGCTCTCCTGCCGATCCTCCGGCGACATGTCACGGCGAGTAAACGTCTCACCGGCGCTCTTGAACTTGCCGGCCCGGAACAGATGCATGTCGACGCTGAGCTTATCGAGCGCATCCCTGAAGAACATGTGGTAGTTGTCATAGCCGTCGAGCATCACGAACCCGATCGGATCCAGGTTGACCTCATCGGCCTGGGCTGCCAGGTAGTACTGACCTTTCAGGAAATAGGTGCCGCGGGAGATGATCTTCTTGCCACTGTGACGAAACGCGGCGATCGCGGCGGCCAGCTCTTCGAGCTTGACCTGGCCGGCATGGTCCATGTCATCGGTGTCGATGACCAGCACGCCGATTCGCGGATCGCTGGCGGCCGCGCGGATCGCGGTGGTCAGGTCCCACAGTAGAGTCTCCGGCTGACCCTGGCCCTGCGCCTCGTTGACCGCGCGCTCGATCGGCTCGCCACTGAGCTGCTCGACGATGTCGCCCGAGGGCTTGATCACCAGCGCGGCCTTCACCGGCAGGCGCGGCGTGGCCTGGTGCAACGCCCCGATCACCACACCGAACAGTGCCAGCAACAGCAGCAATTGCAGGCAGCGCCGCAGAACATCCAGCCCGCGCCAAATGGCGTAGAAGAACCTGCCCACGTGGTACATACGTCAGCGCGGGTCTTGCTTCAGACCTTCTCCTCGATGCGCGCGGCTTTGCCGGCCAGATCGCGCAGATAGTACAGCTTGGCGCGCCGCACGCTGCCGCGGCGCTTGACCGCGATCTCGGTGATGCTCGGACTATAGATCGGAAAGGTGCGCTCCACGCCCTCGCCGTGCGAGATCTTGCGCACGGTAAACGATGAGTTGAAACCGCGGTTACTGCGCGCAATCACGATCCCCTCATACGCCTGCACGCGCTCGCGATCGCCCTCCACCACTTTGATCTGCACCACGACGGTGTCGCCCGGCTTGAATGCCGGTACCTTGCGCGTCATGCGCTCGGCTTCCAGAGTACGAATGATGTTCATGATCTACTCCTCAAGTGGCGGCGGCGCCATCGCGCTACTGCCGTAAGAATTCTTCCAACAGACTCCGACCGTCGGCATTCAGCGGCGCGCGCCCGATCAGTTCCGGCCGTTTCAGCCAGGTCCGGCCGACACTTTGCACCGCGCGCCAGCGCCGGATCGCCGCGTGGTCGCCCGAACTCAGCACCGCCGGCACCGCCTGTCCCTGGAATACGTCCGGGCGCGTGTACTGCGGCCACTCGAGCAACCCGGAAGCGAACGACTCCTCCACGTTCGAGCACCGGTCACCGAGCGCCCCCGGTTGCAGCCGCGCCAGCGCATCGATCAACACCAGCGCCGGCAGTTCGCCGCCCGAGAGCACATAATCGCCAATCGACAGCTCCTGGTCGACCGCCAGCTGCAACACGCGCTCGTCGATGCCCTCATAGCGGCCTGCTATCAGCACCAGTCCCGGCATTCCCGCTAGCGCCGCCACGCGCGCCTGAGTCAACAATGGCCCCTGCGGTGTCAGCGCGATGCGCGCGCTGCCGGCGGGCAGGCGCCCGTGGGCGGCAGCAATCGCCGCGCACAGCGGCTCGACCTTCAGCACCATGCCAGGACCACCGCCGTACGGCCGGTCATCCACCGTGCGGTGCGCATCGTTCGTGAACGCGCGCGGATCGGTGGTGCGCACCTGCAACAGCCCGCGCTCAAGCGCCCGTCCTAGCACGCCGTGCGGCAGCGACGCTTCGATCAGCGCCGGAAACAGCGTGACCACCTCGATCTGCACGCTAGAGTTCCACCGGCCAGTCGACCTCGATCTCGTGCCGTTCGAGATCCACCCGTCGCAGATGCGGGGCGCTCGCCGGCAACCAACGCTCGGCCTGCTGCGCGTCCCGGACCACCAGCAGCGCACCAGCGGGTGCGTCGAGGAAATGCTGTACGGTACCGAGCACAGCGCCCTCGACATTGCGCACCGTGAATCCCAGCAGATCGTCCCGGAAGTATTCTCCGGGCGCGGCTGGTGCCCGCTGCGCGCGCTCGATCAGGACGTCGCAGTCCTGCAGCCGGGCTGCGGCGTCACGGTCGACGATTCCTTCGAGTTCCACGCGCATCGCGTGTCCATCCCAATGCGTGCCTGCCACCCGGTACGACTGCTCACCGCCGTCCGGCCGGCGCAAGCGCCAATGCCGATGCTGCAACAGCGACTGCGGCGGATCGGCGTACGATCGGACCTTCAGGCCGCCGCGAATACCGTGCGGCGAGAGGATTCGACCGAGTACGAAGTATCCGTTCAGGTGGTCGCGGCCTGGGTACCGGGGTCCTTTCGGTAACTGTCGACCAGCTGTCGCACACGGTCGGACTGATGTGCGCCGATCTTGCGCCAGTGATCGATCCGCGCCAGATCGAGCTTCAGCCGCGTTTCCTTGCCGCGCGCCACCGGGTTGAAGAAACCGACCTGCTCGAGGCTCGAACCGCCCTGCCGCTTGCGGCTGTCGGTCACCACGACGTGATAGAAGGGTTGATTCTTGCCGCCACGGCGCGTCAAACGGATCGTTACCATAGTTCGAATTTCGGTTGGTCCCAAAAAAGAGCGCGGATTCTACGCAAATTGGTCGTTGGAAGAAAGGCTTAGGCGCGCTAGTGCCGGCGCTGTGGCCCGGGTGGACCGCCCCCGGTCAAGCCCGCCATCAGCCGGCCGAGTTTACCGCCCTTCATGCCTTTCATCAGCCGTTGCATGTCCATGAATTGCTTGAGCAGGCGGTTGACGTCCTGCACCTTCACGCCGGCCCCGGCGGCGATGCGCCGGCGGCGTGAGCCGTCAATGATTGCGGACTGGCGGCGCTCCTGGGCGGTCATGGAATCGATGATCGCCAACTGCCGCCTGAGCTCGCGATCCGCCTGGTCGCCCTTCAGGACGGCGCGCCCGGCCATCTGGGTCGGCAGCTTGTCCATGACCGCGGACAGTCCGCCGAGCTTGCGCACCTGCTCGAGCTGGGCGCGCAGGTCGATCAGGCTGAAGCCCTTGCCCTGTACCACCTTGCGCGCCAGCTTCTCCGCCTCCCCGACATCAACCTGGCACTGCACCTGCTCGACCAGCGATACCACGTCGCCCATGCCGAGGATGCGCGCGGCCATGCGCTCCGGATCAAACGACTGCAGCGCGTCGACCTTCTCGCCGACTCCCAGAAATACGATCGGCCTTCCGGTGACGTGCCGTACCGAAAGCGCTGCGCCGCCGCGCGCATCACCGTCGGCCTTGGTCAGGATGATTCCGGTCAGTTCCAGGGCATCGCTAAAGGCGCGAGCCGCGTTGATCGCGTCCTGTCCGGCCATCGCATCCAGCACGAACAGCCGCTGCTGCGAACCCACGGCCTGGTCGATCGCCTGCATCTCCTGCATCAGCTCTGCATCGATGTGCAACCGTCCGGCCGTGTCGATGATCAGCGAATCGTAGACTCCACGGCGGGCCGCAGTCAGGGCGGCTTGCGCGATCCCGGCCGGCTGCTCGCCCGCGGTGCTGGCAAAGAAATCGACCCCGACGCTCTCGGCCAGGCGCTGCAGCTGCAGGATAGCGGCCGGGCGGCGTACGTCAGTGCTCACCAACAGCACGCGCCGCCGGTGCGCGTCGCGCATCCAGCGCGCAAGCTTGGCGGCGGTGGTGGTCTTGCCTGCACCCTGCAGTCCCGCCAGCAGGACCACCTGCGGCGGTTGCACATTGAAGGAAAACCCCGCCTGCGCCGGCCCGAGCACCGCCGTCAGCTCCCGATGCAGGATGCCGATGAATGCCTGACCCGGCGTCAGGCTCGCGGCCACCTCAGCGCCCAGCGCCCGTGATCGCACGCTGTCGATGAAGCTCTTGACCACCGGCAGCGCTACGTCTGCCTCGAGCAGTGCCATGCGCACCTCGCGCAGTGTCTCGGCGACGTTTTCCTCGGTAACGCGTCCCCGGCCACGCAGTGTCTGCACCGCGCGGCCGAGGCGTTCGGTCAGCTTGTCGAACATGATGCGAGTGCGCCAGCGGCGCCCTATACAGCTGTCAGGCTACCGATTATAAGAGACGACGTGGACAAGGCGCCGACCCCGCTGCTGATCCTGATTCTGGTGCTGTTGCTGCTGGTGATCGCGTTTTCCTCCGGCACCGAAGTGGCGATGCTGTCGGTTAATCGCTACCGCATCCGCCATCGCGCCCACAACGGCGAGCGCCGTGCGCGACTGCTGGAGAAGCTGCTGGCGCAGCCGGACCGCTGGCTGGGCGCAAATCTCGTCATCCTGGGTCTGGCCAGTGTCGCGGCCTCGACCGTGGCGACGCTGCTGGCCCTGCGCACCGGCGCACAGCATGCCCTGTCGGCGATGATCGTGCTGCTCACGCTGACGGTGATCGTGTTCTGCGAGCTGGCGCCGAAAATCTTCGCCGCCGCGCGCGCCGAGACCGTAGCGCTGGCCAGCGCATTCGTGTACCGGGCACTGCTTTGGATCACCTGGCCGGTCATCTGGCTGGCCAACCACATCGCCCGCGGCTTCCTGCGCCTGTTCGGTCTGCGCCGCGGCGGATCCTCCAGTACCGCACTGTCGGCCGACGAGCTGCGCACCGTGGTCACCGAGGCTGGAGCGCTGATCCCGCAGCGCCACCGGCAGATGCTGCTGTCGATCCTGGATCTGGAGCGCATTTCGGTCAACGACATCATGATCCCGCGCCAGGAGATCTCGGCGATCGACATCTCGATGAGCTGGGAGGACATCCTCGATCGTCTGCGGCAGACGCCGCACTCGCGCCTGCCGGTGTACGACGGTGAGCTCGACCAGCTGGTCGGCATCCTGCACATGAAGCGCGTGGCCCAGGAGTTGGCACGCGGCAGCCTGACGCGCGAACGCTTGATCGAGATCTGCTCGCGGCGCGAACCCTACTTCGTTCCGGAAGGCACGCTGCTGACGCAGCAGCTGGCGCAGTTCCAGCGCACGCGCCGCCGCTTTGCGTTCGTGGTCAACGAGTACGGCGACATCGCCGGACTGGTGACGCTCGAAGACATCCTCGAGGAGATCGTCGGTGAGTTCACCAACGATCCTGCAACCGTGACCCACAAGGACGTGCAGCGCGACCCGGCCGGCAACTGGCTGGTGAACGCCAGCGCGACCATTCGCGCGCTCAATCGCGCCCTCGGCTGGCAGCTGCCCGAGCTCGGTCCGCGTACCCTCAACGGACTGCTGCTGGAGAAGCTCGAGACTATTCCGACGCCCGGCACGGCGCTGCGCATCGGCAACTACGATTTTGAGGTGCTGCAGATCGCCGACAATGCCATTCGCACCGTACGGGTGCGCGCTAGCCCGGTGCCGGCGGCCGGGGCCACCTGACCGGCTAACTAAGCGGCGAAGGCGATCGCGATGGCTTCAGCCAGGCTGGCGACCGGCTGCAGCCGCGCCTCGGATGGCATCTGACGCGGCAGATTCTCGCGCGGCAGCAGGATGCGTGTGTAGCCGAGCTTGAGCGCCTCGCGCACTCGCTCTTCGCCGTGCGCCACCGGCCGCACCTCGCCGGTCAGGCCGAGCTCACCAAAAATCACCGGCGATGCCGGCAGCGCCTGCGCGCGCAGGCTCGAAACCAAGGCCAGCGCCAGCGGCAGATCGGTCGAGGTTTCGGTGATATCGATGCCACCGACCAGATTGACGAATACGTCGTGCTCGGCAAGCGCCACATCGGCGTGCCGGCTCAAAATGGCCAGCAGCATCGAGACGCGATTGCTGTCGACGCCCTGCGCCACCCGGCGGGGCGCGGCAAAGTGACTGCGATCCACCAGCGCCTGCACTTCGATTAGCAATGGCCGACCGCCGTCTCGGGCGACCATCACCACGCTGCCGGCTACCGGCTCTGGATGGCGGGCAAGAAAGATGGCCGAAGGGTTGCGCACCTCCCTGAGGCCGGTCTCGGTCATGGCGAAAAAGCCAAGTTCGTTGACCGGACCGAAACGATTCTTGGTGGCTCGCAACATGCGATAGCGGCTCGCGGCATCGCTGTCGAAACGCAGCACGGTATCGACCAGGTGCTCGAGCAGCCGCGGACCGGCAATGCTGCCATCCTTGGTGACGTGACCGACAATCACCACGGCGCAGCCACTGGCCTTGGCGTGCCGGACCAGTGCGGCGGTACAGTCGCGCAGCTGCGCTGGCGATCCGGGACTGGATTCGCTGGCCGCTAGCTGCATGGTCTGGATCGAGTCGATCACCAGCATCACCGGCTGCCGCTCACTCGCCAGACTCAGGATGGCATCCAGCGAGGCGTCGCTAACCAATAGCAGACGATCGGCGCCGAGCCCCAGTCGCTGGGCACGCAGCCCGATCTGTGGGACCGACTCCTCGCCGCTGGCATAGATCACGAGGCGCTGGCTCGCCAACTGCGCGGCCACCTGCAATAGTAAGGTGGATTTGCCGATCCCCGGCTCACCGCCCAGCAGCGTCACGGAACCCCTAACCAGGCCGCCGCCGAAGGCCCGGTCCAGCTCGGTCATTCCAAGCGAGAGCCGTTCGATGTCGGCGGCATGGGCGGCATTCTCCCCCAGGCCGGTAAAGGCGGCGGCGGCGGCGCGCTCACGCGTGCCGCGCGTGGCGGTTACCGCCTCGAGGGTATCCCACGCTCGGCAGTGCGCACATTGACCCTGCCACTTGAGCGCCTCGCCACCGCAGGACCGGCAGACATACAGGGTTTGACTTCGTGCCACCCGGCGGCATGCTACACCCCGACAGGCGAAGCCGCGTCGCATAGCGCGATCAAGGCCGTGCGCCGACCTCGTCTGCCGCCATACAAGTGTGATCAGAGCCGCGCATTGGCACTGCTACGATGCTAAGTTATACGCTTCCGATCCACGCGCCCCGGATCGTTGGTCGTGGGTGACCGCCGCGGATGCGAATCGGTCGCCGGAGCGTCGAGACGAGAAGTGTGATGCAGTTCAAGATTTTCCGAAAAAGGGAAATATGGCCCGTGCTCGAGGCCGCATAAGCCTCAAAGGCAAGCTGCGTTGTGTAGGCCAGACCGACACGGGTCGGGTTCGCGATCACAACGAAGACACCATCGCATACGATGCCGATATCGGATTGCTGGTGCTTGCCGACGGCATGGGCGGCTACAACGCCGGCGAGGTCGCAAGTGGCATCGCCGTCAAGACCATCGTCGGACTGGTGAAGGATGCGGTCGAGCGCGAGGATCTGCGCATCAATGATTCCACCGCCGGACTGACCCGCGCTTCGATCATCCTGCGCGATGCCATCCTGCGTGCCAACAAGATAATTTTTCAGACCGCGCGCACCCAGCCGCAATGCGAAGGCATGGGTACCACGGTGGTAGGCGCCCTGTTCTTCGACAATCGCGTCTCGATTGCTCACGTCGGCGACTCGCGCCTGTATCGGCTGCGGTCAGCCGGCATGGAACAGTTGACGATGGATCATTCGCTGCTGCAGGAGCTGGTGGATCGCGGCTTCTACTCTCCGGAAGAAGCTCAGCGTGCGGCCAACAAGAACTACGTGACCCGTGCGCTCGGGGTCGAATCGAACGTGGATGTCGAGGTCCAGGAACACGTCGTACAGAAGGGCGACCTGTACCTCATCTGCTCCGACGGACTATCGGATATGGTCGAAGATGACGACATTCACTTAACCATAAGCACCTTTGGTGCTAACCTTGAGACCGCCACTAAGCAACTGATTCAGTTAGGCAACGACAACGGTGGCAAGGACAATATCTCGGTGGTCGCCGCGGAGATCGTGGAATCGTTCCCCGCGCCGCGTGGAATACTGGACAAGATGTTGGGCTGGTTCAGCTCGACCTAAGGCGATACGCACATGGCTAGGCTGATTCTGAGTCTGGATGGCGCCGTTCTGGCGGAATACAACATGAACAAAGAGCGCTATACCATTGGGCGTCTGCCGGATAACGACATTCGTATCGACAACCCAGCGGTCAGCGGCCACCACTCGCTGATCATCAACATCCTCAACGACTCCTTCCTCGAGGATCTCAACAGTACCAACGGCACCTACGTCAACGGCAAGTTGATCAAGAAGCACGCCCTGCAGCATGGCGATGTGGTCACGGTCGGCCACCATCAGCTGCGCTTCGTCGAGGATGACGATGCGCACCAGGACGAATTCGAAAAGACCATGGTGATCCAGCCGTCGCAGCGCCCGCTGGAGAAGATCCGCGCCGCGACCAGGCCAGCAGCGGACACCGCCAGTACCACGCAGAGTCGGCGCGCGGTGCCAGGAAATGGCACACCGGCGCTCAAGAAAGCCAAGCTGCAGGTGCTCTCCGGCGCATTCGCCGGCCGCGAACTCGAGCTCACCAAGGCCTTGACCACGCTCGGACGGCCCGGCGTGCAGGTGGCTGCGATCACGCGCCGCTCAGAAGGCTACTTCATCGTGCACGTCGATTCGGACTCGTCCAATAATCCACCGCTGGTGAATGGCGCACCGATCGGCGAGCAGGCACGCAAGCTGGTGGACAACGATGTGATTCAGCTCGCCGGCGTGAAGATGGGGTTCTTCGAGGGCTAGGTCGCCGCTGGCGCGTTGCGTTCGGTCCGCTCCGACATCCGATCCTGCAGCGCTAGCAGCAGGTCGTGGCGCAGCACCTCGCCGACCAGCACCGGACTCCAGTGACCCGATACCACCGGCAATTGCTTGCAACGGTGCGCCATGAAGACATCCAGCGCATCCCCCAGCAGCATCTCGGGCACCAGCATCGGCGGCGCCGGCTGCATCAAGGCGCCCACGGTCAGTTGCGGCACGCGTGGAATGGCGCGCGCCGCGCGCCGCAGATCCGCGGCCGGAATCTGGCCGATGAGCTGGTTCTGCGGGTCCACGACGTAGACCGCGTAGTCCCCACGCGGTGACAAACGCTCGAGTACTCCGTTCAACCCAGCGTCTCGCTGCAGCACCAATGCCGGCGGCCGCACCAGCGCGGTGATCTGACGCAGCCGCCATTCGTGCTCGTCACCGGGTCCGCTGGCGCGCAGCGCACGCGAGTACACCGACTCGCCACGCCGGTAGATGCCGGCGACGTAATGTCCGGTCACGCAGGCCAGCATCAACGGCATCACCACCTCGTAGTCGAGCGTCATCTCGAAGATCAGCAGGATCGATGTCAGCGGTGCGTGCGTCGTGGCGGCAAGGAACGCACCCATGCCCACCACCGCATAGGCGGGCACCTGCGAGGTCAAATGCGGATCAATCAGGTGCAGCACGTCGGCGAACAGCGCGCCGAACGCGGCTCCCATGAACAAAGTCGGGGTCAGGATGCCGCCGTTGGCGCCCGAACCGACCGAGGCCGCAGTGCTGATCAGCTTCGCCACCAGCGCCAGGGCCAGCACCTGCAGCGCCAGCTTGTCGTTCAGCATGTCGTTGACGACGCTGTAGCCGTTGCCCCAGACCTGTGGCACTCCGACCGAGATCACGCCCACCATCAGCCCGCCGAGCGCGAGGGTCGCAGGCAGCGGCCAGCGCAGCCGGCCAAATAGGCTGCGCGCCCGATCGAGCAACGCCAGATAGGGAGCCGCCCCGTGGCCAAGCATGACGCCGAGCAATGCGTACAGTGCCAGTTCCCACGGCGCGCCGAAATTGATATGCGGCACCTGGTAGACCGGGCCGTAGCCCAGGAAGTGACGCGTGGTGGCATCCGACACCACCGAGGCGACAATCAAAGGGCCGAAGCTCTCCATCGCAATCGAGCCGAGCACCACTTCCGCGACGAACAGCGCACCGGCGATCGGTGCGTTGTAGGCGGCGGCTACCCCGGCAGCCGCGCCGCAGGCCACCAGCAGTCGCAGCCGGGGCACCGGCGCCTGGGTCCACTGACCGATCTTTGATGCAGCCGTGGCAGCCAATTGCACCAGTGGGCCCTCGCGGCCGATGGAGCCGCCCGAACCGATGGTGAAGAATGACGACGCGGCCTGTACCAGCGCCGCGGCACCGCTGAGCTGGCCGTTGCCGACGGCCACCGCTTCCATGTAGTCCACGCGCCGGCCGGCGCGCACCACCCGCTGGCCGGCCCATAGCAGCGCGCCGGCACAGGCACCCCCGATCGTGGGCACCGCGATGCGCGCCCACCAGGGCAGCAGCTCGGCGGTCTCGACCAGGCCGGCTGACGAGCCGGTCAGCAAGTGCTGCACCAGCCGCACGCTGGCGCGAAACGCCACGCCGGTGAATGCGCCGCAGATGCCGATCAGTGCGGCCCAGAAAACGATGCCTCCGAGCTGCTCGTGCTTGGCGGCGATCAGAGTCGCGCGCAGCAATCGTTCGGCGCGGGCGAACAGGCGCGTGCCGAATTGAACGATGACCTCCACGATCGGATGTTACCAGCGAGCGCGCCGCGAACGGCCGCGGGGCGCTCAGATCAGCTCGATCGGCACACGCTGGCTCACGCCGCACAGCAGCTCGTACGGAATGGTGCCGGCGGCGGCGGCGAGCTCTTCGACCGCCAAGTGCGCGCCCCAGAGCTCGACCGGATCATTGACCGCCACCGGCGGCAGCTCGGTGATGTCCACCGCGAGCATGTCCATCGATGGACGCCCCGCGACCTTGGCGCGCCGGCCGCCGATCAGCAGCGGCGCACCATTGGGAATGCTCCGCGTCAGCCCATCGCCATACCCTGCCGCGACGATCGCGATGCGCGAGCGGCGCTCGGCGCGCCACTCCCCGCCGTAGCCGACGCGCTCTCCGGCCGGCACGTCGCGCACGGCGATGACCGTGCTCTCCAGCGTCATCGCCGGCCGCAACCCGAACTGCGTGCCAGGCCGGCCCGGAATCGGCGAGATGCCATAGAGCGCCAGGCCCGGGCGCACCCAGTTGGCGTGAGTGCTCGGATGCGCCAGGACGCCGGCCGAATTGGCGATGCTCACCTCGACCTCAAGCCCTTCGAGCAATGGTCGGAATCGCGCCAGCTGCTCCGCCGTCTGGCGGTCATCGAGATCGTGCGCGGCTGCCAGGTGCGTGAGCACCCGCAGCTGCGGGGCCGGGGATTGCAGACTGCGCAGCCGTTGCCAGGCGCCGCGAAAATCCTCCGGCCGAAAGCCGAGCCGATTCATGCCGGTGTCCACCTTGAGCCACAACGACCAGGCATGCGCGCCGCTGAAGCTCTCCAGCAGAGCGATCTGCTGGGTCTCGTGCACCACCAGATCGAGGTCGAGCTGCGCCGCTTCGGCCAGCTGCGCGGCGTTGAACACCCCTTCCAGCAGCAGGATCGGCCGCTTCAGACCCGCGTCGCGCAACGCCACCGCCTCTTCCAGTCTTGCCACCGCGAAGGCATCGGCGTCAGCGAGTGCCAGCGCGGTGGGCACCAGGCCATGGCCATAGGCGTTGGCCTTGACTACGGCCAGCACGCGCGAGTGCGCCGCCTGCTTTCGCACCGCCTGCAGATTGGCCCGCAGCGCCGCGCCGTCGATGCGGGCGCGAATCAGCCGCATCACCGCAATACGCCCTCGGCGTAGGTGTCCGGCGCGTAGTTGACGAAGCGTGTGTACTGACCCTGGAAGGTCAGCAGGAAGGTGCCGGTCTCGCCGTTGCGGTGTTTCGCCAGATCGATCTCGGCGATGCCCTTCTTAGTGGTGTTTTTGTCGTACACCTCGTCGCGATAGATCAGCAGGATCATGTCAGCATCTTGCTCGAGGCTACCCGATTCGCGTAGATCCGACATCACCGGCTTCTTCTCGTTGCGCTGCTCGACGCTGCGGTTGAGCTGCGACAAGGCGATCACAGGTATCGCCAGTTCCTTGGCCAGCGCCTTGAGGCCGCGCGATATCTCGGCGATCTCGGTGGCACGATTTTCCTTGGTGCCCGGCACCTGCATCAGCTGCAGGTAATCCACCACCACCAGATCGAGTCCATGTTCGCGTTTCAGCCGGCGGGCGCGGGCGCGCAGGTCGGTCGGCGTGAGTCCCGGCGACTCGTCGATGAAGATGCGCGCCTCGGACAGCTGGCTGGTGGCCGCGGTGATGCGCACCCAATCATCATCAGAGATGCGACCTGAGCGGATGCTGTTGAGCGGCACGTGGCCGATCGAGGCCAGCATGCGCGTGACCAGCTGCTCGGAGGGCATCTCCATGCTGAAGATGGCGACCGAGCCCTTGGTGTCGGGGCTGACGGCCGCGTATTCGGCCATGTTCACCGCCAGCGTGGTCTTGCCCATCGATGGCCGGCCGGCCACGATGATCAGATCCCCCGGGCGCAGACCGCCGGTCTTGTGATCGAAATCGGTGAAGCCGGTCGCGAGGCCACGCAGCTTGTCCGGATTGCTGTGCCACTCGTCGATCTTGTCGATCAGCGGCGGCAGCAACGCGCTGACGCGAACGGCGCCCACGCCGCTGCGCACGCCCTGCTCGGCGATCTCGAATACTAGTCCCTCGGCGTGATCGACCAGATCGCGCGGCGAGCGCCCGTCATCACTGAATCCCAACGCAGCGATTTCCCGGCCGGCCTCGATCAATCCTCGCAGCAGCGCGCGCTCGCGCACGATATGCGCATAGCTGCGCACATTCGCGGCGGTGGGCGTATCGGCGGCCAGGGTACCGAGGTATGCCAGGCCACCGGCATCGGTCAGCCGCCCGCGCCGCTCCAGCTGCTCGGACACCGTGACCACGTCGGCCGGCTGCGCCGCTGCCGCAAGCTCACCGACCGATTCGAAGATCAGCCGGTGATCGGGGCGATAGAAATCCTCGGCGGTGACGATGTCGGCGACCTGGTCCCAGGCGGTTTTGTCGATCAGCAGTGCCCCGAGCACGGCCTGCTCGGCTTCGATCGAATGCGGGGGTGGGGCCAGTCCGTCGGCGCCCGGCGCGCCGCCGTCGCGGCGCGAACGCAACGGTGTGCTCACGCGCTCCCTCCGGTGTCTGGACGCGTCGCCATTCGCGCCGCCGTTGCCGGAGCAGGTCCGGACTCAGGCCGCTTCTTCGGCGACGATGCTGACCGGAAGCTCCACTTCCACGTCAGTGTGCAGATGCAGATTCACGATGTGATCGCCGACCGAGCGCAGCGGCCCGGCCGGCAGCCGTACCTCGCTACGCGCCACGGCGTGGCCGGCCGCGGTGGCCGCCTCGGCAATGTCGGCGGTTCCGACCGATCCGAAAAGCTTACCTTCGGAGCCAGCCTTGGCGATGATGCTGAGTTTGAAGTCTTTGATGGCGGCCGCGCGTTGCTGCGCGCGCGACAGCTCGTCATTGGCGGCGCGCTCCAGCTCGGCGCGGCGCGCATCGAAGCGCGCGACATTGGCGGCGGTGGCCAGGGTTGCCTTGCCCTGCGGCAGCAGGTAGTTGCGGCCGTAGCCGGACTTGACTCGCACCCGATCGCCGATGTTGCCGAGATTGGCCACTTTCTGCAGCAAAATGAGTTCCATGGCGCTGACCTTTTGTGCCGATCGATTTAGTGCTGGTCAGTGTACGGCAGCAACGCCAGGAAGCGCGCACGCTTGATCGCGGTCGCCAGTTGACGCTGATAGAAGCTCTTGGTCCCGGTGATGCGACTGGGCACGATCTTGCCGGTCTCGCTGACGTAGTTTTTCAACGTCGCTAGATCCTTGTAGTCGATCGTGGTGACACCGTCCGCGGTGAAACGACAGAATTTCTTGCGGCGCGTAAAGCGCGAGACTCTTGGTTCGCTCATCTAAGCCCCCATCGCGGCAGGTTCGTCATCCAGCTCATCGTCGCGTTCGCGTCGTGCTGCCTCGCCCTCTTCTTCGGCCTTGGCCATCGGCGAGGCTTCGGTGATCGCGGTCTCGACGTGCGTGACGAGGTGACGCAGCACCGCATCGCTGAAGCGAAAGGCGCCGATCAGATCAGCCAGCGTTTTCTGGTCGCACTCGACGTTGATCAGCACGTAGTGTGCCTTGTGCACCTTGGCGACAGGATAGGCGAGCTGGCGCCGCCCCCAGTCCTCGAGCCGATGCACCGTGCCGTTGCCGGCTGCAATCATGCCCTTATACCGGTCGATCATGGCCGGTACCTGCTCGCTCTGGTCGGGGTGAACCAGAAATACGATCTCATAGTGCCTCATGAATCCTCCTTATGGGAAATGGCGCCCGCCCGAGGCTGTATCGAAAGAGCGGTGCGGCAAGGAGCGCCGGCAGGCTAACCCTTGAGGGACCCGCCGGGCCGTCGAAAAAGGCGCGCAAGGATACAAAAAGCCACCCCCCGAAGCAACGCAAGGCGCCACCTTAGGGTCCCTAGCCGCTTAGACCCCGCTGCCGCAAGGCCTCGTACAGCAGCATCCCGGCGGCCACCGAGACGTTCAGGCTCTCCACCGTACCCAGGCCGGGCAGTCGCGCCATCCAATCGCATTGGCGGCGCGTCAGTTGTCGCAACCCCGCAGCTTCCGCACCCAGCACCAGCACTCGCGGCCCGGTAAGGTCGACCTCGCGGGCCGGTTGCGATCCGGCCGCATCGGCCCCAACGATCCACAGCCCGGCCTGCTTGAGCACTCCGAGGGTACGCGCCAGATTGGTCACGATCACCACCGGGGTGGTCTCGGCCGCACCGGCGGCGACCTTGCGGGCCGTGGCATTCAGCGGTGCGGCGCGGTCGCGCGGCATCAGCAGGGCCAGCACGCCACAGGCATCGGCGGTGCGCAGGCAGGCGCCGAGATTGTGCGGGTCCTGCACGCCATCGAGCGCCAGCACCAGCGGATCGGGGACGCCGCTCACGGCGGCCAGCAAATCCGCCTCGCTCCACGCTGCCAGCGGCGCGACCTCGGCCAGGACCCCCTGGTGGACGACATCGCCCAGCCGCGCGCGCAGCTGACCCGCCTCGATCCGTTCCACCGGCCGGCCAGCCGCAGCCGCCAGGCGCTCGATCTCCTCGGCCCGCGGGTCGCGCCGCTCGCGTTGCAGATACACGCGCAGCACTCGCTGCGGATGGCGCATCAGCAGCGAGCGCACCGTATGCAAGCCGTAGACCCGATCAGTCCGAGCCGAGCTCAAGGTCGATCATTCCCTCCACCGGCTTGACCGCCGCCACCACTACCCGCAGGCGCACACCCGGCGCCAGGCGACGCTTGCTGCGCTGGCCGATCCACTGGCCGCCGTCGCGCGCCATCTGATAGTCGTCACCGCGCATCGATGCCAGCGGCAGCAGTCCGTCGACTCCGAAGGCCAGCAACTGCACGAAACAGCCGAATTCGATGACGGTGGTGATCAGGCCGTCGAACGTCTGCCCGACCCGATCGCGCAGGTACACGCATTTAAGAAAGGTGCCAACATAACGATCGGCTTCGTCGGCGCGCCGCTCCAAGCGTGACAGATCAGCGCCATCGGCGGCCAATTCGGCCCCCTGCGGCAGCGTGCTGACGTCCAGCTCGCCCAGTCGCGCGCGCAGTGCGCGGTGAATCATCAGGTCCGGATAACGGCGGATCGGTGAAGTGAAATGCGCATAGTCCTTGAGCGCCAGGCCGAAATGCCCGACGTTCTCAGGTTGATACATCGCCTGTGCCATCGAGCGCACCACCAGCGACTCGACAAACGGGCGGCTCTGCGCATCGCGCACCCGCGTAGCGATGCCGGCCAGGTCGCGCGCCTGCACCGGGTCGGGCAACTGCAGTTCGATGCCGAGCACCCGCAGCGTGGCGCGCAGCTGATCGAGCTTCTTCTGATCCGGCCGCGCGTGCACGCGCAGCAGCCCCGGCTGGCCCGCCTTTCGCAGTTCCTGTGCCGCCGCCACGTTCGCGATCACCATGCACTCCTCGACCAGACGATGCGCATCGTTGCGCGAGCTGAATTCGATCGCGCGCACGCGCTCGTTCTCAATCACGAATTCGGCCTCCGGCGCGTCGAAATCCAGGGCGCCGCGCCGGCGCCGCGCGCTCGCCAGTGCCCGGTAGACCTCCACCAGCGGCGCCAGCGCATCCATCACGTTCGCCAGCGGCGCGCGCGCGGCCGGGGTTTGCAGGAACAGTGCCGCGTGCGCCTGGGTATAGGTCAGTCGCGCGTGCGAGCGCATGACCGCCGGATAGAAACGGCTTTGTTCGAGCGCGCCGCGCCGTGAGATACGCATGTCGGCCACCATGCAAAGGCGGTCCACCTGCGGTTCGAGTGAGCAAAGATGATTCGACAGCGCCGTCGGCAGCATCGGCAGCACGCGCGTGGGGAAATACACCGAAGTGCCGCGCGAGCGCGCTTCCTGGTCGAGCGCGCTGCCGGGACGGACGTAGTGGCTGACATCGGCGATTGCGACCAGCAGCCGGAACGAGCCGTTAGCAAGCCGCTCGGCGAACACCGCATCGTCGAAGTCGCGCGCGTCCTCACCATCGATCGTGACCAGCGCCAGATCGCGCAAATCGGTGCGGCGCGCGGCCTCGGCTGGATCGACGCTCTTGCCCGAGTGCGCCGCCTCGCGCAGCGCCGCGGCGCTGAACTCCACCGGCAAACCGAAACGCGCGATCGCCGCGGCGGTGGCCATGTGCACCGGGCGCTCCGGATCCAGGCGCTCCTCGATGCGCGCCTCCCCGCTCTGGCCTGCCTTCGGGTAGCGCAGCACCCGTGCGATGACCCAATCCCCGGCCTGCGCCTGGGCGGGATTGTCGACCACGGCGCACTGCAATCCGACGCGCGCGTCCGCCGCCCGCACCGCCAAACCCCGATAGGCGCTCTCGATCGTGCCGAGAAAGCACTGCACGCCGCGCTCGAGTACCGCCATCACCTGACCGACGTAGCGACCCTGCCCGTCGCCGCGCGCTTCGACCCGCACCCGATCCCCGTGCATCAGATCGCGCATCTCAGGCGGCGGTAAAAACACCGACTCGGCCAGCGTGTCGCTGCGCACGAAGCCGTATCCGGCGCGATTGGCGCTCACCGTGCCCTCGACCAGGATGGCTGCCGCCTGCGGGTCGCGCGCCTTGCGCACCGCGCGGCGCGTGCGCAGGTGTAACGGTCCGGGCGATCGGCGCTTGCTGGCGGAGCTGCTGCCGCGCTGTCGGCCTCGGTTCTTCAATTGACAGCCTCCGACCCCTTCCGTACATTGCGCCGCCCACCGTATGCCCAGGTGGCGGAATTGGTAGACGCACTAGTTTCAGGTACTAGCGGGGCGACCCGTGGAGGTTCGAGTCCTCTCCTGGGCACCAGAGACCCTTCGCATTCCGTCCCGGCGGGTATCATCCTGCTCGCGATTGGCAGATAACATACTGATTTATGGAGACGTGTCGGCACGGCGGCGCGCAGGGCGTTCCTTGACAGCCCGCAGCACGTCCGGGTCCTGG
>DASXYW010000053.1:0-3596 GCA_036502265.1 Steroidobacteraceae bacterium | reverse complement strand
CGACGGCCGCATCGACTACATGAATCCGGTGGCCGAACAGCTGTCCGGCTGGGGCAAGGACGAGGCGCGCGGCGAGAACCTCGGCACCGTGCTGCGCCTGCTCGACGAGGTCACACACGAGAAGCTTGAGAATCCACTGGTGCGTTGCCTGCGCGAGGGCCAACTGGTGCACTTCGCCGAGCACAGCGTGCTGGTCAACCGGCTCGGCCAGGAAATCGCCATCCAGGATTCCGCGGCGCCGATTCGTGACCGCGGCGGCGACATCGTCGGCGCAGTGGTCGTGTTTCGCGACGTGACCAAGGAGCGACGCCTGAAGCGCGCGCTCTCCTACCAGGCGAGCCACGACGCACTGACCGGTCTGATCAATCGTCGCGAGTTCGACAACCGCCTGGCCGAGGCCCTGCAGAGCGCGCAGCGCGGCGAGGGGCCGCACGCGCTGCTGTACGCGGACCTGGATCAGTTCAAGGTGGTCAACGATACCTGCGGCCATTCGGCCGGCGACCGTCTACTGCGCGACGTCACCGGGCTGCTGCAGTCGCACGTGCGCGCAGCCGACACCATTGCGCGCCTGGGTGGCGATGAATTCGGCATCCTGGTGCGTAGTTGCACGGCCGAGCAGGGTGCCAATATCGCCGACAACATCCGCCAGGCGATTCGCGACTATCGCTTTACGTGGGAGCAGAACACCACAGGCATCGGCGCCAGCATCGGCGTGGTCGAGATCACCGCGGAGAGCGAAAGTGCCGCCAGCCTGCTGAGCGCCGCCGATATCGCCTGCTATGCAGCCAAGGATTCCGGGCGCAATCGCGTGCACCTGTACGATTCGAACGAGGTTTCCGGGCGCCACCGCGAGATGTACTGGGTCAGCCGCGTCACGCGCGCGGTCGACGAGGGCCGGCTCGAGCTGTATTTCCAACAGATCACACCCACTTCCGAGGCAGCGCCTTCCACGCCGGCGTTCTGCGAACTGCTGGTGCGGCTGCGCGAGGACAGTGGCCAGCTGGTACTGCCGGGCGAGTTCATTCCGGCCGCCGAGCGCTACAACATGGTCGCTGCCATCGATCGCTGGGTCATGCAGCGTGCCGTGCAGGCGTTGCGTGAGCACGCCGTCGACGGCGACGAACCGCCGTTCCTGTTTGCACTCAACCTGTCGGGCATGTCGATCGGCGATCGGGGCTTCCTCGAATTTGCGCTGAGCCTGACCGAGGACCCACGCATCGCACGCGGGCTATGCTTCGAAATCACCGAGACGGCAGTCATCACCAGCATGGCCGAGGCGGTCTATTTCATGCGCGAGCTCAAGAAGCGTGGTTGCCGGTTCGCGCTCGACGATTTCGGCAGCGGCCTGTCCTCCTTCCATTACCTGAAAAACCTGCCGGTTGACTTCCTCAAGATCGACGGCCAGTTCATCGGCAGCGTGACCACCGACGCAGTCGATCGCAGCATGGTCGAGGCCATCAGCCACGTCGGTCGCACGCTTGGCATCGCAACCATCGCCGAAAAGGTGGAGTCGGCGGCGGTGTTCGCCGAGCTCAAGCGCCTGCGCGTGCAATACGCACAGGGTTACTGGATTGCCAGGCCCGCGCCGATCGCGGGCCTCCGGCCTGGCCTGCCGGCGGTTCTGCCGGTCGAGGCTACGAGCATTGCACCCGCGGTCGACTAATTAGCCGCCCGGGCGCGCGCGGTGGCGCCAGCCAACTCGCGCGCCTGTGCAGCCAGCGGGCCGCGTACAATCCGACGCGGCCGCGCCGGCCAGCTTTTGATCGGATGATAGGGATGCTGGAGCGAAAAATCAGCGTGGCGCCGATGATGGATTGGATCGACGATCTCCAAATCGGCTTCAGCATCAAATACTTGGCGGTTGCGGAAAGACCTTGTCTCCTTTACGTCTCCTCCGGTCTATGAGTCGATGCGGTGAATCTGATCGCCCTGATTCGATGTGCGATGAACGCTTGGCGGCCGGCCGACTTGACCAGCGCTGTGTATTCCTTCAGGCGCTGCCATTGAAAGCGGGGCGGAACTGCGAGTTCGGGTAGTTGCGAGAATATGCGTGATCGTCCCGGTGCGAGATAGATCATGTCGAAGAGCGCCTTTTCTGGAGTCGCGATCTTTGCGTCGGATGCGGAGGACAAGTCAAAACCCTTGAAGAGCTCTGGTGGCATACGGTGAAAGGAGATCGTAGCAATTGGAGTGCGAAGGCGCCTGGGTCGTCCCGGCGTGACGGCATAGAGGATCGAGGGAATCTGCTCAATCAGTCCATGATGAAACAACGCTGATTGCAGGGAGATGTAGGCCGGGTCGGGTGCCGAAATCAGCTCGGGCAATGCGAGACGGTCTATTTCTTGGTTCACCAACCATCGTCCGCGGCTCAGATGGATGATCATCTTCTCCGCAGCGAGACGCCTGAGTATCGTGGTCGCGTTGCTCGCGGAGACTTGCAACAATGCGGCAACGTCGCGTGATTCAACCGCCGGCGTCGCCAGATTCCGCAGCCGCTGCAGTGCTTCGATCTGATTCATCGCTGCAGGTTCTCTAGGCCGTCGACGACCTGTGCTTGTAGCTCGTCCCAAGCCTGCTTATTGCCGTAGTGGTCTTGATACTCAGGCTCCAGATAGGCGAGGACCTGGCCGGCGAATGCGTCGTAGTCCACCGCCAGCGCGTTGTCGATCGCGGCGGGCAAGTTTGCGGCGGCTGCGGCGGGTAGTGGCTGCGCGGCTCCTCCTGCATCCATCAGCAACTTCAGATCGAAAACATCCCGCGATTGAACCTGTTCGCGCAACGCCAGAGCCGAGACTTTCTGGGCCAAAGCGGCATGCACGGTGTAGTGCTGCACGATCACCGGATAGAGCTGGTATGTCCGGATGATTCCCGCATCCACGGATTCCACTGCTTTCTCATCGTCCAGACCTCGGCGCGAGAATTCGATCTTCGTAGGCACCTGGGTGCCGGATTGCGAGGTACGCAGGGTCAGTTTCCAGCGCTGCGTTACCTCCGTCTGCTTAGGTTGAGAAGACCTAACCACCTCGATGCCCTGTGTCCGCAGCCCCCGCATGAAGGCCGGGTCCGCTAGCAGGCGATTTACGTTGTTTTGAAGGGTGCCAATGGACATCGTTTGGATGTCCAGATCCATGTCTTCCGAATAGCGAATGCTCTTCAGAAAGAACCGGAGGTTGCAGCCGCCCTTGAGCGCAAAGAGAGCTTTGTCCACGCGTGCCCCGAAGGCCCGCAGGAAATGCAGGTGAAAGATCTCTATAGCTTGGCGTTCGCTCCACATGATTTCACATTACGCGTAATCGACACATATGTCGACTACGTGTAATGTGGAAATCAAGCATTGAACTGTTAACCGGCGTGCAATTCTGACCAGGTTGGGGGTGTAACCGGCGTCCAAAATGACCACCCCGTACCCTGCACGGCCTTTATGGCTGAGCGGGGAGAACTGGGGTGCTGTGCGAGGAGACGATCGGCAAAATACGCCGGCGACGGCTGGTACAGGGGGAGTCGATCAGCGCGATCGCGCGCGATCTGCAGCTCTCACGCAACACGGTGAAGCGGGCGCTGCGTCTGGAAGGGTATACCGGGGCGGTGGATGCGGT
>DASXYW010000052.1:0-26660 GCA_036502265.1 Steroidobacteraceae bacterium | reverse complement strand
GGTGGAGACGGCTGACGGGGAGGACCCGCACTCTGCGCCAGATAGAAAATTAGAACTAACGGAGCGCAAGGTTCGTCTCGGCTTTGCATCCGCCCTGGTCTGTCTAGCCCTCGTAAGTTTCATTTCGTATCTGAGTACTGCACGCCTGAGTGCGAGTTCGGGCTGGGTCGAGCACACTCAGGAGGTCCTGCAGCGACTCGAGTCGTTGATGGAGGCGGCCACCGACGCCGAGTCGGCTCAGCGCGGCTACGTGATTACCGGCGATGCGAACTATCTGGAGCCGTTCCGGGAATCCGCGCAGGCGATCGACCTGCAAGCAGGCCAGGTGCGCCGGCTGACCGCGGACAATCCGCTGCAGCAGCAGCGCCTGAGCACCGTGGTCACGCTGGTGACCGAGCGGCTCGACTATTTGCGCACAGTGATCGGATTGCGTCGCGACCAGGGGCTCGAAGCAGCCCGCAACGAGATACTGACGGGCAACGGTAACGGCTTTCACGACCAGCTGCGGCGCCAAATCGACGAGATGAAGGCAACCGAGAGCTCGCTGCTGTCGGAACGCGAGCGCTCGGCGCAGCGCAGTTCGGCGTTGGCACTGGCGATAATCATAGTCGGTGGGCTACTGGCTCTGCTGATTGTCGGAGCGGCGCTGCTTGCAATTCGCCGCGACTTTGCCGGCCGAATGCGGGCCGAGCGCGCATTGCGCGACATGAATGACCAGCTCGAGCTGCGGGTGCAGGAGCGCGCTGCGCAGCTCTCGCAACTGGCCGCGATCATTGAATCCTCGGACGACGCAATCCTCAGCACGGACCTGACCGGCCACATCACCAGCTGGAATCGGGGCGCCCAGAGGCTGTTTGGCTATACGACCGATGAGGCCCTGGGCCAGTCCAAGTCCATGCTGACGCCGCCCGAACGCGCAGACGAAGAGTTTGCGATCCTGGAGCGGATTGCACGCGGTGAATCGACCGACCATTTTGAGACAGTCCGGTTGGCGAAAGATGGCCGAAAAATCGACGTGTCAGTCTCCATCTCGCCAGTGCGGGACAGGCAGGGAGTCCTCGTTGGTGCTTCCAAGATTTCGCGCGACATTTCCGATCGCAAGCTGGCCGAGGGCAAGCTGCAAGCGCAACTGGCGCGCCTGAGCCTGTTGCAACAGATCACCCGCGCCATCGGCGAGCGCCAGGACATGCGCAGCATCTTTCAGGTCGTGGTGCGAACGCTGGAAGAACACCTGCCGCTGGACTTTTGTTGCATCTGTACCTACGACCCGGCGGACAATGTGTTGATCGTCATCAGTGTTGGCGTGAAGAGCCAGGCGCTCGCGATGGAGCTGGCGCTGACTCAGCAGTCGCGGGTCGAGATCGATGCGGATGGATTGGCGCACAGCGTGCACGGTCGCTTGGTCTACGAACCGGACATCAGCCGGGTTGCCTCGCCATTTCCGCAGCGGCTGGGCAAGGGTGGTTTGAGGTCGATGGTGGCGGCGCCGCTGCTGGTCGAAAGCAAGATATTCGGTGTAGTGATCGCGGCTCGAACGCAGGCCAATAGTTTCAGCAGCGGTGAATGCGAATTCCTGAAGCAGGCCAGTGAGCACGTCGCCCTGGCTGCGCATCAGGCGCAGCTATACGGTGCGCTGCAACAGGCCTATGACGACTTGCGGCGCACCCAGAAGGCGGTGATGCAGCAGGAGCGTCTGATGGCTCTCGGGCAGATGGCCAGCGGCATCGCACACGACATCAATAACGCCATTTCTCCGGTTTCTCTGTACACGGAATCCCTGCTGGAGGATACCGATCTTAGTGAGCGGGCGCGCGGCCAGCTCGAAACGATTCGGCGCGCGATTGACGACGTAGCGCAAACGGTGTCGCGGATGCGCGAGTTCTACCGCCAGCGCGAGCCGCAACTGGAAATGGCTGCGCTGGATTTGAACCGCCTGGTGCAGCAGGTGGTGGATCTGACCCGGGCGCGTTGGAGCGATATGGCGCAGCGGCGCGGAATCGTCATCGAGATGCGTACCGAATTGGCGCCGGATCTGCCGACCGTCATGGGTGCCGACAACGAGATTCGCGAGGCGCTGACGAACCTGATATTCAACGCCATTGATGCCATGCCGAACGGCGGCCCACTGATCGTGCGGACCAGCTCCGCCCACGAGCAGGGCTCCTATTCGCACGGCTCCCCTACCCGCGACTTCGCACGGGTAGAAATCGTAGATCACGGCGTCGGCATGGATGAGGACACGCGGCGGCGATGCCTGGAGCCATTCTTCACCACCAAGGGAGAGCGTGGTACCGGGCTTGGGCTGGCGATGGTGTACGGGACGATGCAACGTCATGGCGCCGACATCGAAATCGAGAGCGAGCTGGGTAAGGGTACGACGATGCGCCTGGTGTTTCCGGCACAGACGGCGCCGGCCGTCGCGGCTTTGCCCGCGAGTGCGCCCGGTGAGGTGCCGCCGCAGCGCATTCTGATCGTGGACGATGACCCACTGGTGCTCAAGTCGCTGCGTGATGCGCTCGAGGCCGACGGCCATGACTTGACCACCGCCGATGGCGGTCAGGCGGGCATCGACGCATTCGTCGCCGCGCGCAGCCGTGGTGATCCGTTCCCGGTCGTGATCACCGATCTTGGGATGCCCTACGTCGACGGTCGCAAGGTCTCGAGCGCCGTGAAGACCCTCGCTCCCAGCACCATAGTGCTGCTGTTGACCGGCTGGGGGCAGCGACTGATGGCCGACGGCGACATACCCGCCCATGTCGACCGGGTTCTGGGCAAGCCTCCCAAGCTGCGCGAACTGCGCGAAGCGCTGGCGGGCTGCTTGACCAATCGGGCCTCCGCGGCCTGAAGGCCGATCACTTCGCCGCTACGCCGTATTCGATCTTGGCGTTGCGGCTCTTCTGGAACTCCTCGAGTGATTGGCCGCGCATCTCGGCGTAGACCCTTGGGTTGGACACGCCGAGGACGGCCGCGAGCTTCTCGAGTACGAAGAATATGACGCCGTAGTGAATCAGGCCGCGCCAGTCGCGTCGTCGCAGCAGATCCTTTTCAGGTTCGGAGAGGCCGCATTGGGCCATGAGTGCATCAGGATTGGCGACAAATGCCTCGCGGTGCGCCGGAATGACCAGGTCGTGCAGAAAGCGGTTGAGCCGAAAGGCCTTGGCGCTGCGATCGAGCGTGTACGGATAGGTGCCCGTGAGCTTGTCGATGCCCTCGAGCTGCCGGTCGCGCAGCGCCTCGACCTCCGGATACGCGCCGACATTCTCGTAGATCGTGGTGGCGATCGCGGTCATGGATGGCAGATAGTAAGTGCGGTGCACGCGCCGGATCCGTTCGGTCAGCGCACCGCGCATGACCAGCCACATGATGACCTCGGATCCTTCCATGCCGCCGCGTTCGGCGTACTGCGCGTGGGTGATTTGCGTCAGGGCTTCAGGATCGCTCTCAAGCAGATCCAGGAATTTCTGATCCCATTCCGGGTTATTGAACCCGCAGCGCTCGCCGTGCACCTGATGCGACAGTCCGCCGGTGCCGACGATGGCCACCTTGATATCTTCTGGGTAGGCGCGGATGGCGCGGCTGAGAGCCTTTCCCAGCTGGTAGCAGCGGCGCGCAGTGGGGATCGGAAACTGCAGCACACCCACCTGCAGCGGCAGGACCTTCCAGGGCCAGGAGTCCGCCGATTCCGACAGCATCGACAGCGGCGAGAACACCCCGTGATCGATCGGCTTGTCGCGAAAGAACGAGATATCGAATTCGTCGGCAAACAGGCTCGTGGCAACGGCCTTGGCCAGATCCGGAGCGCCGCGCAGCGGCGGGAGCTGCGGGGAGCCGCCGCCTTCATCCGCCGGAAGGAACTGCTCGCCCACGCCGAGGGCGAACGGCGAATAGTGATCGAAGAAGAACGAGGTGATGTGATCGTTGTAGATAATCAGCAGGACGTCCGGCTGCTTCGCCTTGAGCCAGGCGCGGATGGGCGCATAGGCTTCGAAGATCGGCTTCCAGACCGGATCGTTGTCCAGGCCGCGCCGTTTCGCAAAGCCGATCGTGGGCGTGTGCGAGGTACCAATTGCACCGATGATCGTTGCCATCACGGATTCCTATAGTTCCAGCGGGCACCGCTATTTTGCCACCAGCGAGTGTTGAATTGCGCGCACCCGGACGGTGTGCTCTGATGATGCGATGGAATCCAGTCTGGCATTGAACGAGGGTGCCGCGCCGGTGTCGCCGCCATTCCGCTTCTACGATAACCGGCAGAAGTATCTGGCGTTCGTCAACACGACCAATGAAAAGTCGGCGATTGCGCACAGGGCGGTGCAGGAACTGGCGCATCTGGCACCGGTTCCACCGGCGCTGCGCATTTTCGATGCCGGCATGGGCGACGGCAGTGTGCTGGCCCAGCTGATGCGCGGCACGCATCATCGGTTTCCGACCTTGCCGCTGTACGTGGTGGCCAAGGAGATCAGCCTCGAGGATGTGCGGCTTGGCCTTGCGAAGATGCCCGATCGCTTCCAGGAGCATCCAGCCACCGTGCTGATCATCACCAACCTGATGTATTCGGAGGCCTACCGCCTGATGCCGCACGACGCGCGGGTGGCCGCGTTGCTGAGCTGGGAGGAAGTCCGGCTCGATGGCAGCAGCGCCCATGAGTACGCCGAGCAGATTGCCGCGCTGGGGCCGAAGCTGGATTACGGATGGCAGACCAAGCCGAGCACCAAGACCGGCAATCCGGTGTATGTGCGGCCCTCGGTGCTGGTCGTCTACCGCCGCGACCATGCGTTTCTGCTCGATAGCGTGATTCCAAAGCCTGGCCGGGCGCTGGAGGGCTATGACCTGGTGCTGGCGAGTCAGCCCTGGCGCGCGCGCATGAGCGCGGAATTCAAGGTGCGGCGGGTGCTCGCGCCGCTGGTGCACAGTTTAGGTCCGAGCGGGCGATTGCTGGCGGTGCAGTCGGCGGGACGCGATCCGGCGCTGGAGATCGTGCAGAAATGCTGGCCCGGGGAAAATCCCTTTGCCGTCGATCGGCACCAGCTGCTCGCCGCCCTGAAGACCGAGCTCGGCCGCCATGCGCGCGAATTTACCCTGACCACACAGCCGGACGAGCGCGCGCTGATGCGCTATGAGATGCACACACTGCCCTCGGAGATCGGCGATCGCATCGGCACGTCGACCTTGTTTGCCGCCTGGAACGCCGCGATCTACGTCAATCAGATCGAGGACGAACGCCTGGATCCCGTCATTCAGACCGGCGCCTACCTCGACGCGACCCAGCAGGTGCTGCAGAAGCACGGTGGATTGTGGTTCAACGACGAGACTTTCGTCATCTCGCGGCGCCGTCAGGCCTGACGGCTCGTCTTGCTTCAGTCTCCGGTCGGAATGATGCCGGCGTTCTCGACCATCAGGATGACGGTGCGCTGTCTCGCCCGGGTGCGATGCACAACGCCCTTGGGGACGACGAAGCCCTGACGCGGCTGCAGCTCGATGCTGCGACCTTCCAGGTCGATGATCAGCTGCCCGTCGACGACGTAGAAGAACTCGTCGTCATCGTCATGCTTGTGCCAGTGGTATTCGCCCTCGATGACGCCCAGGCGAACGACCGACCCGTTTACCTGGCACAGGGTCTGATTGAACCACTTGTGCTGGCACGCATCTGACAGCGCCTGTTCATTGATCACTTCCAGCGGCTGAAACTGGATGTTCAGCCGGGTCTCATACGGATAGGCGGCCTCGGTCATGCTTTAGCTCCTGGCCTGCAGGCCGATCAGTGCGCTGCGCAGCCCGTGAATATCTTCCTCGCTATTATAAAGGTGCGGCGAGATTCGCAGGCGGCCGTGGCGTGCCGAGGTCAGGATACGCCTTGACTTGAGTTTGGCAGCCAGGGCCGCGGCATCGGTCGCGGGCAGCACCGCGGTCACAATCTGCGACTCATCGGCGTTCACCGTGGCCCCCAGCTCACGCAGCATCGAGCGGGTCTGTGCGGCCAGCTGCAGCACCCGCGCTTCGATCTGGCGCGGCCCGACTTCGAGCAGCAGCTCGATCACCGCACCTAGGGCGTAGAGTGATGGGAACGGCGGCATGCCGGCCTCGTAGCGCTCCGCCGAATCTGCGAAACGCGGTTCACCATGGTGCAGCTGCTGCACCTCGCGCCATTGCACGTCACTGCGCCAACCGACCACCGAGGGCGCGAGCGAGGCCCGAAGCTGCGGCGATACATACACAAATGCCGCACCGTTGGGCGACATCAGCCACTTGTAGGCATTGACGCTCAGGAACGCAGGCCGTGTCCGCGCCACATCGAACTGCAGCGCGCCGACACTTTGCGTGCCATCCACGTACAGCAGCACACCGCGCGGTGCCAGAAACTGCGAGATCTGCTCCAGCGGCGCGCGAAAGCCGGTCGCATAATTCACGCTGCTCAACAGCGCCACGCGGGTACGCGGCGTCACGCTATCGTAAAACTGCGGCCAGGGTACGGTGCGCAGCTGCGCGCCGTAGCGCTGCAGCAGCGCCGAGACGTACAGCTGGTTGGGAAATTCATCAGCCAGCGTGAGCACCTCATCGCCGGCATGCCAAGTCAGGCCGTGCAGCATCAGCGCCATGGCGGCCGAGGAACTGACCACGAAACCGATGTCGTCGGCCCGGCAGTTCACCAGACGGGCACAGGCCGTGCGCAGCCGATCCAGATCGTCGAACCACTGCAGGAAGTCCATGCAGGCGAACTCGTCGCGGCGCGCCAGATGGCGCATCACGGCCTCGGTCGCACAGCGCGGGGAGGCGCCGTAGGTGGCGGTGTCCAGATGACTCCACTGAGCCAGCGCTGGGAACTGAGCGCGCAGCTGCCGCCAGTCGGCGCCCATCAAGGCGGCGCCCGCGCGATGCGCACCATGGCGGCCAGACTAAGATCGATATCCTCTTCCGTGGTGGCCCACGAGGAGATGCTGATGCGCATCGCGGTGCGACCCTGCCATTCGGTGCCGCCGCACCAGCAGGTGCCCTCCTGCTGCAGCCGCTCGATCACGGATCGCGTCTTTTCCGGCGAGCCGAACGATACCAGCACCTGATTGATCACCACGTCGTTGAGAATCTCGAAACCGGCAGCGCGCAGTGCATCGGCCATTTGCCGCGCATGCGCGCAGGTGCGATCCACCAGCGCCTCGACTCCTTCGCGTCCCAGCGAGCGCAGCGCCGCCCACAGTTCGACCCCGCGCGCGCGCCGCGACATCTCCGGCGTGTAGTGATGAGGTTCGCGCAGCTTGCCGGGCATGACGTAGGGAGCGGAAATTGCCATCACCGATTGCAGCGCGGCGGCGTTGCGCACCAGCGCGATACCGCAATCGTAGCCGACGTTCGGCCATTTATGAGCATCGGTCGCCCACGAGTCAGCCTGCTCGAAGCCGCGCAGCAGATGCCGGTGACGCGCGGAGGCCGCAGCCCACAGGCCGAACGCGCCATCCACGTGCACCCAGGCGCGGGCGGCCTGCGCGACCGGGATCAGTTCGGCCGCCGGATCGAACGCGCCGCTGGCGACGTTGCCGGCCTGCAGGCACAGGATGCTGTGATCGTTGAGCCCCGGTAATCGGTCGGCGCGCATGCGGCCTTCAGAATCGACCGGCACGCGGCTCACGCGCGTGCGACCCAGGCCCAGAAGACCGAGCGCCTTGATGATCGAGGCGTGCACCTCCTCACCGACGACGACCTGCAGCGGCGGCGCGCCGAAGAGACCGTCGTTTTCGACATCCCATCCGGCCCGCGTCAGCAATTGGTGGCGTGCCGCGGCCAGACCGGCCAGATTCGCCATGGTGGCGCCGGTGACCAGACCCGCGCCGCAGTCGGCCGGCAGACCCAGCAGGTTCTTGACCCACGCCAAGGCGATCTCCTCGAGCGTGGCCGAGGCCGGTGACATCACCCGCAGGCCACCGTTCTGGTCCCAGGTATTGACCAGCCACGCAGCCGCGAGCGCGGCGGGTAGCGAGCCGCCGTTGACGAAGCCGAAGTAGCGACCGCCGGCGTTTGCGACCGTGGCCGGTGATGCAACGCTGTCCAGCAATTCGATCACCGTGCCCGGGTCGGTGGCGGCGGCCGGCAGCGGCCCGGCCAGCTGATCCAGGGCGCGGACCGCCGCGGCAGCGGGCGCGACCGAGCGCGCATCAATGCCCCTAAGGTAGGCGATCGCGCGCTGCGCGGTTTGCCCGAGCAGCTCGAACTCGCCGGGGCTAGGAATCGACGTCGCGCGGGTGCTGATTTGCATCGATCCAGTGTGCCGCTAAGTGGACCTTTGAAAAAGGGCCACCTGGGCTGACAATGGCCTGCATGCAGGCAGAAACACTGGCGCGCCATCTGGGGCCCTGGTCGCCGGGCAAAGGACCCTTGCAACGCAAGCTCGCGCGCTCGCTGGCCCAGGCTATTCGACGCGGTCTGCTGAATCCGGGCGTGCGACTGCCCTCCGAGCGCACGCTGGCGCGGGTGCTGCGGTTGAGCCGCACCACCGTGGTCGGCGCGTACGACAGCCTGCGCGATAACGGTTGGCTCGAGAGTCGCAGCGGCAGTGGCACCTGGGTGTCGGCCAAGTCGCCATCGGTGGCGGCAGCGCGCAGCGCGACACACGCCGGCTCACTGGCCGACAGTCCGCTGCTGGGACTGATGGAACGGCGCGATGAGGCCGACATGGTGGATTTTGCGCTCGGCTCACCGCTGCCGTTGCACGATCTGCCGGGCGACCCCTTTGCGCTGCCGCAAGACGAGCACCGTGCCCTGGTGTGCGACCGGTTCTACTATCCGCTGGGCATCGCGGCGCTGCGCGGGGCGCTAGCGGCCTACTACCGCGAGCGCGAACTGCCCAGCGCGCCCGAGCAGATCCTGATCACCAACGGTGCGCAGCAGGCGCTGGCGCTGATCGTGGCGTCGTACGTGCAGCGCGGCGATGTCGTACTGGTCGAGGATCCGACCTACTTCGGCATGCTCGACGTCCTGCGGGCGGCAGGAGCGCGCATCCTGTCGCTGCCGGTGGGCGGCGAAGGGGTGAAGCCCTCGGTGCTGCGCGATCGGATTACTGCCACGGCGGCGCGGCTGGTGTATCTGACGCCGACGTTTCAGAACCCGACCGGAACGGTCATGCCGCGTGCGGCTCGCAAGGAGATCTGCCAGATCGCTTCCGCACTGGGCGTGCCGGTGCTCGAGGATGAGGTGCTGGCGGAGCTTGCCATCGACGGGGCCACACCGCCGCCAATCGCGGCCCACGCAGCCGGCGCGCCGATCCTGACCGTGGGCTCGGTTAGCAAGCTCATCTGGCCTGGGCTGCGAGTCGGATGGGTGCGGGCCGAGGAGCCGGTGATCGAGCGGCTGGCGCGCTTGAAGAGCTCGCTCGATCTGGGCTCACCGACGCTGACGCAGGCGATCGCGCTGCGCCTACTGGCCTGCGTGGAGCAGGCGCGGCAGCGGCGGCGCGCGGAGCTCAAGCTCAAACGCGATGCCGTGGCGACGATGCTGCGCGAGCAGCTGCCGGAGTGGAGCTTTCGCCTGCCCGCGGGCGGGGCGTTTCTGTGGGTCAAACTGCCGTCCGGTGATGCGCGCGAGTACGCGCAGCTTTCACTGCGCCACGGGGTCAGAATTCTCGCCGGCCCGACCATGTCGGCCGCGGAGGGCTGCACGCTGTGGATACGCTTGCCGTTTCTGGTGGACATGCCGACCCTGGCGATCGGTGTGCGGCGGCTGGCCACGGCGTGGCGCGAGTTCTGCGCCGACGAGAAGCGGGCCGGCACCCGAGTCGGCCTGGTCTAGGGCCTTAAGGCTGCCAGCACGCGCGCCAGGGCGTCGAGCAAGGCGACCTGGGCCGGTAGCAGTTTGTGCCGCGCGGCCGTGAGTGAAAACCAGGCGCCGCGATCGACCTCGGGAAACTCCTGCCGCTGACCCGAATGCGGCGGCCATTCCAGCTCGAACAGGTTGCTGCGCAGCTGATCAGGATCAAGATCGCCTTCCAGCGCCCATACCGACACCCGCTTGCCGCTGGGCTGCACCACCTCGGGCAGCGCGATGACAGGACCCTCGGCCGGAAAGCCGGTCTCTTCGCGAAATTCGCGCCGGGCCGCCTGCAGCGGGTCCTCACCTTCGCGGTACTCGCCCTTGGGTACCGACCAGGCGCCGTCATCCATTCGCAGCCAGAACGGTCCGCCCGGATGGACCAGGAACACTTCGAGCAATTCGGCCCGGCGCCGGTATAGCAGAATGCCGGCGCTGAGTTTCCTGGGCATGGCTGACCGCCGATCAATGCCCCAGACTGCGGGCCAGCGCATCGCGCAGCTCGGTCTCGGGATGGTGCGGCAGATCGACGCTGCGCCAGGCGACGAAGCCGTCAGGCCGGATGAGCGAGACGCCTGCGCTTGAGATGCCGTAGGCCGGTGCGAATCGGCGCTCAGGATCTGCCAGATCCGCGCCGACGCGAAAGACATCGATAGTGAGCCCGCCAAAATGGCGCACGATGTCCGGGATCGCGTCGATCCAGCGCGCTCCGTCCGGACCTGCGAGCACCAGGTAGTGACCGGTCAGATCGATGGTCGAGACCGGCGCTCCGCCACGGCTCAGCCACAGATGCGGCGCGCGCGAGCCCGGCATGCCGGCGGTGGCGCGTGGATCGGCGTGCACACGGCCGGCAATCCCGTATAGGTAGCCGAGCTCGATGTCGAAGTCGTCGGCCACGGGATCGATCACGTGCATGCCCTGTAACCAGGGCGCGGTGCGCGTGACGTAGCGCGAGAAGGCCTGCTCCACGGTGAACTTGCCCACCGGGCGGCGCTCGGCGTCGTAGCTGTCCAGCAGCCGCGGATGCGCTTGCCCCTTGAGTACCAGCGCCAGCTTCCACGCCAGGTTGTGAGCATCGTGGATGCCGGTGTTGCCGCCGAAGCCGCCGGTCGGCGGCATCAGATGCGCAGCGTCGCCGACGATGAAGCTGCGGCCGTCGCTGAAGCGCTGCGCAGTGCTGGCGACCGCGCGCCAGCGCGAGATGCCGTCAATCTGCACCGGCAGATCCGGCACGCCAACTCCTAAGCGGATCAGCTCGATCAGGCGTGGCTCGCTGACATCGACCGCGGCGTTGGCCGCGGCTGCCGGGTCCAGCTTCGGATCACCCAGCGTGTTCACCGCCATGAAGCCAAACTGCGCGGTGCGGTTCATGCGGAAGAACCCGCTGAACACCTTGTTGTTGACGTAGATGATGCTCCAGGCCTTGCCGCCCAGCCACGGCGACAGATCGGCGTGAAAATAGATGGTCACCGAATTGGAGAATGTGCCGCGCCCATCATGGAGGATGCCAAGCCGCTCGCGCACCTTCGAGCGGCCGCCGTCGGCGGCGATCAGGTACCGGCCGCGCAGCTCGCGTGTGGCGCCATCGGCAACATTGCGCACGCGCACGCTGACCCCATCGCTGTCCTGGCGCACGTCCTCGACCTCGGTGCCCTGCAGGACCGAGGCCCCGGCCTTGAGCGCTCGTGCGCGCAGGATCGGCTCCAGACTGGGCTGGTTCAGGAACAGGCGGCGGCACGGGCTTACCGCCTCCACGCCCTCATTGAGATTGGAGATGATGTTCGCCAGCACCCGCCCGGCCAGCGTGTCGACTGCGACCACGGCCCCTTCGGGCACGAAGTCGCGCTCGGAGCGCTCGCGCACCGCGGCTTCGATGCCCACGGCGCGAAACATCTCCAGCGTGCGCATGTGAAAGTAGGCCGCGCGTGGCAGCGGCGAGATCTCCGGCAGACGCTCGATGGCAATCGAGCGGATACCTTGGTGAGCCAGGAATGTGGCGGCGCTTAAGCCCACCAGGCCGCCGCCGGCGATCAGGACCGGCGTGTCATCGTCGCGCTGCATGGCATTTCCTCATATTAAGAGAGGCGCAGGATGTCGCGATCGGCCTTGAGGATATCGGTACAGCCGGTCAGCGCCAGGGTGACTTCGAGTTCCTTGCGCAGGATGTTCAGGGCCAGCGTGACGCCGGACCCGCCCTGGGCCGCTAGCGCGTACAGAAACGACTTGCCGATCAGGCACGCGTTCGCACCCAGCGCGATGGCGCGCAGCATGTCCTGGCCGGATTGCACGCCGCCGTCCAACCACACCTCAGTGGCCCCTGCGACCGCTTGCACGATCTCGGGCAGCACCGCAATGGTGGAGGGCGCGCCGTCGAGCTGGCGTCCGCCGTGATTGGAGACCACGAGCGCATCGACCCCGTGGCTGACGGCGATGCGCGCGTCATCGGCATCCAGAATGCCTTTAATGATCAGCTTGCCGGGCCAGATCGAGCGGATCCAATCGATCTCCTTCCAGGTCACATCCGGGTTGAACTGCGAGGCGATCCATTCCGACAGCGTCGAGAAGCCCTCGGCCTTGCCCAGGCGAGAGGTGAGGTTGCCGAAGGTGCGGCGCTTGCCCATCAGCACGCGCAGCGCCCAGGCGGGCTTGCGCGCCACGTCGAGCAGGTTGCGCAGCATCAGTCGCGGTGGAATGGCCAGGCCGTTCTTGGCATCGCGCCGTCGCAACCCGAGCACCTGCAGATCGACCGTGAGCATCAGCGCTGAGCACTGCGCGTCCCGAGCACGCTCGATCAACTCCTGATTGAAGCCGCGATCGCGCATCAGGTACACCTGGAACCAGAACGGCTGCGTCACCGCCTGATGCACGTCCTCGATCGAACAGATTGACATGGTGCTCAGACAGAACGGTATCCCGAACGCCTGGGCGGCGCGGGCGCCGTGAATCTCGCCGTCGCCGTAGAAGAGGCCGGTGAGTCCGGTCGGCGCGATCGCCAGCGGCATGGTCACCGGCTGGCCGAGCATGCTGCTTGCCACCGACAGTGAGGTCAGGTCACGCATCACGCGCTGTCGAAACTGGATGGCCTCCAGGTCGCTGCGATTGCGGGCCAGCGTCACCTCGTCATAGGAACCGCGGTCGGCATACTCGAAGATCGCGCGCGGCACGCGGCGGCGAGCCAGGGCACGAAGGTCGGCAATACTGTTGATGACTCGGGCCACGGCTTTTAGCCCGCGCAGGCGACGACCTGCTGGCGTTGCACGCCCAGCCCCTCGATCGACAGACGCATGAGGTCGCCGGCCTTCAGGTAGCGCGGTGGCTTTTTGCCCATGCCGACACCGGGCGGCGTGCCGGTGGCGATCACGTCCCCAGGCAGCAGCGTCATATAGGCACTGATGGCGCTCACCAGCTGCGCGCATCCGAAGATCATGGTGCGTGTATTGCCGCTCTGCATGCGCTCGCCGTTGACTTCGAGCCACATCTCCAGGTTCTGCGGATCCGCAACCTCGTCGCGCGTGACCAGCCACGGTCCGATCGGTCCGAACGTATCGCAGCCCTTGCCCTTGTCCCACTGGCTGCCGCGCTCGATCTGGTAGGCGCGCTCGGAGACATCGTTGATCACGCAGTAGCCGGCGACATGGTCCAGAGCCGAGTCGTGACTGACGTAGCGCGCCGTGGTCCCGATGATAATGCCGAGCTCGACCTCCCAGTCGCTCTTGACCGAACCGCGTGGCAGCATGACTGGATCATTAGGACCGCTGATGCAGGTCGTGGCCTTAAGGAACAGAATCGGATCGGAGGGAACCGCCATGCCTGCCTCGGCCGCATGGTCTCGATAGTTGAGGCCGACCGCGACCAGCTTGCCGATGCCGCCGAGCGGAACGCCGAATCGAGGATTGCCGGAGACGATGGGCAGATGATCGATAGGCAGGCGCGCGATGGCGCTCAAGCCCGCAGGTGTCACCGTCGCCGGATTGATGTCCGGTACGGAGCCCGATAAATCGCGCAGCCGGCCCTGTCCGTCGAGCAGCCCTGGATGTTCCTGGCCTGAGTGTCCGAAGCGAACGAGTTTCATCGGGTCTCGCTGATGCGACCGGCTAACTTAAGTCCTACAGCGCCGATTCTACCGGGACTTAAGACAACGCCGAGCGGATCATGTCAGTATGTTTAGACCGGCCACCCTGATAAAGGTAAACCCCGGTGCGTATCGCAATCATCGGACAGCAGGATTTCGGCAAGGCCGTGCTCGAGGCAATGCTCACGCGCGGCGATGCCGTGGCCGGCGTGTTCTGCGCGCCGGAGCAGCCCGGCGCCAAGGCCGATCCGCTGCGCAGCGCTGCCGAGCAACGCGGTGTGCCGGTGTATCAGCTGCCCTCGCTCAAGACCGAGGAGGCGCTGCAGGCGCTGCGGGCGCTGAAAGTCGATCTCGGAGTCATGGCGTACGTGCTGCAGTTCGTGCCGCAGTCCTTCGCCACCGTGCCGAAGCACGGCATGATCCAGTATCACCCGTCGCTGCTGCCGCGCTACCGCGGCCCGAGCTCGATCAACTGGCCGATCATCCGCGGCGATGAGCGCACCGGGTTGACGATCTTTCGGCCCACCGACGGCCTGGATGAAGGCCCGGTGATCCTGCAGCAGGAAACGCCGATCGGACCGGACGACACGCTCGGCAGTGTGTACTTCGACCGCTTATTCCCAATGGGAATCGAGGCACTCAAGCAGGCCGCGGACCTGGTGGCCGCCGATCAAGCGCGTGAAGTCACTCAGGACGAGTCTCAGGCCACTTATGTGGGCTGGTGCCGGGCCGCCGAAGCCAGGATTAACTGGCACAACCACGTCGACCTGGTCTACAACCTGATTCGCGGCTGCAATCCTGCGCCCGGTGCCTGGACCACGCACGGCGAGCGCAAATTGTATTGTTTTGATGCGCGCAAGCACACGGTGCGCACCTTTGGACAGGTACAAGGGAAGATTGGCGCGATCGCGGCGATCCAGGGGCAAAGCGTGCTGGTGAGCGCACAGGGCGGCCAGATCGAGCTACTGCGGGCGCGCTGCGATGGCGGCAAGAAGCTGCCCGCGGCCGAAGCCTTCGCCGAGGCCGGCCTGGGCGTCGGCGCGCTGCTCGGCAGCTGAGCCGCCCCGGGCACTCTATATATAGGTGCTCGCAGGCCAGCGTCGCTCAGCGGCACTGTGGCCGGCAGCGGCGTTTCATGTCCGTCTGACCGTCAGCCGCGTCCGATCAGAATACGCTGGCGCGCCGATGCCGCGCCGCCTGCCGTCGCGGCGAGCATGCCTGACACCCGCACGCCTGCAGGTCATCACAGGAGCACAGCGATCATGCCGCGACAAGGATTGGACGGTCTGAATATCGCGATTCTGGCGACCGACGGCTTCGAACAGTCGGAGTTGCTCGAGCCGCGCAAAGCGCTGGAGGCGGCCGGCGCTACCACCAAGCTCGTGTCGCCCAAGCGTGGAGCGCTGCGCGGTTGGCAGCACAAGGACTGGGCGGACGGTGAGGTGAAGGTGGACCTGACGCTCGATGAGACCGATCCCAGCGAGTTCGATGCGCTGGTGCTGCCGGGCGGCGTCATGAATCCGGACATGCTGCGCACGCTGCCCCAGGCAGTCGCGTTCGTTAAAGCGTTCTTCGACACCGGCAAGCCGGTGGGTGCGATCTGTCACGGACCTTGGACGGTAATCGAAAGTGGGGCGGCGAGCGGGCGGCGCATGACGTCGTGGCCGTCACTCAAGACCGATATCGAAAATGCGGATGGCCATTGGGTCGATGAGGAAGTGGTCGTGGACGGTAACCTGGTCACCAGCCGCAAACCGGACGATCTGCCCGCGTTTAACCGCGAGATCGTCAAGCTGTTCGGCCAGTCCCGTCTGGGAGCAGAGCGCGCTGCCGCGCTGTCGTCGACAAAGACGGCAGGCGGCAGCCGCGCCTGACCCGCTTCGGATCCTAGTCAACACGCGCCTGTCACGATTGGACCGGGTGGCCGGCCCATCGCACCGATCCATGATCGCGGGCTTTGTAAGAAATTCATGATCTCTTGCGCGCGGTGACCCCCGAAATGGGCGTGATACCATCCCCGATCCAATCGACGGAGGGAGCATCATGGCCTCAAGCGGCTTGATCGCCACCGTGCTCAAGAAGCGTGGCAAGCAACTGCAGACTGAGTGGCTGCGTCTCATGGCGGACACGCCCACGGTCACGTCCAATGGCCGCATCGGCATGGAAGAGCTACAGGAACAAAGTGCACGGCTGCTGCAGCTGATCCCCGCGGCGGCCGAGAGCAAACCCTCGCACGATCTGCAGTCAGCGCAAAGCAAGGAGCTGCGCGAATTCCTCGAGACCCTGTCGCGATCGCGCGTATTGCAGGGATTTTCCTCGGCCGAGACCGCGACCTTCATCTTTTCACTCAAGCAGCCGCTGTTTCAGGCGTTGCGTACCGAAGCCGGCGGCAATGCCGAGCTGCTGGCCGATGAGATCTGGGACGCCACCCAGCTGATCGATCGGCTCGGTTTACACACCGTGTCCACCTATCAGCGTGCCCGCGAGGAGCTGATCAACCGCCAGCAGCAGGAGATGCTCGAGCTGTCCACGCCGGTGGTTAAGTTGTGGGACGGCATTCTGGCTTTGCCGATGATCGGCACTCTGGATTCGGCGCGCACCCAGATCGTCATGGAGTTGCTGCTGCAGAAGATCGTCGATACCGGCTCGGAAATCGCGATCATCGACATCACTGGGGTGCCGACGGTCGACACGCGGGTAGCGCAGCACCTGCTGAAAACCGTGACGGCGCTGCGTCTGATGGGCGCCGAGTGCATTATCAGCGGGGTACGCCCGCAGATCGCCCAGACGATCGTGCATCTGGGCGTGGACCTGCAGGGAGTGATCACCAAGGCCAATCTGGCCGATGCCCTGGCGCTCGCGCTCAAGCGCAGCGGCTTTACCGTCAGCCACTGAGAGCCCGTTGGACCGAATTCCGATCCTGCGGATGGGGGAGTTCCTGCTGGTCACGGTGCAGGTCGATCTGCACGACCAGGTGGCGATGCAGCTGCAAGAGGACCTGACCCAGGCGATCTCGCGCTTTGGCGCCAAGGGCGTCCTGATCGACATTTCCGCGCTGGAGATGGTGGACTCGTTTATCGGCCGCGTGATCTCGGACATTGCCGGCATGGGACGGATTCTGGACGCCGCCACGGTGCTGGTCGGCATGCGGCCGGCGGTCGCCATCACGCTGGTGGAGCTCGGGTTGTCGCTACCGGGAATCGCCACGGCGCTCTCGGTGGAGCGTGGCATGGCGCTGCTACGCCGAGGCGCCTGAAAGGCGATTGGCCATGAGTCCGTCTCTCGGTGACGCGCCGTTGCGCTCCGAGCACGACATCGTGCTGGCTCGCCAGCTGGTGCGGCGGCTATCGCAGGAGCTCGGTTTTTCGCTGGTCGATCAGACCAAGATGGTGACCGCGGCCAGCGAGCTGGCGCGCAATGCGCTGATCTACGGCGGTGGCGGGGACATGCGCTGGGAACTGCTCGACGACAACGCGCGCCGCGGTCTGAAGCTCACATTCAGTGATCAGGGACCGGGCATGCCCAATCTGGAACTGGCGATGTCGGATGGCTGGTCAACCGGTACCGGTCTGGGTATGGGACTGTCGGGGGCGCGCCGGCTGGTCAATCAGTTTGAGATCGACTCGCGCGTCGGTGAGGGCACGCGCGTCAGCATCACGCGCTGGAAGTGAGCGTGCAAGTGCAAGGCACAGCGGAACAACAGCGCCATGTCATCGACGAGGCTACCAAAGTCGGGGCCGCGCGCCGCCAGGCCCAGCGCCTGGCGCAGGATCACGGTCTCGACCAGACGCTGGCAGGTCGTGTGGCGATCATTGCCACCGAGCTTGCCAATAATCTTTTGCGCCATGGCGGCGGCGGCGAATTGCTGCTGCAGCCTATTGCCGCCGGCGATACCAATGTCATCGAGCTGCTCGCTATCGATCAGGGTCGCGGCATGTCGAATGTCGACAGCTGTCTGCGGGATGGATTCTCCACCGGCGGTACGCCCGGCACGGGTTTGGGCGCGGTGCGGCGCCTAGCGGCGGAGTTCGACCTGCATTCGATCCCCGATAAGGGCACGGTCGTGATGGCGCGGGTCGGCGCTCAGGTGGCGCAGCGCTTCGGTGCGGTCAGCGTCACGATTCCCGGGGAGACTGAGTGCGGTGACCGTTGGCGTCTGGCGACCGACGGGCGCCACACCGCCGCGATCATGATTGACGGGCTCGGTCATGGTCCTCTGGCGGCGGAAGCCGCGCTATGCTCGGTCAAAGTCTTTCTGCAGGCACCGTTCGATGCGCCGCAAAGCGTGATCGAGCGCGCTCACCGCAGCATGGTCGGAACGCGCGGTGCCGCCGCCGCCTGCGTGCGCACCGATCGAGACGGGCGCGTGTGCTATGCGGGAGTGGGCAATATTTCGGCGGCGATGGTCACACTGCACAGGTCGCACGGCCTGGCCTCGCACAACGGCACCCTTGGGGTGCGCCTGCCGAGAGTTCAGCAGTTCGAGTATCAGCGGCCGCCGAATTCGATCATCGTGATGCATTCCGACGGCCTGTCTGCCCGCTGGAATCTGGCCCAAAAAGAGGGCCTGCTGCATCGGCACCCGGCCACCATCGCCGCGGTGCTATACCGTGACCATCGGCGCGGGCGCGACGATGCCACCGTGCTGGTGTTCGACTGATGTCGGCCGCCGCGCCTACCGATGGCGAACGACTGGTCTTCACCGAGGCGCAGCTGGCACAGCGCGAGCTCGACGTGCAGGCTTTGCGCGCGGAACTGACCGAGACCAACAAGGGCGTGGTGGCGCTGTACGCCGAGCTGGATGACAAGGCGGCGCAGTTGCGCGATGCCGCCGATCTGAAGAGCCGCTTTCTGTCCTATATGAGCCACGAGTTTCGCACCCCGCTGACTTCGATCACCAGCCTGACCAATATGCTGCTGTCGCGCATGGACGGCCCATTGACCACCGAGCAGGTGCGTCAGGTAGAATTCGTGCGCAGCTCGACCCTGGAATTGACCGAAATGGTCAATGATCTGCTCGACTTGGCCAAGGTGGAAGCCGGGCGCATTGCGATCTCTCCCGAGTGGTTCGAGATGGTGGACCTGTTTTCGGCCCTGCGCGGCATGTTCAAGCCAATCGTTGTCACCACTGCGGTTTCGCTGGTGTTCGAGGAACCGGACGCCATTCCGCGCGTCTACACCGACGATAAGAAGCTGTCGCAGATCCTGCGCAACTACATTTCCAATGCGCTCAAGTTCACGGCCGAGGGCGAGGTGCGCGTAGTGGCGCAAATGCTTGAGCAATCGGAGATCGAATTTTCGGTGACCGATACCGGTATCGGCATTGCTCCAGAGCATCTGGCGGGGCTGTTCGAGGACTTCGTTCAGGTCGATACCCGACTGCAACGGCGGCTGCGCGGCACCGGACTGGGCCTGTCGCTGGCCAAGAAATTCGCAAGATTGCTAGGAGGCCGGGTCGGGGTCACGAGCGAGCTGGGCGAAGGGTCACGATTCTGGGTGACGGTGCCGGTGCTCTACACCGGCGAACAGCGCAGCCCGGAGGGTCCATGAGCAGCGACCTGCCGGCACAGGTCCGGCAGCAGAAGATCCTGGTGGTCGACGACAACGCGGCATCGTTGTACACCACCTCGCGCATCTTGCGATCGGGTGGTTTTGAGGTGATCGAGGCCGACAACGGCAGCAAAGCCATCGCCCTGGCCGAGCAGGAAATCAGCCTGCTGGTGCTGGATATCAACCTGCCCGATATCGACGGTTTTGAGGTGTGTCGGCAACTGCGGGCGCGCAGCCGCACGGCGCTGCTGCCGATCGTGCACCTTTCGGCCACTTTCATGGAGAGCTCCGACATGGCGCAGGGTCTGGCTGCCGGCGCCGACAGCTACCTGGTGCATCCGGTGGACCCGACCGTGCTGATCGCCACCGTGCGCGCGCTGCTGTTCGCGCGTCAGGCCGACATCATCAAGCAACGGGCCGACCGCCGTTTTCGCATGGTATTCGAACTGGCCTCGAGCGGCATCGCGCTGCTGGATGCCGATCTGATCTGTCGCGAGGTGAATCCGGCCTTCTGTACGTTGGCGCGGCGCGAACCGCTGGCGATCATCGGCCACAGTTTTGCCAGCCTGGTTGCGCCAGACGGCGGCGCCGAAATCGTTCGCATGCGCAACCAACTCGAGTTGGACGGCAGCTGGAATGGCATACTGCCGTTGATGTTTGAGGGTGAACCCATTGCCGAGGTCGAATGGCACATCGTCAGCGAGGCCGGCACCGGCATGCGCATCGCGATGGCCACCGACGTGACCGAGCAGCGGCGGGTCGAGTCCGAGCGCGAGCGGCTGCTGGGCGGCGAGCGTGCGGCCCGCGCCGAAGCCGAGCACAGCAATCGCTTGAAAGATGAGTTCCTGGCGACGCTGTCGCATGAGCTGCGCAATCCGCTTAATGCCATCCTGGGCTGGGCCAAGGTGCTCAATCGCGTACCCGGGACCGCACCACTGGTGGCCCAGGGGATCGAGGCCATCGAGCGCAATTCCCGCGTACAGTCGCACCTGATCTCCGACCTGCTGGATTTCGCCGGCATCCGCTTTGGCAAGATGCGCTACGACCTGGAGATCACGCACCCGGCCCTGGCGGTGGAGGCCGCCTGCGAAGTGGTGTTAGCGCAGGCGCAAGCCAAGGGCGTACAGCTTCAGTCCCACATCACCGATCACGATGCAACCGTCATGGCCGATGAGTCGCGCTTGCAGCAGGTGGTCTGGAACCTGCTCAGCAACGCCATCAAGTTCACGCCCAAGGGCGGCCGGGTCGACGTGCACGCCAGCGCGCAGGCCGAGCATTACCTGATCGAAGTAGTGGATTCCGGGCAGGGCATCAATCCAGAGTTTCTGCCGCGCATTTTCGACCGCTTCAGCCAGCAGGACTCCGGCACCAGCAAGAGCTTCGCCGGTTTGGGCATCGGTCTTTCGATCGTGCGTCACCTGGTTGAGGCGCACCACGGCAACATCGAAGCGACCAGTGCCGGCATCGGCCAGGGCGCGCGCTTCTGCGTGCGTCTGCCGCTGACGCGCGAGAAAGCGACGCCGCCGGTGCGCGGCCACGGGCCGATGCTGGCAGGCATTCACGTGCTGGTGGTGGAGGACGATGTCGATGCGCGCGCGCTGATTGTGCGGCTGTTGACCGAGCTCGGGGCTGAGGTCAGCGAGGCCGCAGGAGCCGACGATGCGATGGCCGAGATTGCCCAGTCGGCACCGCATGTACTGGTCAGCGACATCGGCATGGCCAAGCGCGACGGCTATCAACTGATCCGCGCTCTGCGCGCCGGCGGCTATCCGCCCGAGCGCTTGCCGGCGATCGCTTTAACCGCTTATTCGCGTACCGAAGACCGTGGCGATGCCTTGCAGGCCGGCTTTCAGCTGCATCTGTCCAAGCCGGTCAATGTCGATGCCCTGAGCGCTGCGGTCGCACGATTGGGGCGGCCGCTGGTACGCCAGGGGCGGATGAAAAAGCAGGGCTAGCGATCGCGCGCTGGCGCTTTCACTGCCCGCTATGGCGGCTGCACGCCGATTCCGTCGATCTCGCGCTCGGCCGCCAACCAGTCTTCCATCTCGTGACCAGATTCAAAGCCACGTCGCGCCGCGCGGTAATAGGCGGCCGTGGCAATCAGGGTTTCACGCGGGGCGGTGGGATCGAGGATGCGCGCTGGCCAGCTGGCATCGACAGATTCTGGCTGCAGGTCCTGACCCCTGGCGACGGTGCTCATCGAGCTGCTCCCAAATATGGTTGGCCCGCAGCCTGCGCCCGCGCAAGGCAAGTGACCATTCACCGCCCGGAAGTCATGACGTAGGACGGCACGGATAGTGAACACCTGGATTTCAATCAAGAAGAATCAATGGCTTGATTCAAAGATCTCAGACAACACACCATGTTGTGCCCGAGCGCGGACCGCGCCGATTTGAAGCTTCACAACTACTTCACAACTACATGAATTATCATGCGCTAGGGGAAGAAAAACGCATCACAGCTTTTTCCCGTTGCACCACGATAAGCATCATTAGAACGATCACTGCAAGCGAGGACACACCATGTCAGACGCCATAGCCACTGCACCATCGGCCGGCCTGCTGGACCGCGACCGCTCGCTCGCCGGTCCAAACTTCAATCGCTGGCTGGTGCCCCCGGCAGCCCTGGCCATTCACCTGTGCATCGGCATGGGCTACGGCTTTTCAGTGTTCTGGCTGCCGATGAGCCGCCTGCTGACCAACACCGACGAGGCCAGCTGCAAAACGCTGTCATGGGTTGCGATGCTGACCTCCACTACGTGCAACTGGAACGTGCCGCTCGTCACCCACACGTTTGAATTCTTTATCGCGTTCCTGGGGATCGCCGCCGCGCTCTGGGGCGGCTGGCTCGAGCACGCCGGTCCGCGCAAGGCCGGATTCATCGCTGCGCTGTGCTGGGGTGGCGGAATGATCCTGGGGGGCATCGGCGTATCGCTGCACCAGCTGTGGTTGCTGTGGGTGGGCACCGGCATCATCGGCGGTGTCGGCATGGGACTGGGCTATATCTGTCCGGTCTCGACGCTGATCAAATGGTTTCCCGACCGCCGCGGCATGGCCACCGGCTTTGCCATCATGGGCTACGGCGGCGGCGCCATGATCGGCTCGCCGATGGCGGTGGCCTTGATGAAGCACTTCGGCAACGGCGATGCCGCACGCGGTGTGGCCGCGACGATGATCGCGATGGGTGTCATCTATTTCATCGCCATGTCCGCCGGTGCGTTCGGCATGCGCGTTCCCCCGAGCGGTTGGCGTCCCACCGGCTGGGCCCCCCCGGCCGACGGCAAGACCAAGGCCATGATCACGCAGCAGCACGTCCATCTGGATACGGCCTGGAAGACGCCGCAGTTCTGGCTGCTGTGGCTGGTGCTGTGTTTGAACGTCACCGCCGGCATCGGCGTGCTGTCGATGGCCAGCCCGATGTTCCAGGACGTGTTCGGCGCGCGCCTGATCGGTCTGAGTGGCGGGACCGAGCTCACCACCGCGCAAAAGGCCGCGGTGGTGGCCTCGGCGGCCGGACTGGTCGGCCTGATCAGTCTGTTCAACAGCCTGGGCCGCATCTTCTGGGCGTCCTCCTCCGATTACCTCGGACGCAAGCTGACCTATTGCGTGTACTTCATCTTCGGAATGGTGCTGTACGTGAGCCTACCAAGCTTCGGTCACCTGGGTCAGGCCGCGCTGTTCGTGATTGCGGTGTGCCTGATCATCTCGATGTATGGTGGCGGCTTCTCCACCATTCCGGCGTACCTCGCCGACGTGTTCGGCACCCAGATGGTCGGTGCGATCCATGGCCGACTGCTGACCGCGTGGTCGGTCGCCGGCGTGGTCGGGCCATTCCTGATCGCCGCCCTGCGCCAGGCGCAGCTTGATGCCGGTTCGCCCAAGAACCTGGTCTACGACCACACTCTCTATATTCTGGCGGGCCTGCTGCTGGTGGGGCTGATCTGCAATCTGCTGATGCGGCCGGTCAATCCCAAGTACTACATGACGCCCGAGCAGCTGGCACGCGAGAAGGCGCTGCAGCACGAGGATCGCACCGCGGGCAACGCCGAGAGCGCGGCGCGCGGAAGCTTTGGATTCGCCGGCGTGCTGGCGTGGCTGGCGATCGGCATCCCGTTCCTGATCGGGGTGTACATCGCGTTTCAAAAGGCGGCCGCGCTGTTCTGAGAGGGTGCCGATCCTGACCCACGGTCGACAGCGGCCGCGGGTCTGTGATTCAGTAGCGCCATGGCCTCAAGCCCCTCCGGCCCGGCGTCGGCCGCCACCTTGGTGGTCACGCAGAACGCCGATGTGCGGTTTCTCGGCAAGCTGCTCGGCGATGTGATCCGCGAATACGGCGGCGAACGCTTGTTTCGCCGCATCGAGTCGATCCGCGCCAGCTCGGTGGATCGCTATCGGGGCGCCGCCGAGGTGCGCGGCGATGACCCCGGTCTGGATACCCTGTCGCTGGATGAGACCGTGGCATTCGTGCGCAGCTTCATGCTGTTCTCGATGCTGGCGAATCTGGCCGAGGACCTGCAGGGCAGTCCGGCCGAGGAGGGCCAGGACATGGCCGCCGCACTGGAACGACTGGCCAGCCTCGGTGTTGACCTGCACCAGGCAATCGCACTGCTCAATCGCGCGCTGATCGTGCCGGTGCTCACCGCGCACCCGACCGAGGTGATGCGCAAAAGCATGCTCGATCATCGCAACCGCATCGCGGTGATGATGCGCTTGCGCGAGGCCGGCCGTACCGAGACCCCCGAGGGCGAGCTGATCGAGCAGGCGATCGCGCGCGAGATCGCGCTGCTGTGGCAGACGCGCGCGCTGCGGCGTGAGCGCCTGTACGTGACCGACGAAGTGCACGCCGCGCTGGCCTACTTGCGCGACATTTTCATGCCGGTGCTGCCGTCGCTGTACGCGCGCTGGGAGCGCGTGCTCAAGCATCGGCCGCGAAGCTTCCTGCGCCTGGGCAGCTGGATCGGCGGGGATCGCGACGGCAATCCGCACGTGACCGCCGAATCGCTGAAGTTCGCGCTCGGGCGCTCCTCGCAAACAGTGCTGGCGCACTATCTGGACAGCGTCCACGCGATGGGCTCCGAGCTGTCGATCTCCACCGAGCTCGCCAGCGTCACCAAGGAAGTGATCGCACTGGCGGAGTGCAGCGCCGATGCCAACCCGACACGTCGCGACGAGCCGTATCGGCGCGCGCTGATCGGCTGCTATGCGCGCCTGGCGGCGACCTACCAGAAGCTGACCGGACTGCCACCGCCCCGGCCGGCGCGCTTCGTCGCCGAAGCCTATCCGGACGCCGAGACGCTGCGAGCCGACCTGACGGCGCTGGAACAGTCGCTCGAGACCAGCAGCCGCGGCTGGCTCGGCCGCGGCGGCGGCCTCGCGCGCCTGATCCGCTCGGTCGAGACCTTCGGCTTCCACCTCGCAACCCTGGACCTGCGCCAGAACGCCGACGTGCACGCACGCGTGGTGAGCGAGCTGCTCAAGGTCGCCGGCGTGGAAGCGAACTACGCCGGGCTAACCGAGAACGCGCGCGTGGAACTGCTGCGGCGTGAGCTGTCGAGCGAGCGCCTGCTGGCCAGTCCGTTCGCCAGCTATGGCGCCGAGACGCTCTCGGAGCTGTCGATCGTGCGCGCCGCGGCCCACGCCCATGAGCTCTACGGGCCCGGCAGCATCACCACCTATATCGTGTCCAAGTGCGAGTGCGTGTCCGATCTGCTCGAAGTCAACATTCTTCTCAAGGAAGCCGGTCTGTACCGCGGCCACGGCGCTCGTCGTGCGTCGATCATGGTGGTGCCGCTGTTCGAGACCATCGCCGATCTTAAGAATTCGGCGCAGATCATGCGCGACTGGCTGTCGCTACCGGAGGTGGCCGCGGTGACCTCCTCGCACGGCTACCAGGAGGTCATGGTCGGCTATTCCGACTCCAACAAGGATGGCGGTTACCTGACATCGGTGTGGAGCCTGCACGAGGCCACGCGCACGCTGGCCGACGTGTTCGGTAAGTGCGGCACGCGCATGCAGGTATTTCACGGGCGCGGCGGTGCCGTCGGCCGTGGCGGCGGCTCGTCGGTGGCCGCGATCCGCGCGCAGCCCCACGGCACGGTCAACGGCCGCATCCGCATCACCGAGCAGGGCGAAGTGGTGGCGGCCAAGTACGCCACGGCGGAGAGCGCCAGCGCCAATCTGGAAGCGATCGCCTCGGCCACGCTGATGGCTTCGCTCGAGGGCGACAGTGTGTCGGCGCGCGATCGGCCGCGCTTCGCGGCCGCCCTGGACGCGCTGTCGCAGGCGGCCTTCAGCGCCTACCGCGCCCTGGTGTACGAGACCGAGGGATTCTCCACCGTGTTCCGGCAGATGACACCGCTGCGCGAGATCGCCGAGCTGAAGATCGGCTCACGGCCCGCCTCGCGCACCAACTCCGATCGCATCGAGGACCTGCGCGCCATTCCGTGGGTGTTCAGCTGGGCGCAGGCGCGCGTGATGCTGCCGGGCTGGTATGGCGTGGGGCGCGCGCTGCAGTCGTTCAGCGACACCGCCTTGCTGCGCGAGATGATGGAGGCGTGGCCGTTTTTTCGCGCCACGCTCGACAACCTGGAGATGGTGCTGTCCAAGTCTGACATGAACATCGCGGCGCGCTACGCCGGCCTGGTGCAGGATCGCTCGCTCGCCGACCACATATTCGGGCGCATCCGCGACGGCTGGACGGCAACGCACGATGCGCTGCTGTCGGTCACCGGCCAGACGCGGCTGCTGGAGAAGCACCCGGGGCTCGCAGCCGCCATTCATCTGCGCCTGCCCTATATCGAGCCGCTCAACTGGCTGCAGGTCGAACTGCTCAAGCGCCATCGCGCCGGCGAGAAGGATCCGCGGGTGCGCGAGGGCCTGCAGCTGTCGATCAACGCCATCGCCACGGCGCTGCGCAACAGCGGCTAGCGCGGCAGGCTGGTGGCGATCAGCGCGTGCAGGCCGTTCCAGCAGATCTGTACGCCGATGCACAGCAGAATGAACGCCGACAGGCGCACCACCACGCTGGTGCCCGTAGGGCCGAGTTTGTGCAGGATGCGATCGGCATAGCGGTAGCACAGGTATACCCCGAGCGCGACGATCAGGATGCCGATCGCCTGCGCCAGCGCCGTGGCCAGCAGCGAGCGCAAGCCCGCCGGCGGATTGGCCCCGAGCGTGAGCGCCACCGAAATCGAACCCGGCCCGACGGTCAGCGGCATGGTCATTGGGTAGAACGCGCGCTGGCTCAT
>DASXYW010000051.1:0-10894 GCA_036502265.1 Steroidobacteraceae bacterium | reverse complement strand
ATCTCGACCAGCTGGTCGGGGGACACTGGCTTAATGAGATAGTCGACCGCACCCTGCCGCAGACCCCAGACCCGGTCAGCTTCGTGTCCCTTGGAAGTCACCATCACGATCGGAATCGCTCGCGTGCTGGGATCGTTGAGCAGTGTGCGCGTTGCCTGGTAACCATTGATGCCCGGCATGACGATGTCCATGAAGATCAGATCCGGACGCATCTGGCGCGCCAGCCGCACTCCCTCGGCGCCGTCGGCGGCGACCGCGGTGCGAAACCCGTGGCGCTCCAGCGCCTTTTGCATCACGTGCACCTCGGTGGGCGAATCATCCACGATGAGGATCAAGGCCATGGTTACCTCCCGACATGCGACTCGATTGCGCCCAGCAGCTCGTCCTTGGTGAACGGCTTGGTCAGGTAGTGCTCCGATCCGACGATGCGGCCGCGGGCACGGTCGAACAGACCGTCCTTGGATGACAGCATGATCACCGGTATGGCGCGGAACACCTTGTTATGCTTGATCAGTGCGCAGGTCTGATAGCCGTCCAAACGCGGCATCATGATGTCGACGAATACGATGTCCGGCTGGTGGTCGGCGATCTTGGCCAGCGCATCGAAGCCGTCGACGGCGGTGAACACCTCGCAGCCTTCCTTCGCCAGGAGTGTCTCGGCGGTGCGTCGAATGGTCTTACTGTCGTCGATGACCAGCACCTTAAGACCCTTGAGCGCAGAGCCGCCGGTCGGCGGGGCCGATCCGGTCCGCTCTTCAGCCGTCGATGCCATAGCTTGAAAACCTCCGGAAGATCCGGACACTTCGGGGCGGGAAAATCGTTGCAGCCGAAGCCCCGATGTGCGCGCAATTAGCGTCGTGTTTTAACATATCGGCTCATCTGCGGCTATGCCGTCTCCGTCACGTTTTTGAGAGCCCGGACGCGCTTGCCGGAACATAATCTCGTGAATTCGTCCGGTGCACGCAGGAGCCTGCGACCGGGCTGCATAAGGAGTGATGATGGGCAGCAAAGTTCGCCTGGCCGTGGTCATGGATCCGATCGAGCACGTCAAGTTCGCCAAGGACACGACGCTGGCGTTGCTGCTCGCAGCGCAGTCGCGCGGATGGTCACTCAGCTACCTTGAGCCTCAGGACCTGCGCTTGCGCGACGGCGTGGCCGAAGGGCGCGCGCGGGCGATCACGGTGGAAGCCAATCCGCAGCGCTGGCACGTGTTCGGCGCCGAGAAGGTCGAACCGCTGAGCGCGTTCGACCTAATCCTGATGCGCAAGGACCCGCCATTTGATATGGAGTTCATCTATCTGACGTACATCCTCGAGCGCGCCGAACAGGCCGGTGCGTTGGTAGTCAATCGACCCGCAAGCCTGCGCGACATGAACGAAAAGGTCTATACCGCTTGGTTTCCGCAATGCTGCGCGCCGACATTGGTCACGCGCGACCTGCAGCAGATGGAGGAGTTCGCGCGCACGCACGGCAGCATCGTCGCCAAGCCGCTGCACGGCATGGGCGGATACTCGGTATTCGTGCTGGTCCCGGGCGACAAGAATGCGCGCGTCGTGTTCGAGACCGTCACCGGTAACGGTGCCCGCTTCGCCATGGTGCAAAAGTATCTTCCCGAAATCGTCACCGGCGGCGATGCGCGTGTGCTGTTGGTGGATGGCGAGCCGGTGCCATACGCGCTGGCGCGCATCCCACAGCCCGAGGACCATCGCGGCAATCTCGCCGCCGGCGCGGTCGGTGTCGGCCGCGCCCTGACCGAGCGCGACCGCTGGCTGGCGCAGCAGATCGGACCTAAGCTGCGCGAGGCCGGCGTGGTGTTCGCCGGCCTGGACGTGATCGGCGGCTTTGTTACCGAGATCAATGTCACCAGCCCCACCGGCGTTCGTGAACTGGATCGCCAATTCGAGCTCGACATCGCCGGCTTGCTGATGAGCGCGATCGAGCGGCGGCTATACTCGACCCGGTGACCGCCGCGTCGCAGTCCAGCCCACGCTCCGCCTCCCTGCCGCTGCGCGAAGGTCGCGCGCCGGTCAGCGAGCGCCTTGTCGCGACGTTGTTGCTCGCGGCGCTGCTGCACGCGATCGTGATCCTGGGCCTGACGTTCGCGGCCGGCGGCATCGGTGGCGATACGACGCCGCAGCTCGACGTGCTGCTGGTGACCAATGAGGTGCCCGAAGCGCAGTCCAATGACCGCGCCACCTATCTGGCCCAGCGTAGCCAGCTCGGTAGCGGCAATACCGATCAGGCCGCGCGAGCCGCAAGTCCCGCCAGCCGCGGCGCACCCGACCGGGCGCAGGATTCCGGGCAGACGGACAGCAGCGACAGCAGCGCAGCCAATCGCCCACAGCAGCCGGTGCTGGCCAGCAGCGGGGTAAGCAGCGACGTGCGTTACCTGGGCGAGGAGCCATCGAACCCGGCGGCTTCAGCGATGCCCGAGATGGTCGGTGACCTGCCTGGCGCCCCGCGCAGCGGCCAGGGTGAGGAGCTGGAGCTGCTGCTTCGAGGCAAGAGCGACGCTGAGCACTGGGTAACGCCGGATACCCGCGCCTCCAAGCTGGCCCCGTACCTTGCCGCCTGGAAGCGCAAGGTGGAGCGGATCGGCAACCTGAATTTGCCCTCGGCGGTGCGCAACGCCGGACTGTCGGGCAGCCCGGTGGTGGAAGTCGACATCGCCGCCAGTGGCCGGCTGCGTGAGGCGACGGTGCGTCGCAGCAGCGGTTCCGGTGCGCTCGACCAGGCGGCACTGACCATATTGAAGCTGGCGAGCCCGTTCGAGCCGTTTCCGGCCGACATCGCCGCGGACTACTCGCAATTGCGCTTTGCTTATCAATGGGATTTCGTCTCAGGAGCGCTGCAGTCGGGCGCTGTGACCGTTTCGTCAGATACTCCACCGAAGCCTTGAGACGGGACGGAGGCGCCCGCATACTGCCTTGCATGGGCACTACCGGGTCATTGGCCAATCACCTTCTGATCGCGATGCCCTCCCTCGCGGACGGCAACTTCGCCCAGACGGTCGCGCTGGTGTGCGAGCACAGCGACCGCGGCGCCCTTGGAATCGTTCTGAACAAGCCCATGGGCATGAAGCTTGGCGATGTCATGGCACAGATGAAGCTCGAGCCCTCCGACATCCGCATCAGCGAGCAACCGGTGCTGCGCGGCGGCCCGGTACACACCGACCGGGGCTTCGTGTTGCACCGGCCGGGCGGCTCCTGGGATTCCACCCACCGCATTTCCGACAATGTCCAGGTCACCACGTCGCGTGACGTGCTCGCCGCGATCGCCCGGGGCGAGGGCCCGCACGGCGCGTTCGTGGCCTTGGGCTACGCCGGCTGGGACGCCGGTCAGCTCGAGCGCGAGATGCTCGACAACGCATGGCTCAGCCTGCCGCTGGACGAGCGCATCGTATTCGAACTGCCGTTTGAAGACCGCTGGCAGGCTGCCTGGCAGCTGCTCGGCGTGGACAGCTCGCGCGTGAGTTTCACCGCGGGTCATGCCTGAGGCGCGAGCCCAGGTCGTACTGGCGTTCGATTTCGGCCTGCGTCGCATTGGCATCGCCTGCGGCGATACCATCAGCTCCACTGCCGCCCCGCGCGGGGCCATCCCGGTTACCGACCGTGGGGTCGACTGGAGCGCCATCGATCGGCTGCTGCGGGAGCTGCGACCCGACGTGCTGGTGGTCGGCAGCCCGCGCCACGCCGACGGCACGCGCGCCGCCCTGGGCTCGAAGGCCGACCGCTTTGCGTCCGATCTGGCCGCACGCGCGCAGCGAGCGGTGCAGCGGACCGATGAGTTCGCCAGCTCGATCGAGGCGGCCGAGCGGCTCAAGCGCAAACGCGCTTCCGGCGAGCGGCGGCGGCGGGTACAACATGCTGACATCGACGGCGCCGCAGCCGCTATCATTCTGGAACGCTGGTTGCGAGGTGAAGGTCGCACGGAATGATTGAGCAAAGGCGCGCCGACGGCTCCCTGCGCCACCTGATCACCCTGGAAGGCCTGCGCCGCGATGAAGTCGAATCGCTGCTGCAGCGCTCGCAGCATTTCGCGCGCGGCATCGGTGAGCGCCCCCCGACCGGCCGTTCGCTCACCGGCATCACCATCGCCAACCTGTTCACCGAGCCCTCCACCCGCACCCGGGTGTCGTTCGAACTGGCCGGCCGGCGGCTCGGCGCCGACGTGGTCAATCTCGAGGTGCAGCTGTCCTCGCGCGCCAAGGGCGAGAGCATGCTCGACACGATCTTCACCCTGCAGGCGCTGCACTTCGACGTGTTCGTGATCCGCGACGCCGAGCCCGGCGTGCTGTCGCACGTGGCCGCCCATGTCGCCCGCCACGTCAGCGTGCTTTCGGCCGGCGAAGCGCACCTGTCCCATCCTACCCAGGGGCTGCTGGATGCGCTGACCGTGCGCCAGCACAAGGGCGAGATCGAAGCGCTGCGCATCGCGATCGTCGGCGACGTGCGCCACTCGCGCGTGGCCCGCTCGGCCTACCATGTGTTTCGCATCCTTGAGGCGCGCGAGATCCGCATCGTCGCGCCTGCGGCGCTGATGCCGGAGCCGCAGGAATTCGGCGGCTGCACGCGCTTCGAGACGCTGGAGCAGGGGCTTGCCGGTGTCGACGTGGTGATGATGCTGCGCATCCAGAAGGAGCGCTTCGAGCAGACCGCCATTCCCGACGCCGCCGAATATTTCGCCCGCTACGGCCTGACCAGCGCGCGATTGGCGCGTGCCAAGCCCGATGCCATCGTGATGCACCCGCAGCCGATGAATCGCGGCATCGAGATCGCCTCGGAGATCGCCGACGGTCCGCAGTCGGTGATCCGCGCCCAGGTCAGCAACGGCGTCGCGGTGCGCATGGCAGTTCTGGAAAGCGTCGCTGGCCGGCCGGCCTCGTGAGCCCAAACCGCGGCAGCATCTCACTCGAGGATGCCGCGGTGCTCTCGCACCAGCACTTCGACGCCCACCAGCATGTACTGCGACTGCACGCACCGCACACCGCGGCGCGCGCCACGCCCGGCAGCTTCGCGCATCTGCGCTGTGCCAGCGAGCTGCCGATGCGCCGGCCGCTGTCGATCATGCGCGCCGAGCCCGAAGCGGGCTGGATTGAGGTCCTATATAAGGAGACCGGCCCGGGCACCCAGGCGCTCTCGCGCTTGAAACCGCAGGACCCGATCAGCGTGCTCGGCCCCATCGGCCGCGGTTTCACTCCGCACCCGGCGCGTGCGCGCGCGCTCGCGATCGGCGGCGGCGTGGGCATTCCGCCGATGATCTTTCTTGCCGAGCGGCTGCGCGCTCGCACCGATGTGCCGTGGAAGCCGCTGGTGCTGATGGGCTCGGAGATCCCGTTTCCGTTTCGCAGCCGCCCCTCGACGCTGATGATCCCCGGGCTGCCCGCCGAGGCCATCGCCTGCATGCCGATGCTGGAGGAATGGGGGGTGCCGTCGCGGCTGGCGAGCCAGGCCGGCTACCCCGGCTGCTTCGAGGGCTACGTCACCGAGCTGGCACGCGCCTGGCTGACGGCGTTGCCGCCCGAAGCGCGCTCGCAGACCGAGATCTTCGCCTGTGGACCGACCGTGATGCTGGCCGCGACCGCGCGGCTGGCGCGCGAATTCCAGCTGCCCTGCCAGGTGGCGTTGGAGGAATATATGGCGTGCGCCGTGGGCGGCTGTGCCGGCTGCACAGTGGCCGTCCGGACAGACTCAGGCCCGGCGATGAAGCGGGTGTGCGTGGATGGCCCGGTGTTCGAGGCCGACAGCGTGTTCGGATCGCCGCCAGAGGTCAGCCGAAGTTGATCTTGGCCTCGAGATTGGTGCGCGAGTTGGCGTTCGCCAGCGCCTCGTCCAGGCTGATGCGACCCTGCTGATACAGGCGATGCAGCGAGGTGTCGAAGCTGTAAACCTCTTTGTCGGCGCTCTGCAGGATCGACTCCTTGATGCCGCTGACATCACCGCGCTTGATCAACTCGGCGATGTGCGGCGAATTGAGCATCACCTCGACCGCCGCCACCCGCTTGCCATCGACTCCCATCACCAGGCGCTGCGCCAGCACCGCGCGCAGATACTGCGATAGATCGAGTGTCACCTGCTTGTGCTGATCGAGCGGAAACATGTTGATCACGCGGTCGAACATCTCGGCGCAGTTGTTGGCGTGCAGGGTCGCCAGCACCAGATGGCCGGTTCCGGACAGATTGATCGCCGCCTGCATGCTGTCGCGGTCGCGGATCTCGCCGATCAGGATCACGTCCGGGGCGGCGCGCATCACGCCGCGCAGCGCACGATCATAGCTCTTGGTGTCCAAGCCCACTTCGCGCTGATTGATGATCGAGCGCTTGTTGGTATGCAGGAACTCGATCGGATCCTCAATCGTCACGATGTGATCGGACGCATTCTCGTTGCGATGATTGACCATCGCCGCCAGCGTGGTCGACTTGCCGGAGCCGGTCGAGCCGACCAGCAGAATCAGGCCGCGCTTCAGCATCGACAGTTCCACCAGCGAATCCGGCAGCCCGAGCGAGTCCAGGCGCGGCATGTCGGCGGTGATGTAGCGCAGCACCATGGCCGGATAGCCGCGCTGATAGAAGATGTTGACGCGAAAGCGGCCCAGGCCCGGCTCGGAGATCGCGAAGTCGATCTCCAGCTCGCGCTGCAGTGACTCGATCTGTTGCGGGGTCATCAGGCCGAAGCAGATTGATCGCACCGCGGTCGGCGGCAACACCTGCTTGTTGATCGGGTAGATCTGGCCTTCGATCTTGATCTTGATCGGGGCGTTGGAAGTGAAGAATAGATCCGAGGCCTTGCGTTCCACCATCAGCTTGAACAGCGGCTTGGTGTTGACCGCCGGTTGCGACTCGGTACCGGTGATTTCGAGCGGATCTGCTGACATCGGGGCGCCTAAAAATTCTTGCCTTGGGCTTCTTCGGCAATGGTCAGGTCGCCTTCCGGCTCGATCGGCTTGTTCTCGCGCTTGCTCTCCAACTTGACCCGCAGCCGCAGCTCATTCTTCGAGTCCGCGTTGCGCAGTGCATCCTCGTACGAGATGTGTCCCTGTTCGTACAGCTCGAACAGCGCCTGGTCGAAGGTCTTCATGCCGATGCGGGTCGATCGCGACATGACCTCCTTGATCTTGGCGACCTCGCCGCGGAAGATCAGGTCCTGAATCAGCGGCGAATTGAGCATGATCTCCATCGCCGCGATTCGGCCGCTGCCGGATTCGCGCGGAATCAGGCGCTGCGAGATCAGCCCGCGAATATTGAGCGACAGATCCATCAGCAGCTGCTCGCGTCGCTCTTCGGGGAAGAAGTTGATGATGCGGTCGAGTGCCTGGTTGGAGCTGTTGGCGTGCAGCGTGGCCAGCACCAGGTGGCCGGTTTCGGCGAACTGGATGCCATACTCCATCGTGTCGCGATCCCGGATCTCGCCGATCAGGATCACGTCAGGCGCCTGACGCAGGGTGTTCTTGAGCGCGGCCAGCCAAGATTCGGTGTCGACGCCGACCTCGCGGTGGGTGATCACGCAGCCCTTGTGCTGGTGCACGTATTCAACCGGGTCCTCGATCGTGACGATGTGGCCGCGGGTCTTGTCGTTGCGATAGCCGACCATCGAGGCCAGGGTGGTGGACTTGCCCGAGCCGGTACCGCCCACGATCAGCACCAGGCCGCGCTTGGATAGCACGACTTCCTTCAGGATCGGGGGCAGATCGAGTTCCTCGAACGAGGGAATCTTGGCATTGATCTGGCGGATCACGCAGCCGACGTGGCCCTGCTGCACGAAGGCGCTGACGCGGAAGCGGCCGATGCCGGGCGGCGCGATCGCGAAGTTGCATTCCTTGGTGGCGTCGAATTCCTTGGTCTGGCGGTCATTCATGATCGCGCGCACCAGCATGCCGGACTGCTCGGCCGTGAGCGCCCGCTCCATCTGCGGCCGGATCTCACCGTCGATCTTGATGGCAGGAGGAAAATTGGCGGTGATGAACAGGTCCGACGCGGCCTTTTCGACCACGCGCTTGAGCAACTCCTGCATCAGTTTGATGGCTTGGTCGCGATCCATTACAGCCTCTTAATGCGCGCTCACGGCCACCGTAAGTGCCGCCGCAACGTTACATCGAATCCTTATTCGCGGCTTTGTAGCGGGCTTCTTCCTTGCTCACGACGCTCCTTGCGACCAGCTCATTGAGGCACTGATCGAGCGTCTGCATGCCGGCTGACTGGCCGGTCTGGATCGAGGAGTACATCTGCGCGATCTTGCCCTCGCGGATTAGGTTACGGATCGCGGGGGTGCCGATCATGATTTCGTGGGCGGCAACCCGGCCGCCGCCATTGCGCTTCAGCAGGGTCTGGGAGATCACAGCGCGCAGCGACTCGGACAGCATCGAGCGCACCATGTCCTTCTCTTCGCCCGGGAACACGTCGACCACGCGGTCGATGGTCTTGGCGGCCGAGCTGGTGTGCAAGGTACCGAACACCAGGTGGCCGGTCTCGGCGGCCGTCAGCGCCAGGCGGATGGTTTCCAGGTCGCGCATTTCACCGACCAGGATGATGTCCGGGTCCTCGCGCAGTGCCGAGCGCAGCGCCTCGCTGAATCCGAGCGTGTCGCGCTTGACCTCGCGCTGATTGATCAGACAGCGCTTTGACTCGTGTACGAATTCGATCGGGTCCTCGATCGTGATGATGTGATCGGGACGGTTGTCATTGCAGTAGTCGACCATACCGGCCAGCGTGGTGGACTTGCCCGAGCCGGTCGGGCCGGTCACCAGCACCAGGCCGCGCGGCAGCATGCAAAGGTCGCGGAAGATCTTGGGCGCCGCCAGGTCGTCCAGACTCAAAATGGCCGACGGGATGTTGCGGAATACCGCGCCCGCTCCGCGGTTCTGATTGAAAGCATTGACGCGGAAGCGCGCCAGCTTGGGGATCTCGAACGAAAAGTCGGTCTCGAAGAACTCTTCGTAGGCCTTGCGCTGCTTGTCGTTCATGATGTCATACACCATGGCGTGCACTTCCTTGTGGGTCAGTGCCGGCATGTTGATGCGTTTGACGTCGCCGTCGACCCGGATCATCGGCGGCACGCCCGCCGACAGGTGCAGATCGGAGGCATTATTCTTGACGGCGAACGCCAGCAGTTGCGCAATATCGACAGCCATTCGGGTTCTCGCTCCTCCCGCCGGTGACAGCGGCCCGCCAATGAAGTATAGCGGAGGTACTCGACCACCAATATGTTAATCGCTCCGCAGATTTCGTCAGCCGACGAGCCTATCGCGACAAACTTGCGCTCGCTGCGAGCCGAAGTCGCCGGCGCCGCCGCCGGCGCGCACCGGAGTGTGGAGTCGGTCACACTGGTGGCGGTCAGCAAGGGCCACGGAGCGCAGCAAATACGCACCGCCGCCGCGCTCGGCGTCACGGACTTCGGCGAAAGCTATCTGCAGGAGGCCCTGCCGAAAATCGATGCGCTGGCCGACCTGCCCGTGACGTGGCACTTCATCGGCCGGGTACAGACCAACAAGAGCGCACCGATTGCGCAACGATTTGCCTGGGTGCACGGCGTTGATCGGCTGAAGGTGGCCGAGCGCTTGTCGGCCCAGCGGCCCCACTACGCGCCGGCGCTGCAGGTCTGCATCCAGGTCAACATCGCGCGCGAGTCGGCCAAGGCGGGGATCGAGCCCGATGCGGCCGCCGATCTGGCGGCGGCCATACGCGAGCTGCCGCGGCTGCGGCTGCGCGGGCTGATGTGCATCCTGCCGGCCGGTCAGAGCGCCGACAACAACCGCCCGGACTTTCAGGCGTTGCGCCAGTTGCTGCGGCAGCTAAACGAGCGCATCGGCGGACTGGATACGCTGTCGATGGGCATGAGCGCGGACTATCGCGAGGCCATCGAGCAGGGCGCGACGCTGATCCGCATCGGCACGGCGATATTCGGGCCGCGACCTTAGCCGCTAGAATGCCGCCGATGCATTCCAGGGAACCGGCTATCGCATTCATCGGCGGCGGCAACATGGCGCGCGCCCTGATCGCCGGGCTGCTGCGCCAGGGCGTCGCAGCGCACCGGATCCGCGTCGGCGAACCGTCGGCCGCCGCGCGCGCCGGGTTGCAGCGAGATGTAGGCGTGGTGGCCGAATCCGACAATGCCGCCGCCATCGCTGGCGCCGAGTTGGTGGTGCTGGCCGTCAAGCCGCAGGCTGCCGGCGCCGCGCTGGCCGCGCTGCCGGCTCAAGTCGCGACGCAGCATGGCGCGCCGCCGGTGTTGCTGTCGATCGCCGCCGGCCTGCGCATCGCCGATCTCGCGCGCCTGTGCCCGCAAGGCACCGCCATCGTGCGGGCGATGCCAAACCGCCCGGCGCTGCTGGGTGCCGGTATCACCGGTCTGTACGCGCCCGCCGCGGTGAGTGCATCACAACGCGCGCTGGCCGAGCTGGTTGGGGCGGCCTCGGGCCGCGCGGTGTGGCTGCGGGCCGAGGCCGAGCTTGACGTCGTGACCGCGCTGTCGGGCAGTGGGCCGGCGTATTTCTTCCTGTTAGCCGAGAGCATGGCCCAGGCCGCCGAGGCACTCGGACTCGAGCGCGCCACCGCGGTGCTGCTGGCGAGCGAAACCCTGCATGGGGCCGGGCTGCTGGCGCACCAACACGGCGCGCTGGCCGAGCAGCGCAGCGCGGTGACCTCGCGCGGCGGCACCACCGAAGCGGCGTTGTACGTGCTGCAGCAGGGTGGCTTCGCGACATTGGTCGCCCGGGCGCTCGAGGCCGCCCGCGCGCGCAGCGCGCAGCTGGCCGATGCGCTCGCCGGCGGACGCAGCAGCAAAGGACCGTGATGGACGCGTTGATCTACCTGCTCGAGACCCTGCTGTCGCTGTGCCTGATCGCGGTGCTGCTGCGGCTGCTGCTGCAGTGGTCGCGCGCCGACTTTCGCAATCCGCTG